>DATASI010000060.1:0-5243 GCA_036269255.1 Candidatus Dormiibacterota bacterium
CATCATCGCCAGGAAGGAGTGCGCCACGCGCAGCGAGGGCCCGAGCTGCGTCGAACGCCAGTGCGACTCCGATCGCTGGATCTCGTCGACGCTGTCGGCCGCCTGCCAGATCAGCAGGTCGCAATCGCCCCGGAGGCCGACGGTGCTGTAGGTCAACAGCGTGCCCTCGACGGCGCGGGCCTCGAGCAGCCGCCCGAATTCGGCCGCCGCGGCCTGCCGCTCCGCTTCCGGCCACGCCAGCGCCTCCGGGTCGACTTTGACGAACGTGTACTTGACGAGCTGCCGGGTCTCTGCCATGGCTACAAGGTTAGCAACGAGGCGAACTAATCTTGATGCGTGGCGCGGTTATCGATTCAGAAAATCCACGTCGGCGAGAAGGACACCAACTGCTACGTGGTCGCCGATTCGGACACAAAAGAAGCCGTCCTCATCGATCCCGGCGAGGATGCGCAGAAAATTCTCGGCCAGTTGCGAGGGCTTGCCGTCCGCTGGATCTGCTTCACGCATGCCCATCCCGGACACACCGGCGCCAAGGATGCCGTCAAGGCCGCGACCCAGGCGACCACGGCGATGCATCTGGCCGACGCGACGGCCTACCTGAAATCCGCCGAGCGCTATCTGGTCGGCGGCGATGCGCTCGACTTCGGCGGTTTTCAGCTGCAGGTGCTCGCGACACCCGGCCATACCCCGGGCGGCCTTTCATACCGAGTCGGCAATCACGTTTTCACCGGCGACACCTTGCTGCCGGGCAAGATCGGCCGCGTCGATCTGCCCGGCTCCAGCCCCCAGCAGATGCTGCTCAGCCTGCATGGGCAATTGCTGACCCTGCCCGACAACACGGTCGTCTACCCCGGTCATGGCGCGAATACGACGATCGGTCAAGAGCGTATCGGCAACCCGTATTTGCGACGTCGCTAGGACGGTTTCTTGTCGGCGTAGAGCGCGTCGATCTCTTTGCCGTACTTCTCGGTGATTCGCTTGCGCTTCACTTTCATGCTCGGCGTCAGCTCGTCGCCGACCTTGAACTCCGCGTCGAGAACCGTCCATTTCTTGATTTGCTCTGGATGCGAAAGGCTCCGGTTCACGTCGGCAATGGCCTGCTCGACCAGGCGACCGGCCTGCGCATCGCCCGGCCTGACGACGTCCGGATCGACCATGATCAGGGCGGCGACGAACGGTTTCCCCTCGCCCAGCACGACCGCCTGGCCGATGCCGCGATGGTGGCGTAGCTGCGTTTCCATCGCCCCCGGGGCGACGTACTTGCCACCCGAGGTCTTGAACAGGTCCTTCTTTCGGTCGGTGATTTTGAGATAGCCGTCCTTGTCGAGCTCGCCGATGTCGCCAGTGCGCAGCCAGCCATCATCGAGGGCTTCCTGCGTCGCCTTCGCGTCCTTGAAATAGCCGCCGAAGACGTTGCCGCCCTTCACCAGGATCTCGCCATCGGGCGCAATCTTGATCTCGACGCCCGGCATCGGCGGCCCGACCGTGCCAAAATGCGCCTCCCCGGGCCGGTTGAAGGTGGCAGGCGCCGTCGTTTCCGTCAGGCCGTAGCCCTCGAGGATCTCGATGCCCATGCCGTAGAAAAACCGAAGGATCTCTGGGGCGATGGCCGCCGACCCGCTGATGCAGATCAGCAGCTCGTCGAAGCCGAGGGTCTTGCGGATGTTCTTGAAGACCAGGCGGTCGGCCAGCGACCACTGCCAGGCGAGCAGCGGCGACATCGGCTTCTGCCGCTCGTAGGCCGCGGTCCGCCGCGCGCCGGCGCGCAGCGCCCAGTCGCGGACCAGTGCCCGGGGACCGTGGACCTGGCCCATCCGGTCGCGAACCCCCGCGTAGATCTTTTCCCACAGCCGCGGGACCGAGGTGAAGTAGGTCGGATGGACCTCGCGCACCGCTTCCATGACCTTGTCGACCTGCGGGCAGAAATAAACCCGGCAGCCGGTGATGAGCTGGCGAAGGTGACTGACGACGCGCTCCAGCACATGGGCGAGCGGCAGGTACGACACCACACGATCGCTGGGATCGCCGCGAAAACATTGCAGGGTCGCCGCCGCCGTCCAGGTCAGGTTGTGGTGCGTGAGGATCGCGGCCTTTGGCTGGCCGGTCGTCCCCGAGGTGTAAATCAGGCTCGCGGTGTCCTCCGGCTGCAAGGCCTGCCAGCGACTCGCGAGCAATCCGGGCCGGCCACGACCGAATGCGTCCCCCTTCTCGAGCGCCTCCGGCCAGGTGGTCGACCAACCGTTCTGGCCACCGCCGTCGCCGTCGATGACGATCGCCCGTCGCAACGCGGGCAGCTCGTCGCGCATGGAAAGAACCTGCTCCAGCAGCTGCCGGTTCTCGACGATCAGGACCTTCGCTTCGGAGTGGCTGAGCAGGTACTTGACCTGGTCCGGCGAGAGCGTCTGATAGATCGCGACCGTCGCGCCGCCCGCATGCAGGATGCCCAGGTCGGCGATCTGCCACTCCGGCCGGTTGGCGGACCAGAGGGCGACGCGGTCCTGTGGCTGCAGTCCCTCGGCAAGCAGGGCGTTGGCGACCCGGGTCACGGCGCGGCTGTACTCCGCCCAGCTGATGGGTACCCAGCCGCCGCCGGCTTTGAAAAAGAGGGCGGGCGCATCGCCCTGCCGGGCGACCGTCTGCTGGAAGAGGGCCGGGATGCTCTGTGGCTGCTCGGACCTCTCGGGAGGTGACTCAGGCGCGCGAACCGCGCTCATGTCGCCACTATAGGCAAAGATTCCCGCTCACCATAAGGCTTTGAGGAGTCTTTACGTATCCTTTAGAACACGGCCATGGTTGTGGGCACCTGCGAGCTCATCTTCCAGTTGCCCGGCAACCGTAGCCTGAAAGGAAAACGGCAGGTAAGCCGATCCATCATTCAGCGGATTCGCAATCGGTTCAACGTCTCCGTCGCCGAGGTGGCCAACCTCGATCGCTGGCAGACGCTTTCCATCGGCGTGACCTGCGCAACCAATGACAGCCGCCATGCCAACGAGATCATGAGCAAGATCGTCGACTTCGCCGAAGACCACAACGGCGGCGCCGTGCTCGCCGAGCACCGGATCGAAGTGGTGCGGACGTGAATCTTGCCATCGGCGCCGACGCCATTGGTGGCGTCGACGAGGGACCGATCGCCGCCGTCCTGGCGGCCCTGGCCCGAGATGATCCGGCGGGAGTCATCACCGCGCTCGATGGGCAGCTCCATCACGGACGCCCGGGGAGCCCCGCCGCCCTGCGCCAGCAAGTCGGCGAGCGACTGGCCACGGCGCTGGCCGAGCAGAGCGGGCGGATCGGCCGTTGGGTCGACGCCCTGGTGGCCGCTCCGTCGCCAACTGCCCGACAGGTCGCCTGCCTGCTGCTGGCCCGCCAGTATCCGGAGGACCGCGCCGGCGTGCTGCGCACGGCGGAATTGCTCGCCGAGGATCCGCACTGGGAGGTCCGAGAAGCCGCCGGCGGCCTGCTCGGCACGCTCCTCGATCGCGATTTCAACCGTGTGCGTCCGCGCCTCGAGCTCCTGCGCGGGTCGAAGTCCGAGAATCTGCGCCGCGCCGTCGTTCTGGCGGTGAAATACGCCGCGCGTCGTGACGAGCCCGAGCGGGTGCCGGCCCTGCTGGATCTCCTGGGGCCGCTGCTGCACACGGAAGAGGCATATATCCGTCGCAACCTCGGTCCCTACACGATCGGCGATGCGCTGCTGCGCGTGAATCCCAAAGAGACGCTGCGCGCGCTGCGCGAGTGGTCGCGCGACCGAGACCCGATGGTGCGCTGGAACGTCGCGATGGCGTTCTCGAGCGCGATTGGTTCCTTCCATTGGCCGGCGGCAAAGGCGATCCTCGAGCGGCTCGCCCGAGGCCCCGAACCGCTGGTGCGCAACGCGGTCGCCAAGGCGATGCGCCGCTGCCGCCAGCGATATACGGACGAGGTCGAAGAGACCCGCCTGCGCTGGCTGAAGGACGGCGAGCGTGCGGCCACGGCGCAACTGGTCGGACCGCTCAAGAAGCGCTGAACCGCGGCGTCCCGAAAAGCGCGAGCCGTAGGATTTCTTCAGGTGAGCCAGGCTCCCCCGCGACCCGTCACCTCGTTGATCGACGCCTTCCAGGCGGCGCTTCCATGGCCGCTGGATCCCTTCCAGACTGAGGCGATCGAGAAACTCGAGTCGCATCACGGGGTGCTGGTCTCCGCCCCGACCAGCTCGGGCAAGACGGTGATCGCCGACTACGCGGTGTTCCGCGCCCTGCAGACGGACACCCGAGCGATCTACACGACGCCGCTGAAGGCCCTGTCAAACCAGAAATACCGCGACTACCGCCGGTTGCACGGCGAGGGCTACGTCGGATTGGTCACCGGCGAGAACACGATCAACCCCCTGGCGCCCATCGTCGTCATGACGACGGAGATCTTGCGCAACCTGATCTACGAAGACCCCGAGCGCCTACACCGCGTGCGTTACGTAATCCTCGACGAGGTCCACTACATCGACGACTTTCCGCGCGGCGCCGTCTGGGAGGAGATCATCATCCAGGCCCCGGGCCACATCAAGTTCATCGGCCTCTCGGCGACGATCAGCAATTTCGAGGAGGTCGCCGAGTGGATGAGCCGGCAGCGCGGCGACGTCGCGACCGTGAGCGTCATCAAGCGTCCGGTGGAGCTCCGCCTCTGGCTTTCGGTCCGCAACCAGTTCTATCCGCTGCTCGATCCCCAGGGCGGCATTCCCCGCGACACGCGGCACGCGGCGCAGGCCGAGGATTCCGCCGACTTTCGGCTCTCCCAGTTGCGCCGGCCTCCGGAGAACGACCTGCTGCCGGTCGTCGATCGGCTGCGGCAGCGTGAATTCTTGCCGGCGATCTATTTTATTTTCTCCAGGCGCGGCTGCCGGGAGGCGCTGGCCCGCTGCGCGGCGCACGGCTTCAATCTCACCAGCGATGCCGAGAAGGCCGAAATCGACGCCATCGTCAAACAGCATCTGGCCGAAATTGTCGACCGGGACGAGGCCGAGCTCTACCTGGATCTGCTCGATGGCGAAACGCTCCGCCGCGGGCTGGCGATGCATCACGCCGGCCTCCTCCCCTATCTCAAGGAACTGGTCGAGGTGCTCTTTGCGCGCGGGCTGATCAAAGTCGTCTTCGCCACCGAGACGCTGTCGCTCGGCATTCACATGCCCGCCCGGGCCTGCGTCGTCTCCTCGTTCACCAAATTCGACGGACGCGATTTCGCGACGCTGACCTCGGGCGAGCTCACCCAACTGA
>DATASI010000061.1:0-11685 GCA_036269255.1 Candidatus Dormiibacterota bacterium
CAGGTTGGCAAACGCCCGTCGGGTGTCGAACTCGATTCGCAGGGTCCGGTGAAAGCGCTCGATCTTGCCCGTGGTGGTCGGTGACGCCGGCTGGGTTAGCAGATGATCGATCCCGTTCTCGCGGCAGATCCGATCGAACAGGACGTCCACCGGCGGCTTGGAGTACTTGCCGGTGAACACTTTGCCGTTGTCGGTGAGGACCTGCTGCGGGACGCCATGCGCTCGCAGGGCAGCCAGAAAGCCATCGCAGACCAGCTGGGTTCCCTCGCGCGGCATGAGGCGCGCCGAAACGCAATAGCGCGAGTGGTCATCGACGCCAGTCAGCGCCTTGGCCGAGGTGCCGTCGGCGAGCAGAAAGCCGCCCACCATGTCCATCTGCCAGAGCTCCATCGGCCCGCCTCGCTCCCACCGCTTCCACATCTCTTTGCGACGGTGGCGCTTCACCGGGTCGATCACGCCGGCGCGCACCAGACAGCGGTACACCGCCGACTCCGAGGGCGTCGGGGTGATGCCCTTGCGCACCAATTCGAGCACCAGACGCCGCGCTCCCCAGTACCGATGCGTGCGCCGGAGCTCGAGCACTACGACCTCGATTTCCGCGGACATCTGGTGGGGACAGCGCTCCGGCCGGTGCGACCGATCGGGCAACTCTTCCAACCCGCCAGCCTCGTACCGAGCTAACCAGCGGTGCACCGTCCGCCGGTTCACCCCCCACTGGCCGGCGACGTCCATCACTGTCCGCCCCTCCGCGATGACGTCCAACACCGCCTGGTACCGCTGCTCAGCCACGCTCATTTCCCTCATGCGCGCCAGCATGGGCCAAAGTGAGACACATCAGCCGAAGTAGGTGGGACACATCAGCCGAAGGTGTGGGACGCATCAGCCGAAGGCCCAATGGGACACATCAGCCGAACTCCTACAGCGCGGGCTGCGCCCCCTGCAGGATTCGAACCTGCGGCCTAGTGCTTAGAAGGCACCCGCTCTAGTCCACTGAGCTAAGGGGGCGGCGACGCGGATTATAAGGATGGTCCACGGCTATTCCCGAGTCGCCTGCGCCAGGACCCGCGAGGCTCGCCAGCCGGGTCCCTCCAGGACGACCACCGACGCCAGGATCAACACGCCGCCCAGATATTGGATCGGGTTGGCGTTCTCGCCGAGCACGATCACCGCAAGCAGGACGGTGCATACCGGCTCGAAGGTGCTCAGAATCGCGGCACGCGACGGTCCGACCATCGGCAGGCCGAGGATGAAAGTGAGCACCGGGATGGTAGTTCCAATCACCACGAAGCTCACGATCAATGCCGCTCGCGGTGGAGACCAGCTGACGGCCAGCTGGCCGGTCAGTGCCGCATACGAGGCCCAGACCGCGGCGGCCGCCGTCATGATCGTCGCCGTCGATGAGACCGGTGGCAGGCCGGGCAGCAGCCGGCTGCCGTAAAGGATGTAGGCGGAGTAAAAAGCCGCCGACCCCAGGCCCAGGACGATGCCGATGGGCGAGGTCGCGTGCAGCTGCGCCTCGACAACGAAGACGGTTCCAAGAAAGGCCAGGCCCACGGCCCCGAGCTTGGCCCATCCAAGCGATTCATGGAACAGAAACGCGGCCAGCAGCGTGACCACTACCGGGAAGGTGTAGAGCAGCAGCGCATTGGTCGAAGCCGGAATGTAGTGGAGCGCATTGAAGTAGCTCCCCGACTGCCCCACATAACCCGCGCCGCCCATGACGATGAGGCCGATGAGGCTGCGCCGGTCCGGCAGCCGCTCGCCGATAAGGCGCGACGCGATCCACAAAAGCAGAGCCGCGCCGGCGAAACGATAACTCAGGAGCTGCGGCGTGGTCAGCTGCAGACGATAGGCGAGCTTGCCGAAGATGCCAAGGACGCCGAAGCAGCAGGCGGACCCGATGACGAGCGCCACGCCCACGGCGTTACGCTCAGCCCTGGGCGTTCGCACCCGCCGATTGTAAGAAGGAGGCAGCTTACTGAACGATGACCGGAGCGTAGACGAGGGCCATCGGGTTATAGGACTCGTTGATCGCCGCGTTGCCCTGATACCAGATGAAGTAAGTCAGCAGCTGTCCGTATCCTTTGCCACCGGACGCGCCACCGAGGTAGATGTTGTCTTGGGGCGCAAAGGTGGCGCCCACAACACTGATGCTGCCGCCACCCTGGACGTAGATGACGTTACTGCCGTTGCCGAGCTGCGCCGCATCGGCGGCGGTCGTGAAGCCGGCCGGCAGGGAAGCCTGCGTCGTGAAGTTCCAGGAGGAGCTGGCGTGGGCGGGGTTTACGAAGAGCACGACGCTGTGGTAGCGCGGCGAGGAGGTGATGTAGAGGTTCGCGGTACCCTGGATGTGCAGCTGGTTGTCACTGCCCGTCGTCGACTGCTGCGTGCAATAGGGGAACGAGGCGGTGGGAAACGTCGCCGGGGTGCACGCCACGTCGGTGCCGTGCGGCCAGAAGACAAGTAGGACGCCCATGTCGTTCCCTGGCCCACACTTGAAGATGTTGGGCATCGTGCCAACCAGTGGACTAATGGTGGTGGCCGTGGTACAAAGCGCCGTGCTCGAACAGTTTGGAAACGACGGAGTGATGGGAGCATAGCAGTCGCCGGTGACCACCGTCCCGCCGGAGGTGATCTGCAAGCCGCTGTTCGCCGTTGTCCCTTCGAAGAAGTAGACGCCTGGCTGAAGGTACAGGGTGCTGCCGCTTGAAACGTTCACGGTGCTGTAGCGAGGGCCGAGGGGCTGGCTCGGGTCCGCGGGGATCGTCGGCGTCAGCATTTGCGTGCTGCTTACCGTGAGCGCGCCTTGCACCGCCTGGTTGGCGCCGCACGGGTTCGGCGTCAGCAGGCACGGATCATCCGGCAGATGGATCGTGGGCGGCAGAACATACGGGCCGGACGAGAAGGTGCCGGTCAGCGCGACATTGCCTGCTGCCGTCCCGGGCGCCGGGCAGGTGTTCTCCTTGGTGCCGGTGATCGTAGGCCCTGTGGAGACGGCGTGATAGCTGTAGAAATCGCCGCCCCAGCGGGTCGCTCCACCGGATGGAGGTACCACGCACGTGAAGTTCATCGAGCCCTTGAAGGCTGACCCGTTGGACCCGATCCGTTTATTGGCGGCTAGCGACGTGTTGTTGTTGTTCGACGACAAGGCGTTCTGGTCGTTGTGTTTGAAGACGAAGATCGCGTACGGGATGGCATAGTTGCGCGCGGTGGTCATCGCGGTCACATCGATGGTCGGCCACAGATTGCCCCCGATCATCAGCGACATGTGGTGGACGAGCTTGACCCAAACGACGGCCTCGGCTTCGGCCGAGCCGAAGGCATGGGGGGTCTGGATGGTCAGCACGTACCCGCCGCTGGTATCCACCCAGTTGGTGCAGCAGGCCGTCGGACTCCATGGTGGGCTACACGCATTCGCACAGCTGCCTGCGCCGCCGATGAGGCGGTGCGCCACGCCGCTGTAGTTGTTGGAGAAGCTGATCGAGAGCGAGCGCTCGATCGACAGGCTGGCGTCGTCCTCCGCCCAGCCATCCTGCGTTGTGTCTGCCCCTGGCCCGATGTCGCTGGCCGCAAGCAGCGCGGCACCGTCCGTCGCGTTCTGGAGCGCCCGCTGGTCCATCAGCATCCGGCCGCCGTCGATCGCCAGCGCGACTACGGCGAAGAGCGCGACGGCGCTCAAGCCGAAAATGACGAGGACCTGGCCGCGCTGCCCTCCCATCCGCCGCAACTTGATCAGCATCAGTACTCCACCGTCATAGCTGATGTCGCGACAATGTAGATCGTCCCGGTAATCGCGCTCAGCATCGGCGTCACTGGCCGGAACGCGTAGACGGTCGAAACCTTCTTGTAGTGGGGCGACCCACCCATGTCCTGGACGAAGAAGTACATCGCCCCCACCGGCGGCGTTTGGCAGGCGGTAAGCGCAGCCGGTGGCTGGGCTGGCGTGGTGGTCGTCCCGCACGTGGCCGGGATCGAGAAGTCCTTGATCGCGTCGGCGTGGGCTTCCACCGAGATAAATGAGGCAACCGCCGCGCTGCTGTAGCCGCTCCCGTTGTTGTACACAGCCCCAAACCGGGCGCCGTCGCGCGCCAGGTTCGACCCAACGACGAAGAAGAAGCCGGCGCGTCCCAGGTCGATCACGCCCAGCAGCAGCATGAAGAAGAGAGGGGCGATCAGCGCAAACTCGACCATTCCTTGGGCGCGACGCGATTCGAATCTTTTCATCTCAGTACCAGGCCGTCATCGTGGTGGACGCTCGAATCGTGATCGTCGACCCGATGAACTGCTGCAGGAAGATCGTGATCGGGCTAAAGGTCGTGGTCGCTGTCACCGTGACTGGCTTCCGGCCGGGCAGCCGGTGCGGCGGGCTTGCCGTGAGATCGACGGCCGGCGAAATCGTGACCGTCGGCGTCCCACCGCTGCAGCTCAGGGTCACGTAGCTTTGCGCCTCGCGGGTCGCCGCGGCGCAGGCCGCCGTGTCGTCGAACTGGTAGGGATAGTCGATCAGCACCCGGGCGGCTTCGCGGGTCGCGTTCTCGAGGACGATGTAGTAGTAGAACGCCCGCGTCAGGTCGACGGCGCCCAGGAAGAGGATGGCGATAACCGGGAGGATCAAGGCGAACTCGACCAGGGCTTGGCCCTCACGATCACGCGAACGTTGGGAGGAAACTCCCCTCAGCACAGGCACCACCTTAGTGACGCGTTCCTACGTCGAGTCTTACGGGGTTCGAGGCGGTCGCCGCCCATTGCAGTTGTTACCAACCCGCTTCACGGGTCGCGGTTCCGTAACGGAGCTACTGCACCAGGCCTTTCATGTACGGCACCGCGCTCGGGCTGTAGGTCTCGTTGACGTTCCCATTGCCGCTGATGGTCAGGGTCCAGGCGACGATCTGCCCGACACCTGTGCCGCAGCCGCTTCCCGTGAGAAACATGTTGTCGGCCGGTCCGTAGATGGCGCCCTGGATGCTGTAGCAGGCGCCGCCGGAGAACTTGACAACGTTGGTCCCCAGCGGCTGGGTGGTGCAGACGTTCTGCCAGTTCGTCATGGTCTCGATGTAGAGGCTGATATTGAAGTACTTCGGGGAAGGCTGCAGCATGATGGTTGAGTTCGCCCCAGCGGAGAAAAGGTGCTTGTTGCATTGGGAGTTGCCGTTGTCAGCCGGCGTGACCTCGATGATCGCACCGGGGTCGAAGGCCGGGCCGTTGCCGAGCGTTGGCAATCCCGGACAGTTATTCATAATCGGATCGCCGGTTTGCCACGTCCGCAATGAACCCTGCACGCTCACGCCATTGAACTGGACCCGATAGACACCCGGATAAAGGATCGCCGTCGACCCGTTCTGCACGACGATCTGGTTGCTGTAGGTCCCGGGGCAGAGCACGGTTATGCTGCCGGTGAGCACGGTGCTCCCGTTGTAGGTGGTTGACGGCGCGACCGGCTCAGGGTAGTTCGGATAGTCGAGGTGGGTACCCGTCTGCGGCGGCGGGCTGGTGCCGACGCCCTGAACGCGGTTGGGGCTTTGGAGGGCAGTCAGGTCGGTAGCGCTTTCGTGAACCGCCCACAGGTCACCGCAGCACCCATTTGGCGGGCCGAAGATGATCGACGGCGAGTCATTGCCGGGTGCGATGCTCGCATTCGAGAAGATTCCACCGCGGTCCGTTAAGCCACCGCCTCCCAGGAGCGTCACCGAGCCTGGCGTGCCGTTGATGTTGAAGTTGGAATAGGTCGCGTACTGCGATTTGTCCTGAAGCAGGACGATCGCATACGGAAGGTCGGCGTTCTGAGCCGTGGCGCGCGCCGGAATAGTGATCGTCGGTTGGAAGCCATGGAGGGCGGCCAGCACGTCCTGATGGACATGCCAGACGCTGACGCGATAGGTGTAAGAGGTGAGGACTGTGAGCTCGGCCCAGTACCCTCCTCCCAGGTTGAGGGTCCCAACCCCATTTCCGCCGGCCGCGCCGATGGTCTTCTGGTTCGGACATGGATTGCAGCTGCCCGGCAGGCTTGTGCCGGGAAGGTTCTGCACAAGGTTTCCGACGGCCTGGTCGTGCATGGCGCCGTAGCTCGGGTTGACCGCCATCAGCTTCTCCGCGCCGGCCAGCGCGGCGGCGTCGGCGGCGTTTTGAAGCTGCCGTTTGTCGAGGTAAATCCCACCACCGTCGAGCGCCAGCATCAGGATGGCGGTAAGGACGAGGATCGCGACGGCAACTACGACGACCGCCTGACCTGACTGCTTTCGCAACCAGGATGCCTGCATCAATACTCCGTGCTCATGGTGCTGGTAACAGTCATGACGATGCCGCCCGGGAAAAACTTCGCGCCGAACGGCGTCAACGGCTGGAAGTTGTATTTGACGGTGACCGTCAACGGGTAGTGGCCGGCATAACTCGGCACGACCGCATCGCAGCTCCCGGTCGGTGCGGCGGGCGCCTGGCCGGCCGGCGCGTTGGTTGCCGAGTTGCCGGGGCCTCCCCCAACGTAGACGAGACCGGTTTCCGGGCTGGGCAACGTCGTCGGTGCCGGGGTGTTGTTCGGGCAGGCGCCCGCATGAAGGCTCAGTCCAATCGCGTTGCCCACTACCGCTCCGATCACGCGCAAGTTATCTGGCCGGCTGTTTCCGGTTGTGATCGCTGTGCGCGCTCCTTCACGGGCCGCGGCCGCCAGGGTGGTGTAGGTGTACACGGCGCGGCCGCAATCGATGACCATCATCAGGATCATCAGCAGGAAGGGCGCGATCAGCGCCATCTCGACCAGCGACTGTGCCCGCTTCTTTGCGCTGACGTGATCGAAGGCGCGCATCAGACCTTTTGCACCTTCATCGTGGTCGAGGCCAGGAGGTGGACACTGCTGGCTCCGACCAGCTCCACGAACGGCGTAACCGGTTGGAAGTTATAGAGGATCGTGACCTGGATCGTGTCCGAGGCGCTGGATGGCGCAGGCGTGTCCTGCCCGTCGAAGCAGATGTAGACGAACCCGGTGTTGGGCTGCGTCGGGTAGTTCCCAGACCAGCTCGACGGTTGGCCGGTCAGGCAATGGCTCGGCGCCACGGTCGGAAGCGTCAGCGTGACATCGGTGGGAACCTCGTGCCGGGCCACGAGGAGGATGGCGTTGTAATCGTCCTGGGCATTGCCGGCGGGACTCGAGGTCGGGTCGTAATAAGTTCCGGCGCGAGCCGCTTCGCGAGCCGCATTGGTAACAGCGATCGAGTAGTAGAAGACCCTGCCCAGGTCGGCGCTGCCCATCGTGAGAAACATCAAGATCGGCAGCAGTAGGGCCGTTTCGACGATCGCCTGTCCCCTCTTGCCATAGGAAAGACGGTGGCACCGCATTACGCTGTTTAGAATGCGGCTCGGCGACCGTCGTGATGCTCCGCCGTTGGGACCATTCACCATGGTCATACGACGGCAGAAACGTTACGGCCGGCGTTATCTTCGACCCCCACCCTCCCCTCCCCCCGAGGGGGAGGGAAATTACACTAGCTCTCTGGCCGGCGCCAGACGCTGCTCCGGACCAAGCAGCGGGAGATAGAGGCTGATCAGCAGCGCGCCGAGGCCGATCACGAAGGCGGCCAGCACGACCGGAATGCCAGGATCTTTGTTGACCGTCAGGTCGGTGTAGGTCTTGACATTGGTGAAGCTCAGCCGGTATCCGTCGGGCGTCACGATACTGTCACCGAGCCGGAGGGCGCCGCGCCAACGAAGGTCCATGTTGCTGGTGTCCAGGCTGAAGACATTCTGCGGCTGGTTGAGCCGCAGGTCGCCGCGATAGAGGCGCACCAGCAGGATCGGGTTGCGCAGGTTCGGCGAGCCCGCGCCGATGGCCTGATTGCTGATCTGCGGATCAGGGATGAAGATGGCCGTCGCCCCGAGCTGCTGGTTGCCCAATCCGGCTGAAGGCGCTTTGATCACGCCATTCGCCAGTTGCGGGTCGCCGACGAAGATCGTCGGTCCGTCCTCGACGACACGGCCGTCGGGCGTCTCGATCCTGAGGGTCGGCGCCCAGCCATAGCTCGCCTGATAGATCTTGACGCCCTTGTAATCGACATAGTGGTTGACCTGGATGTTTTTGCTCTCCACCAGGCGCCCGCCGTCGTAGATCCGCACCCGCGAGGTGAAGTCCCTTGGTGCGCCGGTCGGCCAGTAGCTGGCGCTGAAGCTGTCGACCTTGACCTGAAAGCCGTCATGCGTGGTCGACAGAATGCCCTCGCTCAGATTGTCGTAATTGGCTCGCGCCTCAACGAACGAATCGCCTTCGACGACGGCAGCGTTGCCCAGGAATCCACCCGCCTTGCCATACAACACGCCGACCAGCAGGATGAAGAAGCTCCCGTGAAAGATGATGCTGGCAATCTCGGCGCCGAGCGCTCGATTGCGCATTACCGGGTTCTTGAGGCGGCGCCAGGCGGCCGGCAGCCGGATGAACATGCTGGCGCCGATCGACGTGTACATCAGCACCGCGGTCACGATGAAGATCCAGGAGCTGAAGATGTCGAACAGGCCGAGCCGCGCGAACCAGGGCGCCGTGACCGGATGGCGCAGCACGTAGCCCATCACGCCCGTCGGATTTTGCGGTAGCTGCGGCAGCAGCGTGCCGATTACGGCGAGCAGGCCGAGGATAGCGAGCAGGATGATCGCCGTGCGCATCTTGCGCAGCTCGCGCCAACCAAGAGCAACGATTTGAAACGGCAGCGCAAGGCGCCCACCCTGTCGTCCCCCAGAGGGGGAGGCAGCAGGTTCGGGAAAGGTTTGTGGCTGTCTCAATGCCGCCTTCACTGCCACAGCGTCTAACCCCTCAGGCCTAGAAGTGCAGGGAGGCGGCGTGCGTCGCCCAGTCGAGCACCGTGGAGGGGAACAGGCCGAGGAAGACCGTGGCAACCGCCGCGGCGGCGAGCACCGTGCTGGTCGAAAAGCCGGCGCGCGTAGGCCGAGCCACGGCTTCGTCGGGAGTTGCCAGCATCGTGACGACGACGCGGAGGTAGTAGTAGAAGGAAACGATCGTCATGATGACCGCGACCGCGAGCGGCAGCCAGATCTGCGCGTTGACCAGCGCCTGGAAGATGAAGAGTTTGGCGAAGAATCCGACCGTTGGCGGGATGCCGGCGAGCGAGAGCATGAAGATCGTCATCACCGTCGCCAGGAATGGCCGCCGGTAGAACAGGCCGCGCCAGTAGCGCAAATCGGCCGTGTCCTCCCCCGCCGCTCCCAGCGCCGTGACGACGGCGAAGGCGCCGAAGTTCATCACTGAGTAAGAGGCAATATAAAAGAGGGTCGCCGCGAATCCCTGGCTCGATCCGGGAAGGATGCCGAGAAGAATGTAGCCGGCGTGCGCCACGCCCGAGTAGGCAAGCATGCGCTTGAGGTTGTCCTGGGTGATCGCGACGAGGTTGCCGATGAAGAGCGAGACGACGGCGATGATGGCGAGCGGAAAATACCAGCGCGCCGCGAGCCCCGGGAAAGTGGCGATGAACACGCGACCGATGGCCGCGAACGCGGCCGACTTGGTGGCAACGGACATGAAGGTGGTCACGACGGTCGGGGCACCTTCGTAGACATCGGGCGTCCACATATGGAAGGGCGCGGCCGATGCCTTGAAGGCCAGCCCGATGACGAGGAAGCCGATCCCGAGCAGCAGCAAGACATTGCTGGAGGCGCTGCCGGCCGCGGCATTGACGACGGTCGCGATCCCCCGCAAGGTCGTGCTGCCGGTCGCGCCGTAGATCAGGGCCATGCCATAGAGCAGAAAGCCCGTGGCGAAGCCACCGAGCAGGAGATATTTCATCGCCGACTCCTGGGAGCGGGCTGACGTCCTGGCGAATCCCGAAAGCACGTAGAGACAGATCGAGAGCAGCTCGATGCCGAGGAAGATGGTCATCAGGCTGGTCGCGGCGGCCAGCAGCATCATCCCGGCGGTGGCGCCGAGCAGCAGAACATAGTATTCGCCGTAGTTCAGGTCGAGCGCGCGCAGAAACCGCGGCGAGATCAGCACCGTCAGGATGCTGACGGCCAGTAGGAGCACGTTGAAGAACACGGCGAGGTTATCGCCGATCACGGTGTCGGCAAACGCGGCTCGGCTCTGGTTCCAGAGCGGAAGGCTGGCGATCATGGCGCCCAGCAGCCCGACCACGGTCAACCCCGCAAGCCAGCCCCGGCGCTCAGGGGGCAGGAAGAGGTCGAGGCCCAGGACGACGATGGCGGTGATCACCACGATGATCTCGGGGAGGATCACACCGTAATCGATGCCGAGGCCGTTGAGGTTGATGGTCATCGCACGATCACCGGGAGAGCCCGGACCGTGGCGTCAACCGCCGTCGGGAAGAAGTTCGGCGAGATGCCGATCAGGATCATCAGCGCGAGCAGCGGGGCCAGGACGCCCGTGTCGACGCGGCGCAGCTCACCAAAACCCGTCGGCTCGGGTGGCGCGTCCTGGAAGCTGCCCTGGTAGAAGCGCAGCACGTACCAGGCTGCCAGGATGACGCCGATGCCTGCACCCACCGCGAGCGGCACGAATGAGCTCCAGGCGCCCAGCATGATGAAGAACTCGCCGACGAAACCGTTCAACCCGGGCAACCCGAGCGCCGCCAGGGAAACGATCAGAAAGAGGGCGGCGAAAACTGGGGCGACCGCCGCCAGCCCGCGAAGCTGCGTTCGATCACGGGTGCCTGCTCGCCGCTCGATCATGCCGACGATCAGGAAGAGGGCGGCGATGATCACACCGTGATTGATCATCTGGACCAGCGCGCCTTCGACGCCGAAGAGGTTGCCGCTGAAGATGCCGAGCCCGATGAAGCCCAGGTGGCTCATCGACGCATAGGCGACCAACCGTTTGAGGTCGGTCTGCACCAGCGCCATGAAGGCGCCGTAGATGATGCCGATGGTGGCCAGCACCGCCAGGAAGCCGCCAACACTGTGGCTGGCGTCAGGGAAGAGCGCCAGGTTGAAGCGGATGAAGCCGTAGGCTCCGAGCTTGGAGACCAACCCCGCGAACACGACCATCACCGGAATTGGTGAGGCGGTATAAGCGGCGGGAAGCCAGGTGTGCAGCGGAAAGATCGGCATCTTGATCGCGAACGCCAGGGCGAATCCGAGGAAGAGCAGCTGCTGGATGCCGATCGTGCCCAGGCCGAAGGGCATGGTCCACACCCCGCTCGCCGGATGGAGCACCAGCTGGGTCCAGTCGAAGGTCAGCTGGCCGGTCTGCGTGAAGTTGATCGCCGCCACCGCCAGGATGGCGACCAGCATCGCGAAGCTGCCGATGACGGTGTAGATCAGGAACTTGAAGGCCGCGTAGACACGGCGACCCTCGCCCCACACCCCGATCAGGAAGTAGAGCGGGACGAGCATCGCTTCCCAGAACACATAGAAGAGGATGAGGTCGAGCGAGAGCATGATGCCGGCCGTGGCCGCCTCGAGCACGAGCAGCAGCAGCACGAACTGCTTGAGCCGCGGGGTGAGCGGATCCACGACGGCGATCGCAACCAGGAAGAGCACCGCGTTGAGCCCAAGCAGGAAGAGGTTCACGCCGTCGAGCCCGAGGTGATAGCTGATCCCCGCCGACGGGATCCACTTGAGCGTCTCCTCGAACTGAAAGTGCAAACCGCCGACACCATGCTGGAACCCGCCGATGATCGCGATCACCAGCGCCAGCGTGAGCACCGCGCTCAGAACGCCGAGCTGTTTGACGACCCG
>DATASI010000062.1:0-6376 GCA_036269255.1 Candidatus Dormiibacterota bacterium
GAAGAGCGGACTGTTGACGACCGCGGGCTATGGGCTCGAAGCGGGGAAATGCGTCTACGCGCTGGAAGGCTCGATCGCCATCACCGGCGCCGCGATCCAGTGGCTGCGCGACAACCTCCAGCTGATCAAGGATGCGTCGGAGACGGAGGAAATTGCGAAATCGGTGCAGGATGCGGGTGGCATTTACTTCGTCCCGGCGTTCTCTGGCCTGTTCGCGCCGCACTGGGACATGTACGCGCGCGGCGCGATCGTCGGGCTGACCCGCTATGTCAACCGCGCCCACATTGTGCGGGCGACGCTGGAGTCGATCTGCTACCAGACGAAGGAGGTGGCCGACGCGATGGAGACCGACTCCGGCGTCAAGCTGACCACGCTCAAGGTCGACGGCGGCGCGGTCAAGAACGACTTCCTGATGCAGTTGCAGGCCGATATCCTTGGCGTCGATGTCATCCGGCCGACGGTGCAGGAAACGACCTCGCTGGGTGCCGCCTATGGCGCCGGCCTGGCCACCGGGTTCTGGAGCACGCTGGATGAGCTGCGCAAGAACTGGCAGGTTGACAAGGTCTTCAAGCCCAAGTCGACGGCTGAGCAGCGCGAAGCCGGGCTCGCCGGCTGGAAGAAGGCCGTGCAGCGGACGCTCGGTTGGGTCGAGAAGGAGCCGGCCAAGGAGCCGGTCGCGGCGGGAGCCTCGGCTTAGCAGCCGTTAGGATGCAGGGGAAGAGACGAGCGCGTCTCTTCCCTCCTCCTCTTATGCATGCCTGACACCACGACCGGAGTCGTCGTCATCGGCGGCGGTTCGACGGGCGCCGGGGTGCTGCGCGACCTGGCGATGCGCGGCATCGACGCCGTGCTCGTCGAAAAAGGCGACCTGGCCTCCGGGACGACCGGGCGGTCACACGGCCTCCTCCACTCCGGCGGCCGATACTGCGTCAACGACCTGGCCGCCGCCATCGAATGCGTGGAGGAGGGCCGGATCTTGCGTCGCATCGCCCGGACGACCATCGAAGACACCGGCGGCTATTTCGTCTCGGTCACCGAAGACGATCAGGACTGGGAGCCCCGCTTCGTCGAGGGTTGCGCCAAGGCTGGCATCACCTGTGAGCGGATCGCGGTCGAGGACGCTCGCCGCCGCGAACCCAACCTGTCGAAGCACGTCCGCACCGTCTTCTGGTTGCCGGAGGATGGCCACCTCGATCCCTTCTACCTGGTGGTCGGCAATGTCGAGTCGGCGCGCCGGCGCGGCGCAACGATTCGTACCTACACCGAGGTGACGGGTTTTCTTCGCGAGGGCAAACGCGTCACCGGTGTGGTCACACGGGACGCGATCAGCGGCGAGGAGACGACCATCGGCTGTCAGGCGGTGATCAACGCCACCGGCGCCTGGTCTGGCTTTGTGGCGAAGCTGCTCGATGTCGAGGTCAAGGTGGTGCCGATGAAAGGGGTGATGGTCGTTCTCTCACACCGGCTGGCGCACGCGGCCATCAACCGTTGCCACAAGCCGGGAGACGGCGACATCGTCGTCCCCGGGCTTAGCGTCGCCATCCTGGGCACGACGGCCCGCCGGGTTCCGCATCCCGAGGTGCTGCCGATCGAATGGGACGAAGTCAAACTGATGATCGAAGAAGGCGCGCTGATGCTCGACGGCGTCACGACGGCACGAGCGATGCGCGCGTACGCCGGCGTGCGGCCGCTGTACGACCTCGGTGCAGAGGCGGAGGGCCGCGAGATGAGCCGCAACTTCGCTGTCATCGACCACGAACAACGCGACGGCGTGGCTGGTTTCACCAGCATCGTCGGTGGAAAGGTAACGACCTATCGGCTGATGGCGGAGCGGGTGACCGACCTGGTGGCCCGCCGGTTGGGCGTGACCACAGCGTGCACGACGGCCGACGTGCCGCTGAACGACCGCGCCGACGAGCTCGATCAGCTGCGCCACCGTCCGGCGCAGATGGGCGTGCCCAAGCCACATGGCGATGACGACTATCTCAAGCCGCTCGTCTGCGAATGTGAGCTGGTCCGACCGCAGGACGTCGAGCCGTGGTTCGACGATCCGGCCGTGCGCGGCCTCGAAGATATCCGCCGGCGTACGCGCGCCGGCATGGGTCCCTGCCAGGCGGCCATCTGCTCGTACCGGCTCGCGGGGCGATTGGTGACCGAGCGCGGGCAAGCGGGACCGATTGCGACCCGGGCGATGGCCGATTTCCTCGAGACGCGCTGGCGCGGCGTGCGCCACGTTTTCTGGGGTAGCCAGCTGCGCCAGGCGCAGGTCAGCGCCGGTCTGCACATGGAACTCTTCAATCTCGACCGCCAACTCATGGCGGATGCATGAAATTCGATGTCGCGGTGGTCGGCTCAGGCCTTGCCGCGCTGATCGCCACGCGCCGCCTACAACTGGCGGGACGGAAACCCGTCCTCGTCTGGCCCGGCCTCTCATCGTTGTATTTCGTCTACGCCACCGTCGATGTGCTCGGTTATGCGGATGCCACGACGACCGAGCCGGTCGAACATCCGGACGCCGCGGTCGAGGAATTGATTGCGCGCGCCCCGGATCATCCGTACGCACGCGCCGGGAGTTCGGCCCTCCATGAAGGGACCACCATGTTCACCGACTGGCTCGAGGCGGCCGGCTTTCGCTGGCAGGGCAGCCTTGATCGCAACCTGCTTCTCCCGACCGCTACCGGCAGCCCCAAGCCGAGCTGCCTGATGCCGGTCTCGATGGGGGCGGGGGATCTGCGGCGCCCTGATCCGATCATCTTCTGCGGCTTCGAGGGCTATGAAGATTTTGTTCCCGAGCTGGCCGCCTCGAATCTGTCGAGAAGCTGGGGCCGATCCGTACGCGCGATCCGGGTCCGCCTTCCTCGGTTCGAGCCGGGGCGGCAGGTCTCCTCCATCGACCTGGCGCGGAGTTTCGAAGACGCCGCCTTCCGGCAGGATGTGTCGGGACGCATCCGCGCGGCGGTGGGCAGCGCAGATGATGGCGCGCGGATCGGCATCCCCGCCGTGCTCGGTCTGACCCACGACAGCGAGGTTCACGCGCGCTTTCAGGCCGAGCTCGGCTATGCCGTCTTCGAGATTCCAACGCTGCCACCGTCGGTGCTCGCGCTCCGCCTGTTCGACCGCCTGCGCAAGCATCTGCAAGAGACCGGCGTCGAGCTGATCTGGAATGCGCCGGCGCATGCCGCCGAGCTCGTCGACGGACGCTGCGCCCGCCTCTATCTGAAATCTGCCGGCCGGGAGCAGCCGATCGAAGCGCGCGCCTACGTGCTCGCGCTCGAGGACGCGGTCGACGGCGCGATGCGAGCCGGCACACACACCATCCAGGACCCGTTCTTTCATCTCGCCCTGTCGCGCTCGTCGGTCCCGACGGAGCGGACGGACGAGTCGCTCTTCAGACCTCAGCCATTCGCCAGCGTCGGCTACCGCGTCACCGACCGGCTCCAACCGGCCGCCGACGACGGCCGTCCGCTGGCCAGCAACGTCTTCATCGCCGGGGGCGCGATCGGCGGATACGACCCAACCGGAACCAAGTCCCGTGGTGGGCTGGCGATTGCGACCGGCTATCGAGCCGCAGAGGAGGCGATGGCGGCATGATCTCGGAGGACATCGAGATGGTCACCGACACCGTCGAGGAGCAGGCCCCGGTCGAAGCCTGCACCAAGTGCACCGCCTGCAACACCGTCTGCCCGGTGGCCCGAACGACGGAGATCTTCCGCGGACCGAAATACCTGGGACCGGAGTCCGAGCGTTACCGTGATCCACACGAGGCCGCCGTGACCGCCGGCCTCGATCTCTGCTCGGGATGCAAGCTCTGCGAGGTGACGTGCCCGTCGCAGGTCACGATCCAGGAGTACATCCGTCGCGCGCAGAACAAGGGTGCCGAGGAGAAAGGCCGCACGCTGCGCGACTGGGTGCTGGGGCACACTCGGCTGCTGAGCGCGTTTGGCAGCATGACCGCACCGCTGGCGAATTTCGGAAATCGAAACCCCCTGGTCCGCTGGGGCATGGAAAAGGCGATCGGCATCCATCGCAACCGTCCTCTCCCCCGCTACCAGTTCCGCACCTTCGAGCGCTGGTTCAAGCGACACAACCCCGCTCCCCCGCTTGCGGGGGAGCGTAGGGTGGGGGCCCGCCGAAAGGTCGCCTACTTCTATGGCTGCTGGGTCAATTACAACGAGCGCCGGTTGGGCGAGCAGGTCGTCGCCATCCTCGAACGAAACGGCATCGAGGTCATTGTTCCCAAACAGCAGTGCTGCGGCATTCCCGCGGTCGTGAACTCGAACATGGACCTGGCGCGAAAGTACGGCGGTGAGAACGTGCGGCGTCTCGCCCGCCTCCCAGAGGACGTCGATATCATCGCCAGCTCCACCTCCTGCGGTCTGATGCTCAAGCACGACTACGATCATCTGCTCGAGATTCCTGGCGCTGCCCCAGTCGGCGGGCGCGTGTTCGACATCTGCGAGTACCTCTGGGCACTGCACGAGTCAGGTGAGCTGGATGAACACTTTCAGCCCGTCCCGACCAAGGTGCTCTACCACGCCCCCTGCCACCTCAAGTCGCACGGCATCGGCTACCCGGCGATGCGATTGTTGAGCTTGATTCCGGGCGTCGAGCTGCAGGAAGTCGATGAGGGCTGCTGCGGCATCTCCGGCACCTTCGGCGTCAAGGTCGAGAAATACGACCTTTCTATGAAGATCGGGAGTCGCCTCTTCGAGGCCGTCAAAGCCGCCGGCAGTGATTCGGTGCTCGCCGATTGCGAAACCTGCCGGATGCAGGTCGAACACGGCACCGGCGCGCAGTCGGCCCATCCGGTTGAGATCCTGGCGAGGGCGTATGGCCGCGGTTAGCCTCGTCCTCGTTTCGCACAGCCGTCAGCTGGCCGAGGGCGTGCGCGATCTGGCCGCCCAAATGACGCAAGGAAAGGTCAAGATCGCGGTCGCCGGCGGGACCGCCGACGGTCGGCTTGGAACCGACCCGAACGCGATCATGGAGGCGATCACGGAAGTTCGCGGGCCGGAAGGGGTGCTCGTGCTGGTCGACCTCGGCAGCGCGGTGCTGAGCACACAGATGGCGATCGAGCAGTTGGCCGAGAGTGGCGGACGTGTGCTCCTCAGCAACGCGCCGTTCGTCGAGGGAGCCGTGATCGCCGCCGTGGAAGCGTCGATCGACAATGATCTCGACAGCGTCGCGGCGGCGGCGCTGGCTGCCCGCGAGATGGAAAAGGTCGCCGGCTGAGACATGCCAGGCTCATCGAATCTACCGCCGGGCATTCAGCTCAACCCGGATGAGACGGTCATCCGCAGCGGCAAGGATTGGGGCTCATCGATCCATCCGCTGCTACTCACCAGCCAGCGCCTGATCTGTCCGATCGATCAATCAGGTGGCGGCACGGCTGTCATCGATCTCACCCGCATCCACGAGGTCCGCTTCCGAAAATCGCCGATCGGCTTCGCCAGCATCATCATCGAGTACGGTGATCAGCAGCGCGCTGCCTTTCCGGCCTACCTCAACGGTCAACGGATCCGCGCCGAAATCGTGGCGGCGATCGACGAGGCACGGCGTCTTTTGCCATCCCGTCCTGAGAGCGCAAAGACGGGCGGCGCCGATGGGGACAGGTATGAGCGCCTGCGCCGAATCGGCCAGCTGCGGTCATCCGGCGTCCTGACCGAGGCCGAATTCCAGGAGGAAAAAGCGCGGATTCTCGGAGAGCGGTAGCCGCCGGCGTCTCGACGTCTATGGAACGGCGGCCGCTCGGCCGGACCGGGCTCCTCGTAACTCCGGTCGGTCTCGGCCTTGCGGCCCTCGGCCGGCCCGCCTACATCACCCTTGGCCGGGACCATGACCTGGGTGCTGACCGAAGCGTCGAGGCGCTCGAGCGACGGTCGCATGAAGTCCTGAATGCAGCCTACGAGGCCGGGATCCGCTATTTCGATGCCGCGCGGTCGTACGGGTATGCAGAGCGCTTCCTCGCCTCCTGGCTGAAATCAAATCGGCTGCCACCGCGGTCGGTGACGATCGGCTCGAAGTGGGGCTATACCTACGTCGCGGACTGGCGGCTCGATGTGCCGGTCAATGAGATCAAGGACCACTCGCTGTCCGCGCTGGAGCGTCAATTGCAGGAGAGCCGAGCCGTCCTGGATGGATTCCTGGATCTGTACCAGGTGCATTCTGCCACCCTCGAAAGCGGGATCCTGGAAGACACCGCCGTCCTATCCGCGCTCAATGCGCTACGTGGCGAGGGCCTGGTGATCGGCCTGAGCGTCAGCGGTCCGCGTCAGGCTGACGTGATTCGGCGTGCACTCCAGGTCCGCGTCGATGGTGTCAATCCATTTGGCTGCGTGCAGGCCACCTGGAACATCCTCGAGCCCTCAGCGGGCCC
>DATASI010000063.1:0-9677 GCA_036269255.1 Candidatus Dormiibacterota bacterium
AAGACGAGCTCGGCCGGGCCGGGTTGCCGAGGGGCGGCAAGATCACCCTGCGGGACGGCCGCACCGGTGACGAATTCGACCACGAGGTCACGGTCGGCTACATCTATATGTTGAAGTTGGCCCACCTGGTGGAGGACAAGATCCACGCGCGTTCCACCGGCCCCTACTCGCTGGTCACCCAGCAGCCGCTGGGCGGCAAGGCGCAGTTCGGCGGCCAGCGCTTCGGCGAGATGGAAGTCTGGGCGCTCGAAGCCTACGGCGCCTCGCACATCCTGCAGGAGATCCTGACCGTCAAGTCCGACGACATCGTGGGCCGCGTCAAGGCCTACGAGGCGATCGTCAAGGGCGAGAACACGCTCGAAGCCGGTATCCCGGAGTCGTTCCGCGTACTGGTCAAGGAGCTCGAAGGCCTGGCGCTCGGCGTCGAGATCCAGTCCGATGGCGAGAAGCAGGTGATCCTGTCGGAAGACGACATGGCCGAGATGCCGCTCGACCTGGGCATCAACCTCGAACGCGATGAGATCGATGAGTCTGACCAATGGGCGGCGGGTTCCCCGCGCGCCGCGCAGAATCCCCTGGATTCGTTGAGGTAATACATGACACTGAAACTCGAAAATTTCGACGCACTCAAGCTCTCGCTGGCATCGCCGGAGACCATCCTGTCGTGGTCGCACGGCGAGGTGACCAAGCCGGAGACGATCAACTACCGCACCCTGAAGCCGGAACGGGATGGGCTCTTCTGCGAGCGCATCTTCGGTCCGCAGCGCGACTGGGAATGCCACTGCGGCAAGTACAAGCGCTACCGCTACAAGGGGATCATCTGCGACAAGTGCGGCGTGGAGGTCACCCGCTCCAAGGTTCGTCGCGAGCGCATGGGCCACATCAAGCTGGCCTCGCCGGTCAGCCATGTCTGGTATTTCAAGGGGATTCCGTCCCGGATGGGGCTGCTGCTCGACATGTCGCCGCGCAACCTGGAGAAGGTGCTCTACTTCGCCAACTACATCGTCACGAACATCGACGAGGAGGCGCGCAAGGAGTATCTCTCCAAGTCGTCGCCACAGCACTCAGACCGCGTGCTCAAGCTCCAGGAGGAGCGCGATACCGCGGTCAAGGAGCAGAAGGACGAGCTCGATCAGCGGGTCAAGGCCAAGCAGGAAGACACCAAGGCCAAGATCAAGGCGCTAGAGGAGACGCTCGACGAGACGGTCGATGCGATGACCTCGCGCGCCAAGGAGCTCGTCGACAAGATCAAGGCGCAGAAAGGCAAGAAGGCCGCGACCAATTTCACGATCGGCGAAGGCGATGACGAGGAAGTCGTCATCCAGAAGGGGACGCCCTTCGAGGACAAGCTCGCGCGCGAGCTGCCCAAGCAGGTCGAGAAGAAGATCGACCAGGTGCAGGCGCAGACCAAGAAGCGCCAGCAGGAGCTAAAGAGCAAGTCGGATGAGGAGATCGCGCGCTGGCGCGAGGACTTCGAGAAGAAATCCGGCCAGCTCGACGATCAGCTGAAGAAGGACACCGAGGGCCTCTCCGGCGATATCGAGTCGTCGAAGACCCAGCTCGAGCAGCTCCAGGTCAAGCAGTTGCTGACCGACCAGGAGTATCGCGAATTTACGGAGAAGTTCGGCAAGGTCTTCAAGGCGGGCATCGGCGCGCAGGCGATCCATGACCTGCTGGCGCGCATCGACCTGCTGCAGGAGGCCGCGATTCTCCGCGAGGAGTCGAAGTCGACCTCCGGCCAGAAGCGGCAGAAGGCGATCAAGCGGCTCAAGGTGGTCGAGGCCTTCCGCAAGTCGGGCGCATCCGCGACCTGGATGATCCTGAACAACCTGCCGGTGATTCCGCCGGAGCTGCGTCCGATGGTCCAGCTTGATGGTGGCCGCTTCGCCACCTCGGATCTGAACGACCTCTACCGGCGCGTCATCAACCGCAACAACCGCCTCAAGCGGCTGCTGGAGCTGGGTGCGCCCGAGATCATCGTGCGCAACGAGAAGCGCATGCTGCAGGAGGCCGTCGACGCGCTGATCGACAATGGCCGCCGCGGCCGCGCCATTACCGGCACCGGGAACCGCAAGCTCAAGTCGCTGTCCGACATGCTCAAAGGCAAGCAAGGGCGGTTCCGCCAGAACCTGCTCGGCAAGCGCGTCGACTACTCGGGCCGCTCAGTCATCGTGGTCGGCCCCGAGCTGAAGCTGCACGAGTGCGGCCTGCCCAAGAAGATGGCGCTCGAGCTCTTCAAGCCGTTCGTCATGCGCGAGCTGGTGAGCAAGGGCTATACGCAAAACATCAAGTCAGCTAAGCGGATGGTGGAGCGCGTCCGCCCCGAGGTGTGGGACGTGCTCGACGAGGTGATCAAGGAGCATCCCGTGCTCCTCAACCGCGCGCCTACGCTGCACCGTCTCGGGATCCAGGCGTTCATGCCGGTGCTGGTGGAGGGATCCGCGATCCAGATCCACCCGCTGGTCTGCACGGCGTTCAACGCCGACTTCGACGGCGACCAGATGGCGGTTCACGTGCCGCTCTTCTCGGGCGCTATCGCCGAGGCGAAGAATCTGATGATGTCCTCGAACAACATCTTGTCGGCCTCTGACGGCCACCCGGTCATCAGCCCGACGCAGGACATCGTGCTCGGCACGTACTACCTGACGATGGTCAAGGCAACTCCCAACAAGAAGGACAACGAGCTGCCGACCTACGGCACCGCCGAGGAAGTCCTGCTCGCGGTCGACAACAAGCGCGTTACCGTGCAGGAGGAGGTGCGGGTGCGGATCGACGGCAAGCTGATCCGGACCTCGCCCGGCCGCGTGCTCTTCAATACGGTGCTGCCGATCGGCGTCCAGCCCGCAGAGGGTCACGGTGAGCCGTTGAGCTTCCAGAACCGGGTGCTCGACAAGAAGGCCCTGCGGGCCATCGTTGCCGAAGTCTTCCGGCTCCACGGCAACGAGCTGACCGCGCGGGTCGCGAACGACATCAAGCGGCTTGGATTCGCCTACGCGACCAAGGCGGGCATCACGATCTCCGCGATGGACATCAAGACCCCGGCCGGCAAAGCCGCCATCCTGGCGGGCGCCGAGAAGAAGCTCGGTGACATCGACCAGCAGTTCCGCCGAGGCCTGATCACCGACGAGGAGCGCTACAACCAGACGGTCGACCTCTGGACCGAGGCGACCGAGGAGGTCACGGCCGCGACCATGAAGAGCTTCGATGCCCTTCACCCGGTCTTCATGATGGCCAACTCCGGCGCCCGAGGCAACGTGCAGCAGATCCGTCAGCTGGCCGGCATGCGAGGCCTGATGGCCGACCCGACTGGCCGCATCATCGACCTGCCGATCAAGGCGAACTTCTCTGAAGGGCTGACCGTGCTCGAGTACTTCATCTCGACCCATGGCGCCCGCAAGGGTCTCGCCGACACCGCGCTTCGCACCGCGGACTCCGGCTACCTGACGCGCCGTCTCGTGGACGTGGCGCAGGACGTGATCGTCCGGAGCGAGGACTGCGGCACCACCTCAGGGATCTGGGTCACCGATATTTCCGAGGAGCGGGCGCTGACCGAGCCGCTCTTCGAGCGGATCGCCGGCCGCGTGGCCGCTGCCGACATCCTCGATCCCAAGAGCCAGCAGGTGCTCGTGAAAGAAGGGGCCGAGATCAACGACGTCCAGGCGCGCAACCTGATCCAGGCCGGCGTCCCGCAGGTAAAGGTTCGTTCCGTCCTGACCTGCCAGGCACGGGAAGGCGTCTGCCGCCTTTGCTATGGCCGCAACCTGGCGACCGGCAAGCTGGTCGAGATTGGCGAGGCGGTGGGCGTCATCGCCGCCCAGTCGATCGGCGAGCCCGGTACCCAGCTGACCATGCGGACGTTCCACACCGGTGGCGTCGCCGGGACCGACATCACACAGGGCCTGCCGCGCGTCGAGGAGCTGTTCGAGGCCCGCATTCCAAAGGGCAAGGCGATCATCTCCGAGATCGACGGCGAGGTCGAGATCGTGCGGACGGAGACCGGCCGCAAGATCAAAGTGACCTCACGCGACGTCTACGACATCCCGTACGTGCTGACCGGCCAGATGCAGCCTGCCATCGAATCGGGCGCAACGGTATCTGAAGGTCAGGAGATTGCCCGCGGGACCGGCGAAGACGGTGAGCAGAAGCTCATCACCGCACGCGCCTCGGGCGTGGCCCGCGTCGAGCGCAACCAGATCATCATTCGCAGCCTGGACGAAGAGGCACGCGAGTACGCGATCCCGCACGGCTCTCGAATCAACGTCCAGAGTGGCCAGAAGATCAAGGCCGGTGAGCAGATCACCGAGGGCTCGATCAGCCCGCAGGAGTTGCTGCACATCCTTGGTCGCGAGGCGGTCCAGACCTACCTGGTCGACGAGGTCCAGAAGGTGTACCGCTCGCAGGGCGTCGACATCAACGACAAGCACATCGAGGTGATCATCCGGCAGATGATGCGGAAGGTCCGCATCGACACCGCCGGTGACGCCGACCTGCTGCCGGGCGAGATCGTCTCGCAGTGGGAGTACGAAGAGGCGAACGCCAAGGCGCTGGCCGAAGGCGGCGATCCGGCGGTGGCACAGACTGTCCTGCTCGGCCTGATCAAGGCCGCGCTGAACACGGCCAGCTGGCTGTCGGCGGCGTCCTTCCAGGAAACGACCCGCGTGCTGACCGAGGCGGCAATCTCCGGCAAGGTCGACCGGCTGCGCGGCCTGAAGGAGAACGTCATCATCGGCAAACTGATCCCGGCCGGCACCGGCCTCGACTATTACCAGAAGCTGCGCGAGGAGTCGTTCAAGATGTTTGCGGAACTCCCGCAACCGGTTCCCGCCAGCAGCTAAGCCGCGACGCAAGCACCGAAGGGGCCACCCGCGAGGGTGGCCCTTTCCGTTTTGGGTCGCTATTCCCCGCTGGCGCCGGCCGCTGCCAGTTCTTTCCGACGAGCTGGCTGCGCGGAAATATGCGAGGTGAACCAATCGATGATGTGCTCGAGGCGGATCACCCGCGAGCGCGGATGGCCGTTACGCGAGAGGTCATGGGTCTGGCCCTCGAAGCGCACCATCTTGACCTCGCGCTTGAGAAACTTCAGCGCGGTGAACATCTGCTCCCCTTCCTCGATTGGGCAGCGGAGGTCGTTATCGCTGTGGAGGATGAGGAGCGGCGTGTGGATCTTCTCGACGTGCGTGATCGGTGATCGCTCGGTCAGGATCTCGAGGTTTTCCCAGGGCGCCGCGCCGAGGAAGTCGTCCATGAGCGCCCAGCCGACGTCCGAGTAGCCGAACATCCCGGCGAGATTGCTGACGCAGCGCATCGTCACGGCCGCCTTGAAGCGGTCGGTGTGCGAAACGGCCCAGTTCGTCATGTAGCCGCCGTAGCTGCCCCCTCCGACGCCCAGGCGACTGCGGTCGACCAAGCCCCGGTCGACAGCCGCATCGACGCCGGCCAGCAGATCGGCGTAGTCCTTGCCGCCCCAGTCGCCGACGACCGCCTTCGAGAAGGCGCGGCCATACCCAGTGCTGCCACGCGGGTTGGCATAGAGCACAGCGAATCCGCGCGCGGCGAGCAGTTGGAACTCGAAGAAGAAGCTCCAGCCGTACATGGCCATCGGCCCGCCATGGATCTCGAGGACGGCGGGCGGGAGCTCTTTAGCGCTGCTCGGCCGCATCACCCATGCCTGGATGTCCCAGCCATCAGCGCCCTTGAAGGTGAACTCCTCGGATTGCGCGAGCTCCACCTCGTTGAAGAGGCTGGCATTGAGCTGGGTCAGGCGCCGCTCCTGGGTGTTGTTCGCCAGGTCGGCGTAGTAGAGGTCACCTGGCGTCGCGGGATCGGAACTTGCCAGGGCGATCGCGTGGCGCGCCTTATCCAGGCTGAATCCGTAAATGCGACGCCGGCCGCCGACGAGGATGCGCGGGTTGCCCCGCGCCAGCGGCACGGCGTAGACCTGCGTTGTCCCCCGACCCGCTGCCAGCGCGTAGATCTCGCTGCCATCGGCCGACCAGGAGAGATACGGTCCGCCGTGGCCGGCACGCTGGTCGTCGATGCAGGTGTCCTCAAAGGTTGGGGCGAAGTCGCTGGTCAACCGGCGTGCGCTGCCACCGCCGCTATCGACGACCACCAGGTCGGTGTACCCGTCGGCATGGCGTCGTACCGAAGACCCGAAGGCGATCTGCCGGCCGTCCGGTGACCAGGCCGGCGGCCCGCACACCAGCGACTCGTCGGTTAGCCTGGTCAGGGCGCCGCTTCGGAGGTCCAAAATCCACACGTCGCTGCCCGGCCAGGTCCAGCGTTCCTCGGTTCGATCAGAGGTGAAGGCCAGGCGCCGCCCGTCGGGCGAGAAGGCGGGGGAGCCGTCGTCCCAATCGCCGTCGGTCAGCTGGCGCGGCTCGCCACCACCGGCGGGAATCTGAAAAAGATGGGCGCGGCGCTCGTAGGTCCAGCCCTTGCCGTCGAGGCGGTACCACAGCCGGTCGATCGTCCGGACAGCCGGAACCTTCTTTTCCTCCAGGCTGGCGTCCGCGGCCTCGGGGTCGTCAGGCTCACCGACCTCAGCCGTGAAGACGATCGAGCTCCCGTCGGGCGACCAGGTTGGATCCCCCGCCCCGTCCTTCATCCAGGTCAGTTGTCTCGCCTCACCGCCATCGGTCGGGAGCACCCATACCTGGGCCTTCCCAATCCCGCGATCGCGTTCCTCTCGGTTCTTTGGCTTGACCTCGCCGGCCGGGCCGCGGACGATGGCGAGCGTTCGGCCGTCCGGGGACCAGCGCGGGTGCGTGTCGTTCCGGCCGGCGGTAAACGGCCGCGGCTCGGTGTTGCTGCCGACCTCTGCGATCGAGATCGAGCGCCGGTATTCGTACGTCTCTCGGTCGATGCGGGCGACGACGAACGCGATCCGCGTCCCGTCCGGACTGATCTGCGGGTCCTCGACCAGCTTGATCGAGTAGAGGTCTTCAGGCTTCAGCTGACGTGGCATTCACTCCCTCCTGTACTCGCGGTGGCGCGATTGGCTCAGGCTACCAGCAGGGTCAAGACTCGAAGGGTGATCGACGTTATAGTCGCGTGGCGAAACGCGGCGAACCGGCCATTCTCCTGCTGTTCGGGCTCCCCACGGCCGCCATCGACTGGCAGATCGCGGAGAGCTGGCGGCTCCCGGCGTGGGTCAGCCTGCTGGCGGCCGCGGTGGTCATCGTGGCCTTTGGGGCCGTGCTCCTGCTGCCACGGCTTCGCGCGGTCGGAAGCGCGATCATGGCCGCCGTCCTCTACGGCATGCCGGTCATCGGGGGCATCGCCCGCTGGAAGCTTATCCCCTCGCCGAAAGCGCTGATCGGCGACGGCGCCTACCAGATGCAGCTGGCGCGCGGTGTCCTGATGCGCGGTATCGATCCCTACGGGTTCAACTACGCGGGAACCGGCATGGAGCGCGCCCCATGGTCCCAGCCGTTTGCCAACCCATCGCTGCATCACCTCGATTACTGGCCGGGAACGATCGTCCTGCCCTTGCCGGTGCAGGCCGCCTTCAGGGCGGTGTTCGGCTGGTGGGACGAGCGCCTCTGGCTTCTATTGGTGGCCGCGGTGATCTGGATTGTCATCGGGCGGCTGGCTCCCGGACCGGTCGGCCGCATGGCCGCGCTGGCCTTCTTCTTGATTCCGGGACACAGCCTGCTGGCTGTGTTGGGCGACAACGACTTGCCGATGGTCGCGCTGCTGCTCGCCGGCATGCTGGCGATCCATCGAGAGCGGTGGCTGCTGGCGGGAGGATTGATCGGCCTGGCCATCGCCACCAAGCAGACCGCGCTGATCGCGGTACCGGTCGTGCTGTGCTGGTCTGTCGCTCGGGGGATCGGATGGCACCGCTTGCTTCAAGCCTGCGGCCTCGGGGCCGCGGTGATTGCCGTGCTCTTCACCCCGTTTCTGATCTGGAATGCGCATGCGTTCATCAGCGACACCATCGTTTTCAACCTCGGCGGGGGGACCGAGACCTATCCCATCCAGGGAATTGGTCTGTCGGCCTGGCTCCTGCAGATCGGCTTCATCCACGACGCCCGTGAGGCGTTCCCATTCTTCCTCATTCAGCTGCCCCTCGTCGTTGCGGCGTGGGTCATGGCCGGGCGATGGTTTGCGCAACGCCGCGCGATCGGCGACGCGATCTTCTGGATCGGCATTGCCCTCTTTGTCTTCCTATTCACAAACCGCTTCTCGCAGCAGGCGTATTTGCTACTCGGGGCGGAGCTGATCCTTGCCGGGCTCATCGCTCGGCTCTGGCGGCAGCCCGACATCGTGGCCGAGGCGCCCGTTCCGGTCGCCGCGTAGCGCCTCGAGGTAGCTGGTGCCGCTGGCCTCGATCAAAGGCCGCGAATAGGGGTTACTCGAGGCTGATTCGGGGTAAGAAGGACGAGTCTCCTTTTCGGGCGAGGGGGTTCGGAGTTGACAGCGGTCTCGAATTCACCGTAGAATTCCCCTTCGCGCCCGGATGGCGGGCGAGATTAAACCATGCCTACGATTTCACAGCTGATTCGCTACGGTCGCAAGCCCCTGGTCAAGAAGACCAAGGCGCCGGCGCTGCAGGGTTCGCCCCAGCGGCGCGGCGTTTGCGTGCGCGTCTACACCACGACGCCGAAGAAGCCGAACTCGGCGCTCCGCAAGGTCGCCCGTGTCCGGCTGACCTCCCGCCAGGAGGTCACGGCGTACATTCCCGGGATCGGCCATAACCTGCAGGAGCACTCGGTGGTCCTGATCCGTGGCGGCCGCGTCAAAGACCTTCCCGGTGTCCGCTACCACGTGGTTCGCGGCACGCTCGATACGGCCGGCGCCAAGGGGCGGAAGCAGGGCCGTTCGAAGTACGGCGCCAAGCGCGAAAAGGCGAAGAAGGCCTAACCATGCCGCGTCGTGCCCGGATTCAAAAGCGATCGATCATGCCCGATCCCGTGTATACACACGAGGGCGTAGCTAAGTTCGTCAACGTCGTGATGCAGCGCGGCAAGCGCAGCACCGCGGAGCGGATCGTCTACGGCTCGCTCGACCGGATCAAGCGCAATACCAAGAAGGACCCGATCGAGGTCTTCGACAGCGCGCTCAAGAACGCCACCCCGGTGCTCGAGGTCAAGCCCCGCCGGATCGGCGGCGCCACCTACCAGGTCCCGGTCGAGATCCGGCCGGACCGCCGGCTGGCGCTGGCCCGGCGTTGGATCGTCCGCTACGCCCGCGCGCGCTCCGGCAAGTCGATGCAGGAGAAGCTCGCCGGCGAGCTGATGGACGCCGCCAACGGGGTAGGCGCCACCATCAAGCGCCGAGAAGAGACGCACAAGATGGCTGAAAGCAACAAGGCCTTCAGTCACTTCCGCTACTAGGAGAGACATTGGCAGAAACCAAAATGGCCCGCAGTTATCCGCTCGAGAAGGTACGGAACATCGGCATCATGGCCCACATCGATGCCGGGAAGACGACCACGACCGAGCGCATCCTCTTCTATACGGGCCGGATCCACAAGATGGGGGAGGTCCACGAGGGCGCCGCGACCATGGACTGGATGGTCCAGGAGCAGGAGCGCGGCATCACGATCACCTCGGCGGCCACCGCCGCCAACTGGCGCGGCCACCGGATCAACATCATCGATACACCCGGACACGTAGACTTTACGGTCGAGGTCGAGCGGAGCCTGCGCGTCCTGGACGGCGCCGTCGCCG
>DATASI010000064.1:0-3645 GCA_036269255.1 Candidatus Dormiibacterota bacterium
GGCACGGTCGCCAGCTTCACCGACAGCTACCAGTACACGATCGATCAGCTGCTCGAGAAGATCATCGAGCGCTGCCGCGAGCTCAACCTGCGTCTCACCGACACCGAGGACGCCACCAAAATCGACTTCATGGTCTTTCTCACGGTCCAGACGATGAATTACCTGCACAGCGGCAGGCACCGGGTCGCCCTATGAGCGCCAAGCTTCGCGTCCTGGCGCTGGTGCACCGTCATCTGATCCCGCCCGACACCATCGAGGAGGGCACCGACATCGTGTCGGCGCCGTGGCGCACCGAGTACGACGTGATCTCGACCCTGACCAGCCTCGGCCACGAGGTCAAGGCGCTCGGCGTCCACGACGATCTCGGCGAGATCCGCCGGCTCGCCACCGAGTGGAAGCCGCATATCGCCTTCAACCTGCTCGAGGGGTTCGACGACATCACCATCTTCGACCAGAACGTCGTCTCGCACCTGGAGCTGCTGAAGCTGCCCTACACCGGCTGCAACCCGCGCGGCCTGCTGCTGGCGCGCGACAAATCGCTGTCGAAGAAGCTGCTCGCCTATCACCGCATCGCGGTGCCGGAGTTCGAGGTCGTCCGCATCGGCCGCCCGGTCCGCCGGCCCAAGCGCCTGCCCTTCCCGCTGATGGTCAAGTCGCTGACCCAGGAGGCGTCGATCGGCATCTCCCAAGCGTCGGTGGTCGACAGCGACGAGAAGCTGAAGGAGCGCGTCAGCTTCATCCACGAGAGCATCGGCACCGCCGCGATCGTGGAACAGTACATCGAGGGACGTGAGCTCTACGTCGGGATCCTCGGCAACCAGACGTTGCAGGCGATGCCGGTGTGGGAGCTCTTCTTCACCAACATGCCGGAAGGGGCCAAGCGGATCGCGACCGACCGCGTGAAGTGGAGCGTCAAGTACCAGAAGAAGTACGGCATCGACAGCGGGCCGGCCAGAGATCTCGCCGATCCGCAGTCCGAGCGCATCCAGCATCTGTGCAAGCGGGCGTACCGCGCGCTGGAGCTCAGCGGCTACGCCCGCATCGATCTCAGGCTGGACGAAGCGGGCAACGCCTGGATCATCGAGGCGAACCCCAACCCGCAGATCGCAAGGGGGGAGGATTTCGCCGCCTCCGCGGAAAAGGCCGGCGTCAGCTACGAGGGTCTGATCCAGCGCATCACGAACCTGGGGCTGCGGTGGCAGCCGGAGAGCTTTGCGTAAGGAGGAGTTCAACGCGCAGGGACACCCTTCGACCGAGCCAGACGCCACAGCATGGCGAAAAACGCGGCGGTTAGGGGCTGCCGCCGAGCGGAGGCGGGGGGGCTAGGGATGGGGAACCAGGGTTGAACGCGACGAGCGGGCGACCGCCCAGATGAAGAGCGCGACGAAGGCGAACGGGAGCAGCGGGATCGTCAGCACGCACGCGACGGCGATGAACGCGACCAGCAGCGCGACGCCGACCGTCAGCAGCACGAACGGCAGCACGACCAAGAACACCGCCGACTTAATCAGCACCCGCAACAGCAGAAAAGGGAGAAACAGGAGGGCGAACGGGAGCAGCAGCAGGCCGAAGGCGATCCGGAACGGCAGCGTGAGCAGGAAGAACATGTGATCCCCCGGGCCTCGGCACCGCCGGGCCGTCAGGATCATTTACGAGCGGCGGCTTCCAGGAGTTCCGGCGACTTGAGCTGATCGGCCGGTCCCCGCGGGGCGTTGGGCGCGAAATAGACAAACGGCTGATGGCTGATTCGCTCGTCGAGGCTCTTGACCACCGAGGCGCGGCCGCCGGCCGTCTTCTTCATCTTGGTGAACCCGGCGACGACGCAGAAGCCGATGAACAGGAACAGGACGAACGCCGTGCTCGAGACCACGCCTTGCAGCGTGCCCAAGACAATCTGAATGACGTCCGCGTTCATCCTTCGGCCTCTCCGTCCGCCAGCTTCACCGCCGGCACGTCGTAATACACCAGCCCGCGCTTGACCTCTTCCATCGCCACGCGCTCGGCCTTGTGAGGGGCGGGCACATCTTCGGCGAGGCGCGGGCGCGCCCCGCGGCGCAGCTGCTTGGCGCGCAGGGCGGCGACGTCAACGAACAGAAAGCGGCTCTGAATCGGCGGCAACGGCTCCGCCGGAACCTTGGGCGTATCGGGATCTTGTTGGAGTGGGCTCGGCTCTTCCATGTCAGGAGACAAGGTTAGCACGCGGGGATAAAGGGCTGGAAGGGCGGGGACAAGAGGCTGGAAGGGCTGGACGGGCGGGAAGGGCTGGATGGGTCCCTCCCCCCGTCCCGGCCACCTTAGGCTGCCACGTCCACCTTGATGGAGCGCGGCTTGGCGTCCTCGCGCAGCGGAAGGCGGACCGTCAGCACCCCCTGCCGGTACTCGGCCGAGACCCGGGTCGGGTCGACGGTCTGCGGCAGCGAGAACGAGCGCGCGAACGTGCCGTAGCGCCGCTCGACGTGACGGAACTGCTCCCCCTTCACGTCACTCGCGACCTTCTTCTCGCCTTTGATCGTCAGCACGAAGTTCTCGATATTGATGTCGATGTCCTCGCGCGTCATGTCAGGCAGCTCGGCGTTCAGCACGAGCTCGTGATCGCCGGTCTGATAGATGTCCACCGGCGGCACCCACGCGGTGCTCGGAGCGGTGAACCCGAAGTCGTGAAACGGATCCCATCGGATGATTGCCATGACTCTCTCCTATCGTTTTTGGGCTGGACGCCCTTCCAGCCCCTCCCGCCAGTGGTTACTTGGTCTCCGCGTACTCCGCGTCGACCACTTCCGCATCCTTGATGTCTGGCTCGCCGGAACCCTGAGCACCTCGAGCACCTTGAGGTCCTCGAGCGCCATCAGCCTTGTAGAGCTGCTCGGCCATTGCGTGCGATGCCTGCTGCAGCTCCCCGATCGCCTTCCGGATGGCTGCCACGTCCTCGCCTTCCGACGCCTTGCGGGCGCCGGCAATCAGCGCCTCGATCTTCGAGAGCTCGCCGACGGCGACCTTGGCGCGGTTGTCGTTGACCGTCTTCTCCACCTGATAGGCGAGCGAGTCGGCCTGGTTGCGCGCGTCGATCAGATCGCGCCGCGCCTGATCCTCGGAGGCGTGGCTCTGCGCTTCGGTGACCATGCGCTCGACCTCGTCCTTCGACAGGCCGCTCGATCCGCTGATGGTGATCTTTTGCTCCCGGCCGGTCGCCATGTCCTTGGCGCTGACATTGACGATGCCGTTGGCGTCGATGTCGAAGGCGACCTCGACCTGCGGCACGCCGCGCGGCGCGGGCGGCAGGCCGACCAGCTGGAAGCGGCCCAGCGTTCGGTTGTCCCTCGCCAGCGGGCGCTCGCCCTGGAGCACGTGGACCTCGACGTTGGTCTGGTTGTCGGTCGCGGTCGAGAAGACCTCGCTCTTGCGGGTCGGGATCGTGGTATTGCGCGGGATCACCGTGGTCAGCACGCCGCCGAGGGTCTCGATGCCGAGCGACAACGGCGTCACGTCCAGCAGCAGCAGGTCCTTGACCTCTCCTGAGAGCACGCCGCCCTGCGCCGCGGCGCCGACCGCGACAACCTCATCGGGATTGACCCCCTTGTGCGGTTCCTTACCGAAGAACTCGCGCACCATCTGCTGCACCTTCGGCATCCGGGTCGAACCGCCGAC
>DATASI010000065.1:0-30799 GCA_036269255.1 Candidatus Dormiibacterota bacterium
TCCGAAACGGTGAATGAGCCATCGGCATTGACCGACTCCACGTAGGCCACGTGCCCGACCGGCGACGTCCAGCTGATGCCCTGCACCATGATCGCGCCGGCCACCGGCAGCGAGCCCTCGGCAAAGCCGAACTGGCGTGCGTTGAACCACCACTGCCAGGCGTCCCCGGACCAGGGCACGTACCGCTTGTGCGCAACCCACCAGGTGCAATAGCCGTAGGGGAACTTTCCGCCAGAGCCTGCCACCGGGGCACTGCTGTACGTGATGGTGTAGTTGGTGACCTGCCGTCCAAAGCGATTCCAGGTCACCGACTTGACGGTCCTCTTGCCAACGCCCGTATCCAGCGCGGGTCCGACGCCGTCGGGGAGCATCAGAAAGCTCCCGACCGCCAGGCGGCTGGGATCGCGAATCAGGTTGAAGTCAATGATGTCCTGGATGTTGACGTGGTACTGGATGGCCAGCGCGTTCAGGTTGGTGTTGGGCTGCACCTTGACGAGGATGCCGTTGACGGGCGGCACGACCACCCGCATGCCCTGGGTGACGCTCGTCACGTCCGAGACGTTGTTGGCCCAGCGGAGTGTATCGATCGTCAGACCGAAGCGTCCGGCGACATCTTGCAAGGTATCGCCGGGCTTCATCGTGTAATAGCTGATGTCGCGGCGCACCGGCGTGTCGATGCTCGAGGTGCTCATCTTCATGATGAACCCGCCCTGGCTCAGCACCACGTCATCGACGTGCGTCATCCGCAGGGCAACTGGAGGGCTGGGATTTGCGCCGTAGGCGGTGTCGTTGTGGAGTCGGTCGAAGGACGTTAGTACCGGGATCAGCGCCGCCGCTAACAAAACAAGCGTGTGCGTTAAAAACCGGCTCTGTGCCAGATCACTTCCCCCGTGATAGCTCAGTTGGTTTTCAGGCAGGATAGCACAGCTTTGGCCGTCGCAAGTGCCCCGGAGCACTTCCCGAAAAGGTGAGAGCGGGGAAGGGATGACAAAAATGTGAAAATAGGGCACAGTTGGTGCTGCCGTCCAGGAGGCGGGCTCAACAGCAAGGCGTATTCAGATCGGGCAAGAAGGGGCCCGTGGAGGCAGGCGATTGGGGTGGATTGGGGCAAGCCGCACCCGCCCAGTTCTTAAGAGTTGTAAAGACATCGCAAGTGCGGTTAATTGGCAACCGCCTGTGCGCCGCCTGGCGATTGCGCGTCCGAGAGTCCTGATTCTGGGGCTGACGCTGGCCGGGACGCTGGGCCTGGTGGTGCCGTCCGGCGTGCTGGCCGATACCGCGGCCAGTCCGTCAGCGTCCGCGTCACCGGCTCCGTCGGCCAGCGCCTCGGCGTCGTTTCAGCCGTTGAACTCGCCGTCGCCGGCCGCATCCGCCTCGCCGAAGGCGCAGGACCAGCTGAAGAACAAGGCCGCCCAGAGCCAGTTGATCGGCGAGTTGACCGCCTCGGAAGCCCACGCCCTGATGCTCGAGAAGTCCCTCAACCAGGCCCAGCTGAGCCTGATCGCCCTCGGCCAGCAGATCGTCGACAACGAAAAGAAGGTTTCCGACCTGGACAGCCGGATAACCGGCGTGACCGCCCAGCATGGCGTCGTCTCGAGCCGGTTGCAGGCCGACCGCATCCGGCTGGCGGCGGTCGTTCGCCGGCTCTATAAGCACCAGGACAACTTCTTTGTCAGCCTGGTTCGGGCCGGAGGCTTCGGCGGCTTTCTCGAAGTGGTTGGCTACAGCGATGTGGTCATCGATCGGGAGCGTGACCTTGTTCGCCAGGTGCAGGCTGACGACGTCGCGCTCGCGCATGCCCAGTCGACCCTCGAGCGGAGCCGGTCCTCGAAAAAGACCGTGCTCGACCGGCTGGTGTTGACCAGGACGACGCTCGCCGCCCAGATCGCCAACCAGCAGAGCCTTCAGACGCAGCTCCAGGACACCATCGACCAGGCGCTTGCGGCGCTGGATGCCATGCAAACGGATACGCCGGAGATGGCGGCCAAGCGGGCGCAGCTGCTCCAGGTCAAGACCGAGAGCGTGCTGGCGCAGATCGAGCAAGCCGTCTTCGCTGCCGACAACTTCAGTCAGACCGCGCAGCTGATCGCCCAGGACCCGGTGCTCGCGGCGACCGGCAAGCTGCTGATGCCGATCCCGCATGCGATCATCACCCAGGCATTCGGTCCCACATCATTCACCTTCGAGGCGTCGTACGCCGGCTACGCCCATTTCCACACCGGCATCGACCTCGCGGTCCCGCTTGGGACGCCGGTCTTCGCGGCCGCGGATGGCGTCGTCGTCTCGGCCCAGTCGATGACCGATGCCACAGGTGCGCTGGTCGGGTACGGCAACTACATCCTGCTCCAGCACGACGCCGGGCTGAAGACCCTCTACGGCCATCTGCTCGCGATCGGCGTCAAGGAGGGGGATGCCGTCAAACGCGGGCAGCTGATCGGCCTCGTTGGCTCGACGGGCAACTCCACGGGTCCCCACACCCATTTCGAGGTGCGGATCGACAACAGCCCGATCGACCCGATGCAGTTCCTCCCGCTGAACCCGACCGGCTAGTAACCCGCGCCATAGGCCGCCGTCGCGGCGCTGGGTGCCACTTCGGCAGTCTTCAGGTCGGGAGTCGCGACGAACCACTTGCCGGCGAACCCCTGGCCATAGGCGTCTCCCGAGTCGCCGTCCTTCGAGTAGGTGTAGAGCGGATGCCCGTTGTAGGCGACCTGTTTGCCGTTTGCTCCGCTTAGCACGGTGAGCTGGCCTGGCAGGCTGGGAACGCTGGTCGGCGTGTCGCTACTGGTGAGCATGGGCGGCCAGGCCGTGGCGCACCCACCGGTGCAGGCGACACTGGAGGCGGTGTCGGGGGTGAAGTAGTAGAGCGTCAGGCCCTTGGCGTTCTTGAGCACCGTCATGCTGGAGCTTCCCACCTTGATCGACTGGGTGTGGATCAGCGCTGGGGCGCTGCCGGAGGCGGCTGGTCCATTCGGGTTGGAAGCCGCGGTTCCGCCGCAGGCGGCGAGCAAGACAGCCGAGGCGGCCGGGACGGCGAACGAGAGAGGGTGGAGCGGTGATTTCATGGCGGGCCTCCTGTGCAAGGGGATTGTCCGCCGGCTGATACGGCCTCTCGTTACGTTCGGCCCTTGCCAAGGCGCACCCGGTCCGGTAGGATGCCGTCACGATGACGCGGCGCCTTCGATTTGCGTACTTTTACGCCTATCTCGGGCCGGCTCGGGTCCGGCTCGGGATGAGCTAGCGCCGCTCACCCAAGCCCACCCGACGACCGGCCCTCCTCCGCAGTTCGATACTTCGGCGCATCCAGGAGGCAGAAGGTATGGCGGTTCGAGGGATACGCGGCGCGACGACCACGGAAGAAAACAGCGAGGCGGCGATCGTCCAGGCAACCACCGAGTTGCTCGGCCAGCTCAGCCGCGACAACCAGCTCGACCCCCAGGAGATCGCCGGCGCCTGGTTCACGACCACCCCGGATCTCAACGCCGAGTTTCCCGCCGCTGCCGCCCGGCAGTTTGGATGGCGCGACGTCCCCCTCCTCTGCGCCCATGAGATGGACGTGCCTGGCTCCAACGCGCGCAGCATCGAGCGTTGCATTCGAGTGCTGCTCCTGGTCAACACCAGCCAGCCGGCGTCGGCGATGCGCTTCACCTATCTTCGGCGCGCGGCCCTGCTGAGGGCGACCGCATGATCATCGTCATGCGGCACGACGCGACTCCCGATCAAGTCAAGGCGGTGGTGACACAGGTGGAAGCCCACGGGATGCGGACCCATCTCAGCGACGGCGACGAGCGAACCGTGATCGGCGTCATCGGCAGCAATCCGTTTGCCCTTCGGGATCTCTTTATCGAAGCGCCCGGGGTGGCCGAGGTGGTCCCGATCACCAAGCCTTTCAAGCTTTCCAACCGCGAATTTCGTGCTCGCGACACCCGCATCCCGATCGGCGATCAGTTCGTCGGGGGCGACGCCGTCTGGATCGTGGCCGGACCATGTTCGGTCGACGGCGAGGCGCTCTTTCTCGAGACCTGCCGGCAGGTCAAGGCGGCCGGTGCACACGCGCTGCGCGGAGGCGTCTTCAAACCGCGGACCTCCCCCTATACCTTTCAGGGATTGCGCGGTGACGGGGTCGCCATCTTGCGTGAGGCCCGGCGCCTGACCGGTCTTCCGCTCGTCTGTGAAGTGCTGGCGCCGGCCGATATCGACACGCTGGCGGATCTCGCCGACGTGCTCCAGATCGGTGCGCGCAATATGCAGAACTTCCCGCTCCTCTCCGAGGTCGGTCGGCTGCGAAAGCCGGTTCTCCTCAAGCGCGGCATGTCGGCCACCATCGAGGAGTGGCTGCTGTCTGCCGAGTACATCCTCAGCCAGGGGAACTACCAGGTGGTTCTCTGCGAGCGAGGCATCCGAACCTTCGAGACCTACACCCGCAACACGCTCGACCTCAATGCGGTGCCGCTGATCAGGGAGCTCAGTCACCTGCCGGTGATCGTGGATCCGAGCCACGGCACGGGTCGGCGCTCGCTGGTCACGGCGATGGCACTGGCGGGCGTGGCAGCCGGCGCGCATGGATTGATGGTCGAGGTTCATGCGCAGCCGGAGCTGGCGCTCTCCGACGGTGCCCAATCGCTGACCCCGGACGCCTTCCGGCAGCTGGTTGACCAGGTTAATTCGGTCGCGGCCGCGCTCGGCCGCGGAGCGCCGGTGCCCGCCTGATGCGTGTGGGGATCGTGGGGCTGGGCCTGATCGGGGGCTCGCTCGGCCGCGCGCTGCGGGGACTGACTCCCCGGGTTGACGTGGTCGGCGTGACCCGACGGTCAGATGCTGCCGCGGTCGCCCGCGCTCGGGGCGCTGTGGACGACGCATCCACGGACTTTGCGATCTTGCGGAACGCGGACATCGTCGTGGTTGCGACGCCCATCGATCAGATTCCCGACGTGCTCGATCAGCTTGCGCCGCTGGCGATCGCGGGTGCCGTGATCACGGACGTGGCCAGCGTGAAGCGCCCGGTCCGCGCCTGGGTGCGACGACTGCCGGAGCCCGGGCTCTTTCTTGGCGGTCATCCGGTAGCGGGCAAGGCCCAGAGTGGGATCGAGGCCAGCGACCCGGCGATCTTTCGCGGCGAAGCCTGGATTTTCACGCCACTCGAGGCCCAGAACCTGCGACCCTTTCAGGCCTGGTTCGACCTGGTGGCCGCGATCGGTGCGCGCCCCGCCTTCCTGACGCCGGAAGAACACGACCGCGAGCTCGCCTACCTGAGCCATCTCGCCTTCACCGTCAGTGCCGCCTTCGAGCAGACCGTCCGCGAGAACGCGGATCCGGCGCTCGGCGGCCCCGGCTATCGGAGCATGGTGCGTCTCGCCGGCGGCGATCGCGCGATGTACGAAAGCATTGCGCACGAGAATCGCGAGCCCTTGCTTACCGCGATCAACCGATTCTCGCGAACCCTCGAGGCACTTCGCGACCGGATCGAGCGAGGAGAACCGTTGGGCCAGATCGAGGCGGGCAGGCATGTTGCGGTCTGAGCTAGGAACGGTCGCTGTCGTCCACCCCGCGCGGCTGGTCGCCGGAGAGCTGCGCGTCCCCGGCGACAAGTCGATTGCCCACCGCGCATTGATCCTGGCGGCCCTGTGTGACGGAGACAGTGCCCTTGCCGGTTTGCCTCAAGGCGAGGATGTGCGAGCCACCATCGCCTGCCTGCGCAGCCTCGGCGTTCGCGTCGCCCGCACGGCATCAGGATTCATCGTCACGCCCTCGCCCTCTGGGGGAGAGCCGGGTTGGGGATTCGCATCTCCCCATGGTCACCTGGACTGCGCCAACTCCGGCACCAGCATGCGGCTGCTCCTCGGCCTCCTCGCCGGGAGCCGGGTGACCGCGGCCCTCGACGGTGATGCCTCGCTGCGCCGCCGGCCGATGGCGCGCCTCATCGACCCCTTGCGCCGGATGGGCGCACGAATCGAATCCAATGAGGGGCACGCGCCGCTCTTCGTCGCCGGCGCGCCGCTGCAGGGACGCCATCATTCCCTCCCCGTGCCCAGCGCCCAGGTCAAGAGCGCGATCCTGCTCGCCGGCCTCTGCGCGATGGGCCCGACCACGGTGGCGGAACCGGTGCAGACGCGAGACCACACCGAGCGTCTGCTGCAGGCGATGGGAGCCGACATCGGCCCGCGCGGGGCTTTCATCGAGTTGCGGCCATCGCACCGGCCTCTTCGGCCCCTGACGATGACCATTCCGGGCGACTTTTCGTCAGCCGCCTTCTGGATGGCGGCCGCCGCCTGCCGGCCGGGATGGTCGATCACGATCCGCGGTGTTGGCCTCAATCCGACCCGGACCGGCTTTGCCGAGGTTCTCCGGCGGATGGGTGCGGAGGTTCAGCTCGACGTCACCGAAACCGGGACCGAGCCTGCTGGGTCGCTTCGAGTGGTGGGACGTTCCCTGAACGCCGTTTCTCTCGGCGCCGATGAGGTCGCGAAAACCATCGATGAGCTTCCCGCGTTGCTCGCGGTCGCCACCCAGGCCGACGGTGTGACGACCATCAGCGGCGCGGCTGAGCTGCGCGTCAAGGAAAGCGATCGCATCGCGGCCATGGCGGCAGGGTTGCGGCTGATGGGTGCCGGGGTCGAGGAGCGGCCGGATGGCCTCACCGTCAAGGGTCCCACCCATCTGCAAGGCGCGACCGTCGACGCCCGCGGCGACCATCGGATCGCGATGGCGTTTGCCGTCGCGGCCCTGGTCGCCTCGGGGCCCACCCGCATCCAGGATGCCGACGCGGTCGCTGTTTCCTATCCGGACTTCTTCGATCGGCTGCACGAGGTGACCGATGGGGCATAACGTGTGGCTGCTTGGAGCCGACGTCACCCGCAGTCTGTCACCTGCGATGCAGAACGCCGCCTTTGCGGCAACCGGCATTGAAGCGCACTACCGCCCTCGAAGCCTATCCACGGATGCGCTCGCTGACGCAATGGCCGAAATGCGGCAGCGCCAGGACATCCTCGGCGCCAACGTCACGATCCCGCATAAAGAGGCGGTCATCCCGCTGCTCGACCAGCTCGATCCCCTGGCAAGGCGATTGCGAGCGGTGAACACCATCAGCCGCCGTGACGGAGAGCTGGTCGGGTTCAACACCGACGTGACCGGCTTCAGCCGGGCGCTCGTGGAATGCGGCTATGCGGTCGATGGGCAATCGATCGTCATCCTGGGCGCCGGCGGCGCCGCTCGAGCGGTTGCCGAGGCGCTTCGCGGCCGCCCCGCGGAGCTGACGATTTTGGCCCGTGACCCTGACCGGGCACGCCGCCTGGTCGATGACCTAGGCCTGGAACACGCCACAGTGTCCACGCTCGATCAACTGGCGAACGCGATCGGAGCTGCCGCGATGGTCGTCAATGCGACCCCGGCGGATCTGCTGCCCCCCGGCTGGCAGCCGCGACCCGACCAGCGCGTCTTCGACCTCCGGTCCCGCCGTTCGGCCGAAGGCCGATCGATGCTGCTCCACCAGGGCGCAACATCCTTCGAAATCTGGACTGGTCGGGCCGCTCCGGTACAGGCGATGCGGCAGGCGCTGGCGGAGGCGATCGAGGCCGTGCCCGCATGACGCTCCGCTTCCTGACCGCCGGTGAATCGCACGGCGAGCGGCTGACGGTAATCATCGACGGTGTCCCCGCCGGCCTGCGCTTGCGCGAGGAAGATCTTCTGGACGACCTCCGCCGTCGTCAGGGTGGCCACGGTCGCGGCGGCCGGCAACAGATCGAGCGCGATGCCGCTCACATCGTCGCCGGGGTTCGCGGCGGTGTCACGCTCGGCTCGCCGATCACACTCGAGATCGCCAATCGCGACTGGGAAAACTGGCGACAGGTGATGGCAATCGACGAGGCCGAGGTCAAGCGCAAGCCCATCACCCGCGTCCGTCCGGGCCATGCCGACCTCGCCGGGATGCTGAAATACGGCGCCGACGACGCACGCGATGTCCTCGAGCGGGCGAGCGCTCGCGAGACCGCCGCCCGGGTGGCGGCAGGCGGCGTGGCAAAGCGGCTCCTCAACGAGTTCGGCATTGCGATCCACAGCTACACCAGCGCGATCGGTCCGATTGCCGCCGCCATCCCGTCGTCGATCGATTGGGAAGGGGTCGAATCATCGCCTGTGCGCTGCCCTGATAGCGCAGCCAGCATCGCCATGGTCAGCGCCATCGATGACGCGCGAGAGCGCGGCGACACGCTTGGGGGCGTCTTCACCGTAATTGCCGAGCCTGTGCCGCCTGGACTGGGAAGCTACAGCCAGTGGGACACGCGGCTCGACGGCCGGCTGGCGCAAGCGGTCACGAGCATCCCCGCTTGCAAGGCGATCTCGATCGGCGACGGTGTCGAGGCGGCGGCCTTACCCGGTTCCCAGGTTCATGACGTGCCGGTCTACGCGGGCGGAGCGATTCGGCACGAGACCAACCGCGCCGGCGGCCTGACCGGCGGCGTGACCAACGGCGAAGCCGTCGTGGTGCACGGCTTCATGAAGCCGATCTCGACCCTGCTCAAGCCGCTCGCGACGGTGGACCTCAAGACCCGCGACGTCGCCCGCGCGCATTACGAGCGGAGCGACATCTGCGTCGTGCCGGCGGCGGGGGTGGTCGGCGAAGCGATGGTGGCGCTGGTGCTGGCGACGGCCTTGCTGGAAAAGTTCGGCTCCGACTCGGTGCCCGAGTTGCACCGCAATGTGGAAAGTTACCTGGAGCAGGTGCGGCAGTGAACAATGTCGTCCTCGTCGGCTTCATGGGGAGCGGCAAGACAACCGTCGGGCGCGAGCTTGCCGACCGCCTGCAGCGGTCCTTCGTCGACCTCGATCGCGAGATCGAAGCCGATGCTGGTCGGTCGATCGCCGAAATCTTTGCCTTGGAGGGGGAGGCAGGCTTGCGTCAGCGCGAAGGCCGCCGCCTCGAGCGGGCGCTGCAGGAGGAGGGTGCGGTGATCGCTGCCGGCGGTGGCGCGCCGCTCGCCGATGCGAACTGGCAACGCATTCGCGATGGCAATACGGTCGTGGCGCTCATGGCTGAGCCCGCTGAGCTGCAGCGGCGCCTCAGTGGTTCAAACGGCAGGCCGTTGCTCCAGCCGGACACGGGCACGGCGATCGCAAGCCTGCTTCCCGCGCGGATGAGCCGCTATCTCGAAGCCGACCTGCTGGTCCAAACCGACGACCGGCAACCGGCTGCGCTGGCCGCCGAGATCGCCCGGCAGCTCCCGTCTGTGCCGCTCCGCCGGATCGCGATCGAGGTGCCCGGTGCCGGGCATGAAGCGGTCATCGGCACCAATCTGACCGGCCCGATCACCTCGGGCATGGTGCGCCTTACCGACGGAGGCGCCGTGCTGCTCGTAACCGATGCGCATCTCGATAAACCGCACGGGAGCCGAATGCTCGAGGCCTTCGCCGCCGCCGGCCTGCGGGCCAGCATGCATGTCGTGCCCGCCGGCGAGGCCGCCAAAGGGCTGGAGGTGCTGGCGGCGATCTATGAGGCGCTGGCCAGCGCTGGGGTCGACCGTGGCGGGGTGCTCGTCGCGCTCGGCGGCGGAACCGTCGGCGACGTGGCCGGTTTCGCTGCCGCCACCTGGATGCGAGGTATCCGCTACCTGCAGATCCCCACCACGCTGCTCGCGATGGTGGACAGCAGCATTGGCGGAAAGACGGCCATCAACCTTGCGGCGGGCAAGAATCTCGCCGGGGCCGTTCATCAGCCCGCAGGAATCTTCGCCGACCTCGACTACCTCCGGACGCTGCCCGAGCCGGATTACCGCGCCTCGCTGGCCGAAGTCATCAAGGCGGCGCTGATTGCCGACCGCGCGTTCGTCGAATGGCTTCAAAACAACCTCACGGCCCTGCTTCGCCGGGAACCCGACGCGATCCTTCACGCCGTCGGCCGTGCCGTCCTGATCAAGGCGCGCGTGGTCGCGGCTGATCCGCGGGAGACCGGCGAACGCGCGCTTCTCAATTACGGTCACACAGTCGGACACGCCCTCGAACGCTCGCTAGGCTTTGGCACCATCCGGCACGGGACTGCCGTGGCGTGGGGGATGGAGGTGGCCGCCGAAGTCAGCTGCATGCTTGGGAGCTGCACGAGTGAGGTCGCGCGCGTCCAGCGCGAGTTGCTGCTGGAGGCAGGCCTACTCGCGCACCGACCGGTGGTGGACCGCTCCGCGTTGCTGGAGTCGCTGCGGCATGACAAGAAATCGCGGTCGGGCACGCTTCGCTGGATTGTCCTTCGGGACCTGGGACGGGCCGACTACGGGGTCACCGTGGATGCGCCGACGGTGACCGCTGCGCTCGACCGGGTGTTCTCAGGATGAAAGTTCTAGTGCTCAACGGCCCAAATCTTGGAACGCTGGGCCGCCGAGAGCCCGAGGTCTACGGCACGCGAACCCTGGCTGACCTGGAGAAACTGCTCGCCGAGCACGCCCGAGCGCTCGACATTGAACTCCGCTGCCTGCATTCCAACCACGAGGGCGCGCTGATCGATGCCATCGAAGGCGAGGGAGCGGGGTGTGACGGGATCATCATCAATCCCGGGGCGCTCTCGCACTACAGCCTCGCGCTCGCGGACGCCTTACGCAGCGCGGGCAAGCCGGTGGTCGAAGTCCACCTCTCCAATGTCTTCGCCCGTGAACCGGAGCGCCACCGCATGGTGACGGCCTCCGCGGCTCGTGGTGTCATTTCCGGGCTCGGCTTCGACGGCTACCTGGCCGCGCTGACCTACCTCGCCACCCTGAAGGCGTGAGCGTTCAGCTCGAGGCGCTCGCGGATGAGGTCTTCGACGCGGCGTGCGACCAGGCGCGCCTCAGTGGCGAAGTCCTTCACCGGCCATTTGGCGACCTCCTGATCAACCCTGACTATCCGGATCTTGAATTCATGAACAGCGTCGACAATCTGATCGCCCGAGCGTGGTCAGTTTCCAGGTTGGAGTCAGCGGTTCGTGAAGCGGTGCCGGCCGGCGCGCAGGTGCGCCTGACCAGCCGCGATCCGGAAACGGTGGCTACCCTGGGTGCGGCGCTGTCGGCGAGCGGTTATCGCCACGAGGTCCGGATCGCCATGGTCGCGGCGTTCGCCGTTCCACGGGATGACGCCGCCGTGCACTCGGTGATTCCGGTCGACAGTGCGAGTGCCTGGTCAGACTTCGAGGCGATGATCCATGTTGAGAGCCGGGACGACGGCTGGACGCCGCAGATGACCGAGCAATACATCAGGCTCTGCCGCTGGCGGGCCGGCAACACGGCACACCGTTACTACCTGCTCGATGAATCTGGCCATCCGCTTTCACGGGTGGGACTCTTTCAGTCGGGACGAACGGTGTATCTGCATGGGCTCTATACGCGACCGGACGCTCGGCGACGAGGAGCCGGGGCGGCGCTGATGCTGGCCATGGGCTCGGAGACCCAGCGCATGGGAAGCGATCGGCTAGTGCTGCAGACCGTCGAGGACGGCCATTTGCCCCAGTACTATGCGCGTCTCGGCTACCGGCCCGTGGGGGAACAACACCTATGGACAAGATCCCGCTGAAGACATGGGAATCTGAATTCCCTCTTCGCGGCCCGGCCGGTGAGGTCGTCGATCTTCGTCGTGTGTTCCTCTCGCACGGCATCGCGGAACTGCCGCCGATGCGCCTGGACCAGGCGGCGTGGACCTTCGAGATCACCATCCCGCTGGCGAAGGCCGGCGCGCGCACCGTGGCGATTTCTCAGGCGAGACCGGGCCATGGTCGGGTGGTGGTCGAGAACCAGCCCGTCTCGCCGTCAACGGCGACGGCGATCATGGCACAAGTTCGGCACGTGCTCAGCCTCGATGTCGATCTGTCCCCGTTCTACGCGGCAGCCGCCGACGATCCCGACCTCGCCTGGGTGGTGCAGGGCGCCGGACGAATGGTCCGCAGCCCAACCGTGTTCGAGGACGTCGTCAAAACCATCTGCACCACCAACACCTCCTGGGGCGGGACGACCCGGATGGTCAACGCGCTGGTCGAGCACCTCGGCGAGAAGGCGCCCAACGCGCCGGCCAGGGGGCCGTACGGCAGGGCGTTCCCAACTGCAGAGGCGATGGCCGCCGCGCCCGACTCCTTCTATAAGAAGGTTGCGGGCGCCGGCTATCGCGCCGCGTATCTGGAGGAACTGGCGCGCGCCGTGGCGGCCGGGCGGGTTGATCTCGAGCGGCTGGCAACGGTTTCGCGTACGGACCTTCCGGACGACGCGATGGCTCGCGAGCTGCAGGCGCTCCCCGGCGTCGGTCCCTATGCCGCCGCCCACATCATGCTGATGCTCGGCCGCTACGACCGGCTGATCCTCGATTCCTGGACGCGGCCCAAGTACGCACGGCTGCTGGGCCGCAAGCGCCCCGCGAGCGATCGGGCGATCATTCGCCGGTTCAAGCGGTATGGGCCTTACGCCGGCCTGGCCTTTTGGCTATTCCTGACCCGCGACTGGATTGCCGAAGATCACCCGGATCAGGCCGCAGGCTCGACGGCTCGGTCGTTCCAGACCACGGCACCGCAGTCGACGCAATAGCCGATCGTCCCTGGCCGATGCACCAGCCGCTGAATCGGCTCGCCGGCGTGCAGCCGCCTGGTTGCGCAGGCCTGGCAGCGTGGCGGCATTCGTGTGTCGTCGTCGAACGTGTTCATCGTCACCCCGTCGTTCCCATTCCGGATGAGAGCGAAACGAATCGGCGCGCGTCGCTCTTGCAGGTGATGGGGTACAACTGTGAACATGCCGGACCTCCGCGTCCTGGTCGTCTCGCCCAACGCTTTTGCCCGTGCCGGCCTCGCCTCCCTGCTCGAGGGGATGCCCGGCGTGACAGTGGTCGGAACTTCGGCGGCTTCGGAGGCGGCGTCGCTGGCTGGCCAGGTTCTTCCTGACGTGGCCCTGGTCGACGCCGGCGCCGGCGAGCTCGAGGACCTCGACCAGGTCGCCCGGTTGTCCGTCGCCCAGCCCGGTTTGCCGATCGTGGCGCTCGCCGAAGACCTGGGCGGTCTTGCCCAGGCGCTCAGCTTCGGCGCTGCCGCGCTGCTTTCGAGCGGAACTGACGCGCGCACGCTGGCGGCCGCCCTGCTTGCGGCCGTCAATGGGCTGGTCAGCGTTCCCCGTTCCGAGATTCTGGCGCTGCTCCCGGTCGAAGAGCCGATCGAGGCAGCGGTGCGCGCACCGGTTGAATCACTCACCGCACGGGAGATCGAGGTCCTGCAGTTGATGGCCCGGGGGCTGACCAACCGCCAGATCGCGGGGCGTCTGCACATCAGCGAGCACACCGTCAAGTTCCACGCCGCCGCAATCCTTGGCAAGGTCAACGCCCGCTCGCGAGCAGAGGCGGTCGCGCGTGCGATCGGGCTTGGCTGGATTCTGGTTTAAACCGTGACTCCAGCAACCGCATAGACTGAGTCGAGATGGCTACCGACGCTGAGGGCTACGGTTATCGGGAAGGGGAGCAGGGGATCGACCGGCTGCTCAATGATGCCCGCATCCTGTCCCCGGCCGGGATCGAGCGTGCCGCCTGGGGTTGGGATCGGCACGAGGATCCGGCGGCGATGCAACGATTTCACGAGGCGGAGCGCGTCGCGCTTCGGGCGCTCGAACAGACCAATCGCGCTTCGAGCTGGGACGACGCCCGAAAGAAGATCCTGGATCTGACCGAGGGCCGCACCTCGCTGGTTTCCTGGAAAGCCGAACACGGGGACCTGGGTCACAAAGCGGAGCGCGCCATGTTCGGGGCGGCGCTGGGCCTCCTGACTCGCGACCGGCTCAGCCATGACCAATACGTGACGCTGGTGAGACCGATGGCCGAAGCCATGCCATGGCTGCTGCCCGAGGCGCCTCCAGAGGCGCGCCGATGATGCTCGCGCCTCGGATCGATCCGGCGGCCGCGCGGGCGAAGCTGGATTCCGGGCAGGCCGTCGCACTCGATGTCACCAGCTCCCTGGTCTATCCGGGGGTTGGGCATCGAATTCCCGGCGCCATCCGCATTCCGCCCGAGCCGATCATTCGAGGCCTTCAGGCCGCGCGCCCGCCGGCTGACATTCTGCAGCACTTTAACGGGGTCCCTCCCGATCGCGAGATCATCGCCTACTGCACTTGACCCGAGGAGGGCACCAGCGCCCGTGTGGCGCAATTTCTTCGAGAACAGGGACGGCAGGCTTGGGCCTTGCGCGGTGGGCTGGCCGCCTGGCGCGCCGCCGGATTCCCGATGGAAGGCAAGCACGCCGATCATGCCCCCGGCCCCGAGGAGGAATGCCCCGATTGCCACGAGGAGGTGGCCGCCCACACCGCCTGAACCCTTAGTCCGTTAGCTCGTAGACCACCGCCACGTCGACCGTCACGTTGACCTGGCCGCTTTGAATCGGCCCGCCGCCGCCTCCACCGCACTGGCCGTAGCAGGGCGTCGCGGCCGAGCCATTGCCAACGATCTCGGAGACGGAAAGGACTTTCCCGAGATGCCGTCCAGCCAGAGTGGCCCATTCCTTTGCCCGGGCGGCAGCCGCTGTCATCGCCGCCTGGCGGGCGCCTTTGAGTTGAGTTGTGTTGTCGCTCAGCAGCAGGCTGATCCCGTTGAGCTGGATGTCATTGCCAACTGCCCGCTGGGCTGCCGCGACGATGCTGCCCACGTTGGCGATGTGATGAATTTTTACGCTGGCCTGGTTGGATGCGTTGTAGCCGGTGACCTGCCCGTAGTTCTGGACCTGGTTGATGCCAAGCCCCGTCGTCTGAATGTCCACGTCCTGCACGCCCTGGGCTCGGACCGCGCTCAGGAGTGAGGTCATTTCGCTGTTGGCCGCATTCATCGCGTCGCCCGAGCTGCCTCGGGTTACCGAGACGCCCAGCCCGATCAGCGCGTTGTCTGGCGTCGCGTTTTGGGTGCCCTCGCCGACCACGGTGACCGTATCGCGGGGGCCGGCGACGCTGCCGGCTCCGACGGCGGCCGCGCTTGGTGCCGAGCCCGCGCCCGCGCGAACCGCGAGGGCCGTGACCGCCGAGGCGACGATCGCGATCACGGCTCCGATCACAATCAAAATTCCGCGTGAGGCGAGCATTCCGCTTCGTATCCGCATGACGTCCCTCCTCCTAATAACACGTCGAATGAATCTGCCTGCGGAACGCCGCCCAAACCAAGGTCGTTACGGTTTAGACGGCCGAGCATTCGTCGAGTTCAATTCCGGCCGATCTGGGTAGGCTTAGCCCAGATGTACTGGTGGCACCACGGCTTTCATGAGCCGGAAGCGAACGTCAAGCTCGAATGGCCGCTGCTCCGGCGGGTATTCAGCTACTTCCTGCCCTACTGGTCGCTGGCGCTCATCGTGCTTGCCTGCATCGGGGCCGCCGCCGCCCTGGGCCTGGTCCCGGCCATCGTCACGCAGCGCCTGATCAACTATTTAACCGGTCATCACGGCCAGTTCTCGGTGATCGCGGTCCTGATCGCGGCGCTGGTCGGCGCCTCGGTGGTGGTTGGCCTCATCGGCGTAGTCCAGTCGTATTTCAGCAACCGGATCGCGCAGAGCATCATGTTCGACCTCCGCAACCAGCTGTTCGACCGGGTCCTCAAGCAGTCGATCGCGTTCTTTACGGCGACCCGCACCGGCGATGTCATGTCGCGCCTGAGCAACGACGTCAACGGCGTGCAGAGCGTGGTCTCGGACACGATCTTCAGCCTGGTCAACAACCTCGTGATCCTGATCAGCACGGTGGTCTATATGTTTGCCCTCGACTGGAGGCTGGCGGTCGCCGCGCTGATCGTCCTGCCGGCGTTTTTGCTCCCAACCCGCCGGGTCGGCAAGGCAACCTTTCACGCCCGCAAGGCGACCCAGGGCAAGCTCGCCGAGATGACCGCCTACATGCAGGAGACCCTCGGAATCTCCGGGATGCAGCTGGTCAAGGCGTTCGTCAAGCAGCGGACCGAAACACTTCGCTTCCGCCAGCTCAACGACGAGCTGCGCGCGCTCAACATCCGGCAGTCGATGATCGGCCGCTGGTTTTTCATGCTGATGAGCGTGCTGGGGACAGCGGGACCCGCGGTGCTCTGGCTCTTCGGCGGTTACCTCGTGGTCACCGGCCAGGAGTCGCTCGGCACCGTCGTGACCTTCGCGACGGTGCTGCTGACCCGGCTCTATGGACCGGTTGGCTCGCTGGCCAATATGCAGGTCAATGTGGTCGGCTCGCTGGCCCTCTTTCAGCGCATCTTTGAATACATGGATCTCCCCGTCGAAATCGACGAGCGGCCGGCGGCGATCGCGTTGCCGGCGGCGCGCGGGCAGGTCGAATTCGACGACGTCACCTTCCGCTATCCATCCAGCTCGTTGCCCGCCTTAAAAGCTGTTTCCTTCCAGGTCGAGCCGGGCCAGCTCGCCGCGCTGGTGGGGCCGACCGGTGCCGGCAAAACGACCATCACCAGCTTGCTGCCGCGCTTCTACGATCCGCAGCTGGGCGCGGTGCGTCTCGATGGCCATGATGTCCGTGACCTGACCCTCGACTCGCTCGGCGAGCAGATCGGCATGGTCTTCCAGGACACGTTCCTCTTCCACGCCTCCATCCGCGAGAACCTGCTCTATGCACGGCCGGAGGCCAGCGAGGCGGAGATGATCGCGGCCGCTAGGGCGGCGTACATCCACGATTTCATCCAGTCGCTGCCGCAGGGCTACGACACCGTGGTGGGGGAGCGAGGGCACCGGCTGAGCGGTGGCGAAAAGCAACGGGTGGCCATTGCCAGGGTCATCTTGAAGAATCCCCGGGTGCTGATCCTGGACGAGGCGACCTCGAACCTGGATTCCGAGTCCGAGCACCTGATCCAGGTGGCGCTTCGGCCGCTGTTTGAGGGCCGGACCTCGCTGGTCATTGCCCACCGGCTTTCGACCATCCTCGCCGCCGACCTGATCCTGGTCATGGATCGAGGCGAATTGGTCGAGCAGGGCCGGCACGCTGACCTGCTCAAGCAGGATGGGCTGTACGCCCGCCTCTATCACCGGCAGTTCGAAGCGGCCGACGAGCTGGCAACCCCGGCGTAACCTCAAAGGAGGAGACACGATGGCAACCACGCAGGTCTGCACTCACCTCGATCAGATCAAGAACCCAAAACCACACAGCCGTGGATGTGAGGAGTGCCTCCGGATTGGAGACACCTGGGTCCATCTCCGCCTCTGCGAGAGCTGCGGCCACGTTGGCTGTTGCGACTCATCGAAGAACAAGCACGCGACCAAGCACGCTCATGCAACCGGCCATCCGATCATCAAGTCCCTCGAGCGGGGCGAGGACTGGTTCTACTGTTATGTCGACGACGTGATGTTCGAGCTCTGACCGATCCGGTTACGCTCGACCGTGATCGCCTGAGCTGACCATCGTCGCCGCGAGTTCGCCGACCGCCAGCACGATCAGCCCGGCGGCGGTCGCGACGGTGAGCACCCGGCCGGAGGCCGAGAAGGCAGTCCAACCGGCAACCAACCAGAAGGCGATCACGATTCCTGAGGTTGCGTTGGCGAGTGCAACCATGCTGATCAGTCTCTCCGTCGGGCGGCGAGCGACGCCCAGCAGCCCTCCCGCGATGACGAGGAGCAGGACGGCGACCCCGGCGATGACCGGGTGATTGGCCGGCGCCGGCATCGCCAGCCGATGGTCGAGCAAGACGAGGCCGATGAGCAGAACACCGAGGATCGCCTCGAAGAGGGCGTCGAAAGCGAGCGCGATCGTCAGCGGACTCAGGCCGCCAGCGTCCCCTCCGACTCTGGCGTCTTGATCTCGATCACCTCACCAAAGCGATGCACCGTCTCGATGGCGTCGTAGAGGGCGACAGCGCGAGCTGCCGGGACGAGCTCGGTGATCTTGACGTAGTAGCTTCGCCCCTCGGGCCAGACCAGGGTCGGAACCCCGAAGACGCCTCGCCGGACCGCCTCGGCGTGTTCTGCGGCCAGGGCGGTGAAGTCCGACCGTTTCAGGTCTTCTTCCCAGCGTCGCACGTCAAGCCCGGCTCGCTCGGCCACTGTCCGGTGCGTGGCAGCGTCGTCGAGGGCCAAATGCTCCTCGTGGCGGGCCTTTTGGAGTCCGATTCGAAAACGATCGGCCAGCTCCGGCCCCTGGGCGCGGGCCGCGGTGGCCGCGAGAAAGGCGGGCAGGCCATAGGCAGTCGGCTTGCGCTCCCAGACCGGCGGGTCGCCAGTCCCTTCATGTGCGGCGTGGTTCTGGCTGAGGGAAAAGAAGCGAAATTCCGGCGTGATTCGGCCGGCCTTCTCCACCTCGGCAAGCCACATGGCGCCTCGATAGGCCCAGGGACAGAGGAAGTCGATGTACACGGTTGGTCGGTCAGTATTCATCCCGCGTTCGAGTTTACGACCTTTGACTGCGCAACCTTCGGAATGACTTCGGATTCGAAGCGATGCAGCGGCTCCAGGTCGTAAGCAATGCCGGGGATATAGACCAGCACGTAATCGATACCGGCGTCGATGAGCTGCTGAATCCGCTCGGCGATGCGGTCCGCGTCTGCCACCATGCCGCCCTCCGGGGACGCGAACTCCTCGAGCGATTTTGAGCCGCGGAGTGGGGCCGTCGCCCGGACGGGATCGGCGCCCTTATCGATGACGAAGGCACCGATGCTGCACGACTTGATGATGTCGTCGTAGCGGCGACCGACCGTCTCGCAATGCTGGCGGAGGACGGACAGTTTGTGCGGAATCTCGTTCGGGTCGGCATCGATGTTGCAGGCATCCCCGAACTGCGCAACCAGCTTGAGGGTCACCTTCTCGCCGGAGCCGCCAATCCAGAGAGGAGGATGCGGCTGCTGGATGCCTTTCGGTTCGTTGATCGGCCGGTCGATGGAGTAGTACTGCCCTTTGAAGGTCGGGTAGTCCTCGGTCCACATCTTGTGCACGATCTCGCAGGCCTCCTTGAACATGGCCATCCGCACCCTGGTTTCCGGAAAGCCGTAACCATAGGCGCGCCATTCGTGCTCGTACCAGCCGGCGCCGAGCCCGGGGTTGAGGCGTCCGTGGCTGGCGACGTCAACCGATGAGGCGATCTTGGCGAAGAGGGCGGGGTTCCGGTATCCGTTGCAGCAGACCATTTGGCCCACCCTGACCCGTTTGGTGTCTCGGACCAGTGTCGCGGTGACCGTCCAGGCCTCAAAGGTGGCCTCCAGTTCCGGGCGGGGCACCGTATGCAAGTGGTCATAGATCCAGATCGAGTCCCACTGACCCTTGTCTGCCGCCTGCGCCGCGCGGGTCATGGCTTCGTACTTCTCAACCGGGCTCTTGATCTCGGCCAGGTCCATGTGCCAGCCTTGTGGCACGAAGACACCAAATCTCACGGCCATGCCAAGAGTCTAGACACGATGTCCGTCGAGGTGCGCTGCAGTCCCGATGGCGACGGCTACCGCTGCACGGTCAGCGTCTCCGAGGTCGGCTCGTCGACTCGTCACACGGTCCGCGTCGGCAGCACCGATTTCCAGAGGTGGTCGCGCGGCCGCACGCCCGACGAATTAGTCCGTGACAGCTTTAGTTTCCTCCTCAAGCGCGAGCCTAAGGAGTCAATCCTCCGAGAATTCGATCTCTCGGTGATCAACCGATATTTTCCTGAGTTCGACGGCTAGGGGAATATTCCGGATTTGTAGTCGCTCAGGATCTCGTTTGCGGCTCGCGCTCCTTCCTCCGCGCCGCCCTCCATGTAGCCCTGGAAGTTGATCGAGCAATGTTCACCCGCGAAGTGGCACCTTCCGGTCGCCGGATCCGGTTGGCGCGCCTTCTCATATCCACTGAATTGCGTGTACTGGCCGATCTTCCAGAAGGAGTACGACCCCAGCAGGTACGGATTGCCGTAGGGGTAGTCAATCGTCGCCTTACCGTTCCATAGTGCCGTGATGCCGGGGAAAACCGGTTCGATCTGCGACAGAAAGTGCTTGGCATAAGACTGGAGCTGGCCTGGGTTGTTGAACGTCAGGCCAACGCTGCCACCGGTGTAGTTGACCAGGATGCCCGGGTCCGTTTCGAGGTTGCCCTGGCCGCGCGAGACGTCCCAGGAGTTCTGGTACCCGTCATCAGTGAACGTATAGCCGGTGCTGATGCCCCAGGGGCCAGCCGTATCCCACAGCCGCCGGTTGAACTGTAGATGCAGCTTGCTGTTCGAGCCATAGCCCAGCTGTTGGATGGCCGTCTGCTTGCGGCTATCGAACCCGGCCTGCGCGTAGGCGCTGCCGCTGGTGAGAATGGTGCGCAGCACCGAAAAGGGAATCGCCATGATGACGCGGTCGGCGACCGTTGTGAAGCTTCCCGACGGTCCCTTCAGGGTCAACGTGTAGGTCGCGTCAGCATTCAGAACGATGCCGGTCAGGCCGGTGTTGAGCCGCACACTGCCCGCTGGCAGGGATTTCGCCATCGCGCGCGGCAGCTGCTCGTTGCCGCCGGTAATGTGGTAACGCTCATCCGATGCGCCAAAGATCCGGAATTGTCCGGGTTGCGGCTGATAAGCGAGCAAATAGATCAGGTTGAGCGAGCTCTGCACGGTCGAGTCGCCACCGTACTCGGTGTTGTACGCCACGTCGAGCAGACGCCCCATCGGTGAGCTGTGGCCGCCCGCGACGTAGGTCTCGATGTAGTCGTACAGGCTCATGTGATCGAGCTGATAGCCGCGAGCCGTATAGCTGTTGTACAGCGTGGGAAAGCCGGCGGCCTGCGCATCGCCGTGGACCTGGTTGTAAACCGCCTTGAAATCGCTATTGGCCTGGGCGGTCGGATAGTAGTTGTTGAAGAACCAGTAGGTGTCGGTCGACTGAATCGGCTCGGCCGCGCGCAGATCGGTCAAGCCGAAACCAAAGCGCTGCGCCAGCTGCTGGATCGTCTTGTGCTTGGTATCGATCAGCTCGCCGCAATGCTCACTCACCTGGCCGTTGGCCCAGGTCGACGTCCCGCCTGGATTGGTTAGCGGCGAGTCGGAGTGCATCCGACCGCCCACCCGGTCCGAGGCCTCGTAGACCGTCGAGCCGTAGCCGGCATCAGCAAGGCTGAGTGCTGCGTTCAGGCCGGCGATGCCGCCGCCAATGATGGCGATCCTTGGCGGTGCGGATGACGACCCGTGTGCTGCGAAAGCTGCGATTGGCCCGCTCAGCGCCGCCGCGCCTACGGTCGCGCCGGTGGCCTTGATGAATTCCCGGCGGGTAAAGCCTCGTCGTCGCTCTTCCTGGACGTGCTCGACCGGTATTCCCGTGCGCTCGGATTCCGCGAAGTCGCGATAGAGCTGTTGGAACCCACGTAGCAACGGTGTTCGTGCCATGTTTCCTCCCTCTTCCAGCCGGACCTCGGCCCGGCGCTCACTTGCGGTAAACCTACATGAAGGATCGCGTCGGTGCAACTGGATTGACAAAGCGCCGGTCGTCGGTTAGCTTGCTTCCAAGCCAAGCGCCGTCAGTTGACGCGTGAGTTCCGGGGGAGAGGAGGGAAGCGGTAAGCAACGTTGCTGCAGTCGACGGCTTCCCGCGCCCTGGAACCGCTGCCGGCGGCTAGCGAGCCGCACGGCACGCCGGGATCCGCGCCGGCCGAGGTGCAACTCGAGGGCGTCCGCAAAGCCTTCGGTGACGTGGTCGCGGTGGACGGTGTCGATCTTGACGTCCGCGAAGGCGAGTTTTTCTCCTTGCTGGGTCCGTCCGGTTGCGGCAAGACGACCTGCTTGCGGATGATCGCCGGCTTCGAGGAACCGTCCGCGGGGCGCATCCTGCTCCATGGCAGGGATGTTGCGGCGCTTCCCGCCTACGAGCGCGACGTCAATACCGTCTTCCAGGACTATGCCCTTTTCCCTCATATGTCGGTTCGCGAGAACGTCGAGTACGGGCTGATGGTCAAAGGCGTCGGCCGCGGCGACCGGCGCCAGCGTGTCATCGAGGCGCTGCGAATGATGCGATTGGACCGGTTCGACCGGCGCAAGCCGGCGGAGCTCTCCGGCGGTCAGCGGCAGCGGGTCGCTCTGGCCCGCGCGATTGTCAATCAACCGCGGGTGCTGCTGCTCGATGAACCGCTGGGGGCGCTCGATCTCAAACTTCGCCAGGCGATGCAGATCGAGCTGAAGTCGATTCAGCAGCGGCTCTCGATGACGTTTGTCTACGTCACGCACGACCAGGAGGAGGCGCTCACGATGAGTGATCGGCTGGCCGTGATGAACCAGGGCCGTGTTGAGCAGGTCGGGACGCCAGCCGAGGTCTACGAGCGCCCGGCCACCGGCTTCGTTGCTGGCTTTGTCGGCGCGTCCAATGTGCTTTCCGGGAAGGCGGCCTCGGCGATTACCGGCCAGCAGCACGCCATCACCGTGCGGCCGGAAAAGATCAGGCTGGGCAATCCTGAGGACCCGCCGCACGACCAGGAGGTCTCGGCGCTCGGCGTCATTCGTGAGGTTGTCTATGTGGGTGCCTTCACCCGCTACGTCGTGGACCTGGACGTCGGTGGCGAGCTGGTCGTCCTGCAGCAGAACCTGGCGGTTTCGTCGATGGATGTTCTTCAGGCACGCGGCCGTCGCGTGCGTCTCTTCTGGAACCGGCAGCACAGCCGGGTGATCACCGCGTCGGACACCAATCAGCAGCAAGAGGAGGTCGGATGAAGCGCTATCACGTCAACGCGATCGCGGCGGTGGGCGCACTGGTCGTGCTCGCCAGCTGCGGAAGCACCGCCAACAATGCGCAATCGGGCTCGAATCTGCCCCAGACCATCGGGAAAGGGGAAGGCGCCTTGAATCTCGTGGCCTGGACGGGGTACGTCGAGAGTGGCAAGACGGATCCCAAGGTCGACTGGGTCACGCCCTTTCAAACTCAGACCGGCTGCACCATCAACGTGAAGTTTGCCGATACGTCCGATGAGATGGTGACCTTGATGCGGCAGGGCGGCGGCACACAGTGGGACGGGGTCTCGGCGAGCGGCGACGCCACCAACCGCTTGATTGCGCACGGCGACGTGGCCGAGGTCAATGTCAACCTCATCCCGGACTTCAAGGACGTGATCCAGTCGCTGCAGTCACCGCGGCACAACACGATCAACGGCCATCACTACGGCGTCCCCTACATGTATGGGCCGAACGTCTTGATGTACAACACCAACGTCGTGAAGCCCGCGCCCACCAGCTGGGCGCCGACCTGGGATGCCAACTCGCCCTACAAGGGCAAGGTGGCCGCCTATGACAGCCCCATCTTCATCGCGGACGCGGCGCTGTACCTGAAAACGCACAACAAGAGCCTCGGCATCAGCGATGTCTACGAGCTCACCAGCAACCAGCTCGACGCCGCCATCACGCTGCTCAAGCAGCAAGCGCCCCTGATCAAGAAATACTGGGCGGCCACGACCGATGAGACCGACCCCTTCAGCAGTGGCGACATGGTGATCGGCACCGCCTGGCCGTACCAGGTGAGCTTCCTCAAGAGCGAGAACAAGCCGGTTGCCGCCCTGGTTCCATCCGAGGGCGCGACCGGATGGGCCGACACCTGGATGATGTCGTCCCATGCCCAGCATCCCAACTGCATGTACCTCTGGATGAAATGGACTGAGACGGCGGCGGTTCAGGACCAGGTCGCGGAGTTTTACGGCGCCACGCCGAGCAATGCAAAGGCCTGTGATCTGCTCAAGCAGCACATCGGGGCCTCGGCGGATACCGACTATCACTGCGGCGACAACGGCTTCCTCAAGAACATCGCGCTCTGGAAGACGCCGCTCCAGCAATGCGGCGACAGTCGTGGCAACACCTGCACCGACTACACCGTCTGGCAGCAGCGCTGGCAAGAGGTCCGCGGCACGAAATAAGCCGAGCCACATCGATCCCTCCCCCGCGTGCGGGGGAGGGCAGGGTGGGGGCCGAGCGGCTCATGCCGCCTCCCCCCAGCGGCTTTCGCGCACTGCGGCACCGCGTTGGGGCGATCCTGCATCGCGCGCCGACGGCTCGTCTTGCCCTCCTACTCGGGCCGGTGCTGCTCTGGATGGTCGTCATCTACCTGGGCTCACTCGCCCTGCTCTTCGTCACCTCCTTCTGGGGACAGGATCCGGTGTCAGGGGCGATCGTGCAGAACTGGAACCTCGATAACTACGGTTTTCTGATTCGCGAGCCGGTGTACCGAACCATTGCCATTCGAACCGTTGGCATCGCCGTCGCGGTCACGGCGACCGACGTCGCGCTGGCCATTCCCATCGCTTACTACGCGGCGCGGATCGCAAGTCCCCGGGTGCGCACCTTTCTGCTCCTGTCGATGGTGCTTCCCCTCTGGTCCAGCTACCTGGTTCGGGTCTACGCCTGGCGAACCATCCTTTCCGGTGACGGCGTCCTCAACTGGTCACTGCACCAGGTGCACCTCGGCTCGGTCAACCTCGGCTTCTCTCGCTGGAGCCTCTGGATCGTGTTTTCCTACCTCTGGCTGCCGTATGTGACGCTGCCCGTCTACGCGGCTCTCGAACGGATCCCGAACTCGCTGATCGAGGCCTCCACGGACCTGGGGGCGCGTTGGCTGACGACCTTCCGTCGCGTCATCCTGCCGATTGCTATCCCCGGGATCGTGGCCGGCTCGATCTTTGCCTTTTCGCTGACCATCGGCGATTACATCGCGCCCGACCTGGTAGGCGACACCGAGTTCATCGGGAATGTCATTTATCAGAGCGTCGGCATCGCCAACAACATTCCGTTTGCGGCGGCCTATGCGATTGTGCCGGCGCTGGTGATGGCGATCTATCTGTTGATTGCCCGTCAGCTCAAGGCGTTCGAGGCGCTGTGAGCCAGCGCGCCATCGAACCGCGTGGGGTACAGGTGGGGATGCGGGTCCTGACGGTGCTGGTGCTCGCCTTTCTCTATATTCCGCTGTTTCTGATCGTCCTCTACGCCTTTAACCCCGCCCGGTCGCAGTCGTGGCCGTTGCCCGGCCTGTCCACGCGCTGGTTCGTGGCCACCTGGAACAACCAGGAGGTCCGAACCGCGTTGGTCACCTCGATCAAGGCCGGGCTTGGCGCCACGACAATCGCGCTGATCCTGGGCAGCCTGGCGGCCTTCGCGGTGCATCGATTCAAATTCTTCGGCCGCGAGACCGTTTCCTTTCTGCTGATTCTGCCGCTGGCGCTCCCAGGGATCGTGACGGGCATGGCGCTGAACTCGACCATCAATCTCGGCGGCCAGCTGATTGGCATCACCTTCAGCCTCTGGACGATCATCATTGGCCACGCCACGTTCTGTGTCGTGGTCGTCTATAACAACGTCGTCGCCCGGCTGCGGCGCACTTCGACCTCGCTGATCGAGGCCTCCTATGACCTCGGGGCTGACGGTTTTCAGACCTTCCGCTACGTGATCCTGCCCAGCATCAGCACCGCGCTGATGGCGGGCGGCTTGCTCGCCTTCGCCCTCTCGTTCGATGAGATCATCGTCACGAATTTCACCTCGGGGAGCGAGATCACGCTGCCCAAGTGGATCTTCAACAACCTGCGGCTGCCGAACCAGCGACCCGTGGTCAACGTCGTCGCCAGCATTCTGCTGGTCGCGAGCCTGGTTCCGGTCTACATCGCCCAGCGGCTGACCCAGGAGGGAGGAGGCCTGGTTACCGCCGGGCGCGGGACGATGCTCGCGCAAACTGAAGATGCTTTGGAGCATCCGGCGACGCCTTAGCCTATAACGGACTCATGGCTGCTGCTCAACCGCTCGACGACCGGATCCACCAGGCACTGACCAGGCCGATGCAAACCGTCGACATCACGACCAGGGGCCGCACAAGCGGTAAAGCGCGGCGGATCGAGATTGTCCTGCACAACCTCGACGGCCGGAACTACATCAGTGGGCAGCCCCGGCGGGAGCGTCGAAGCTGGCTGGCCAATCTCGATGCCGACCCAGCCTTCACCCTTCACTTGAAACAGGGAGTGCATGCTGACCTACCCGCCACCGCTCGAGAGATCACCGATCCGACCGAACGCCGCAAGGTTCTCGAGGGCGTCGCCCGCCACTGGCAACGAAACGATGTCGACACCATGGTCCAGTACAGCCCGCTGATCGAAGTACGCGTTTGAATTCTCCCTCCCCCGCTTGCGAGGGAGGGAAGGGCGGGGGTTCGACTTAGTCGATCGCCACCATGACGTGCTTGATGTTTGTGTATTCCTCGAGCGAGTAGATCGACAGGTCTTTGCCGTAGCCGCTTTGCTTGTAGCCGCCATGGGGCATCTCGCTGACCAGCGGGATGTGCGTGTTCACCCAGACGGTGCCGAATTGCAAGCGGCGTGAGGCATTCATCGCCCGCCCGATGTCGCGGGTCCACACCGAGGCGGCAAGGCCATAGTCGACGTCATTGGCCCAGGCGATCGCCTGATCGTCGTCAGCAAACCGCTGCACCGTGACGACCGGGCCGAAGACTTCTTTCTTGACGATCTCGGAATCCTGGTTCACGTCGGCAACCAGGCTCGGCGCGTAGAAGAAGCCCGGTCGCTTCAGCGGCTGCCCTCCGGTGATCACATGCGCGCCCTTCGCGCGAGCACGCTCGACGAATCCCTCGACGCGTTCGAGCTGCTCTTTGGCAACCAGGGGGCCCATCTCCACGCCCTCCTCATCGGGATTGCCCACTTTGACCGACTCGATGGAGCTCTTGAGCGAGGAGAGCAAGTTGTCGTAGATCCGGGGCCCGGCAATGACCCGGGTCGCCGCGGTGCAGTCCTGGCCCGAGTTGAAGAACCCGGCGATCTTGACCCATTCGGCGACGGCGCTGAGGTCGGCGTCGTCGAAAACGATCACCGGGGCCTTGCCACCGAGCTCGAGGTGAACGCGCTTTAGGGTCTGCGAGGCGGCCTTCGCCACCTCTTTCCCGGTCGCGACGTCCCCGGTCAGCGACACCATGTTGACGCCGGGGTGACGGACGATGCCGGCACCCACCGGCTCGCCGTCGCCGGTGATCACGTTGAGGACGCCGGCTGGAAAAATGTCAGCGGCCAGCTCGGCGAGGCGGAGCGCCGTCAGCGGCGTCCATTCGGAGGGCTTCAGGACGACGCAGTTTCCGGCCGCCAGCGCTGGGGCGATCTTCCAGATCGCCATCATCAGTGGATAGTTCCAGGGCGCGATCGAGCCAACGACCCCGACCGGCTCCCGACGGATCATGCTCGTGTAGCCGCGCATGTACTCGCCGGTTGCCCGTCCTTCCAAGGTCCGGGCTGCGCCGGCGAAGAAGCGCAGATTGTCGACGCAGGGCGGGATCTCCTCGGAGAGGAAGACTGGGCGCGGCTTGCCCACGTTCGCCGACTCCAGGTCGGCCATGTGCTCGGCATCGGCCTGAATGGCCTCTGCCAGCTTCAGCAGCATCTCGCTGCGCTCCTTGGGAACCGTCTCGAACCACTCGACGTAGGCCCTTCTGGCCGCCTCGACGGCCCGGTCGACGTCCTTCTGCGTCCCCTTGGGCACGGCCGCGATCACCTCGCCAGTCGACGGATTGACGATTTCCTGGGTCTCGCTACCGCTGCCGTCCACCCACTCGCCGCCGACGAACATCTGGTGCCGCTTGACTGCCGTTGTTGCCATCCTGCTGTCCACCCTCCTGATTCAGCGAAGTCGCGCTGCGACCCTTAGGATATCTCCGGGATGGGCGACTGGCCAGGGGAGCGGTCGAAGGCGCTTCAGAAAGAGCGGGAACAGTACGTCTCCCGCGGTATGTCCTCGACGCTCCCGGTCTACGCGGCGTCCGGGAACGGCGCCACCCTGACCGACATCGACGGCAATCAGTACATCGACTTCGCGACCGGCATCAGCGTTATGAATGTCGGCCACAGCCATCCGAAGGTGGTGGCGGCCATCCGCGAGCAAGCTGAGCGGCTCGTCCATTCCGGGGCGCCCGTGATGATGCCGGAGGCCTACATCCGGCTGGCCCGTCGGTTGTGCGAGATCACCCCTGGAGCCTTCCCGAAGAAGGCACTCCTGATCAACAGCGGTGCCGAAGCGATCGAGAACGCGATCAAAGTCGCTCGTCAGGCCACTGGTCGCCCGGCCGTGATCAGCTTCCACAACAGCTTTCACGGCCGAACCCTGATGTCCATGACGCTGACCGGCAAGGTCAGCCCCTACCGACAGAACTTCGGGCCATGGGCGCCCGAGGTCTACCAGGTGCCGTATCCATACGAATACCGCCGCCCCGCCGGGATGGCAGCCGAGAGCCTGGGCGGATCATGCGTCGAGGCCATTCGCCAGCTGTTCAAGACCACCGTGCCGGCCGACCGCGTCGCCGGCATCCTGGTCGAGCCGATCCAGGGTGAGGGCGGTTTCGTCGTCCCGCCTCCAGACTTTCTTCCGGCGCTGCGCCGGCTCTGTACGGAACATCGGATCCCCCTGATCGCGGACGAAGTCCAGACCGGCTTCGGCCGCACCGGCAAGATGTTCGCGCTGGAGCACTCGGGGGTCGAGGCTGACCTCATCGTCCTCGCGAAGACCCTCGGCGGCGGCCTGCCGCTCGGGGCGGTGGTCGGACGCAGCGAGCTCATGGATGCCACCGATCCGGGCGGCCTCGGCGGAACGTTCGGCGGTAATCCGGTCGCCTGCGCCGCCGCGCTCGCCGTCATCGATGTCCTGCTCGAGGAGCAATTGCCTGACCGCGGTGGCCGGTTGGGCGCGCGGGCTCTGGCACGGATGCGCGCCTGGGCCGAGCGATTCACCATCATCGGCGACGTCCGCGGCATCGGTGCCATGATCGCAATGGAGCTGGTCACCGATCGGGCCACCCGCGAGCCGGCAGGAGCGAAGACGAACGAGATCCTGCGCTACTGCCATCAACACGGCCTGGTGCTGTTGAAGGCCGGCCTTTACGACAACGTCATTCGCTTGTTGTTCCCGCTCGTGATCAGTGAGCAAGATCTGGATCGCGGCCTCGACATCCTCGAAGAGGCGCTCGCAGCCGTCGGCGCGTAACCCAAGCGCACGGCGCGCGTTTTCTGTGCTGAGCGCGCTCGATCAACTAAAGAGGGTGAGAGGGAATGATCAAGCGACCTGTGTTGTCGACGGCGCTCGCGGTGGGCGCGACGTTGATCCTCGCAGTCAACGCCGCGGCCAGCACGACCTACAAATACACGGAGTGGATCCATGGCAGCGAACTTCCAAACGCCACCACCACCGAAGGCCAATTCGTCGGCGAGGCGACCGGCAGCTTCAACGGCGCCTGGTACATCGACGTCAGGCATGATCCTCTGTACTATTCGACGGTTTACATTACCGGCGGCAGTTTCAGCCTCAGCACGGTCGTCAATGGATGGCCAGGCGACATCGAAGGCAGCTTCGACTGGCACGGTGGAACCGTCAAGCAGATCAGCGGCTTCAGCGGCTGCACCAATCAGCAGTACCGCGTAAACGGGGCGCTGAGCCACGTCGGGGTCGACGGCGGAAGTGGAACCGGATACTTCAGCGCTACGCTCACGCACTACCGCACCAATGTCTGGTTGGTCGGCTGTGTTGTCTACAGCGCGTCGGTCAGCGGCAACGTCTGGCTCAACTTCTAGCGCCCGGAATGGCCCTCCCCGCTCGCGGGGAGGGTCGGGGTGGGGGCGGGTAAGAGCCGTACACTCCAAGCTCGTGGCAATCTCCCAGACCGCCTTCTCGATCCGTCCGGTTGAGGACGGCGAGCTCGAGGCATGGCTCGCCCTGCGCAATCGCGGGTATCCCTGGGCAACCAATCGCGAGCGCTTCCTCTTCAGCGAGTCGCTCCGTCCGGCGGACGAGCCCGTCCTTTATCTGGGAGCGTGGACACCTGATCGGGTCCTTGCCGCAACCGCGGAGTGTGCGCTAGGCGAGGAGGGGGAGCGCTTTGTCGACCGAGCCGAGAGCTTTATCATGGTCGACCCCAGGTTCCGCCGCGCCGGCCTCGGCGGCAGGCTCGCGCTCGAGGCGGAGCGTTTCGCCGCCGCCCATGGGGTCCGGTGGTTGGAAGCCCTCTTCTACGAGCGAGACCAGGCGATCGCGAAGCCCTTCCTCGAAGGGCACGGCTTCAGCGAGCTCGAGCGATACGAAACCTCATGGCAGCAGCCGTCCGCTGTGTCGCTCGGGGACCTCGAACAGCGGCGGTCAGAGCTCAGGCGCATCGGCATTGAGACCGCCGACTTTGCCGAGATCGACTCCGAAGCCGCTCGCCGAGCGCTGTACCGCTGCGAAATGGCAATCGTGCGTGACATGCCCCACGAGCCGCTCGCCGATTGGCATGACGCTCCTTATGCGACCTGGATCCGTAAGGTCCTCGACGCGCCCGGCACCTCGGCGGAGGCGATGTTCGTTGCCCGGGATGGCGACCAGATTGTCGGCCTCACCTATCTCGTGGCGCGAGGCAACGGCGATGCGGAGGTCGGCGATACCGGCGTCGTCGCCAGCCATCGCCGCCGGGGTATCGCCCTCGTGCTGAAGATGATGGCCACCCGTTATGCGGCATCACGTGGCATCCGCCGGGTGCAGACGGATAACCGCGCTGACAACGTCGGCATGCTGACCATCAACCGAAAGCTCGGGTTCGTTCCGGACGAGACGATCCTGATCTTCGCCAAGACAATCAATCAGTGATCCGCCTGCCGCCCAGGGGATCCGCGGGATATCAAGGCCTGGTCGACCGCAGGCCCGTGTCGCCGGAGGTTCACGACTCGGTGAGACAGATCCTCGCCGCGGTCCGTGTCGGCGGTGATCGCGCGTTGCTGGAGTTGACCGCTCGCTTCGATGGTGTCCAGATGACCCAGACCCAGGTGGCACGCGGCGAGTGGCAGGCCGCCCTCAGCGGACTGGATGCCAACGTCCGCGAGGCGCTGGCCGAGATGGCTCGGCGGATCCAGGCCGTCCACCAGGCTCAGCAGTTTCAGGAGCCGGCAGTGATGGTCGCTCCC
>DATASI010000066.1:0-4224 GCA_036269255.1 Candidatus Dormiibacterota bacterium
CCGCTGGCGAGCTTCCGCGACCGTCAGCACGGCCGCTCTCCCGGTCTACCTATCGTTCCAGTGGCTGTTTTCGAACTCAGGACTACCCGAATCGCCGTCCGTCACGACGTTCTGGTGGAAGCGAGCGGCGACCATCTGGTAGGCCATCGCCCGAGGAATGCCGAGCTTGGTCAATCCCTTGACTTCGTCGGCCATGACCTTATCGCGGGCGGCTTCGATGGCGGCGATCACATCGTCGATGGCCGTCCGTGCCTTCACCGGGCTGCTGCCGTTTTCGGCCGCGACCTCCGAGGGTGCCTCGACCGGGGGCTCCTTGGGGGCTTTCGCTTTGCCGTCCTTTGTCTCTTTGGCCATCGAATGCTTCACCTTACCAACTGGAATTCGAGGTCGGCGGGCACGCGCAAGCGGGCGGCCTCGCCCCTTGCTTTTACCCGTTCTGTCATAAAGGGAAACGTAGGGGGGCTCGAATTGCAGACGCCCGCAGGCAGTGCTACGGTCAGCAACGTGAATCGGGCCTCCCGCTTGCATCGCCTGCTGGTCATCCTTTCAATGTCCACCGCCCGGCCGGGCGTCCGCGTGGTCGACATCGCGGACAGCCTCAAGGTCAGCACCCGGACGGTGTTCCGCGATCTGAAGGAGTTGCAGCGCCTGGGCTTTCCGGTCACCTTCGGCAACGGCTATCCGGCCCAGCAGGAGCTGTTTCGCCGGCGCAAGCGCCAGGACATGTCGCAGATCATGGCCGACCTGGTGGACCAGCAATTAGAGGTCGTGCGCCGGAAATTGCCGGCGGAGGAAGCTGAGCGGGTGGTCAACGAGGCGATTCAATACCTGCCCATGGAGGCCGCCGAGGCGGTCACGCGCGCGCTGGCAAAAGCCGCGCGGCGCTAGCCGTACAATGGCCGCACGGTCGGCTAGCTCAGCTGGTTAGAGCGCTTGGTTCACATCCAAGAGGTCGAGGGTTCGAGTCCCCCGCCGACCACCAGTTCGCATCGCCGATCACCCTTTAGAGATGGCGGATCAGCGGCCCTGACTACGGCGGATGAGAGCTAGCACGCCCATGACCGCGAGCACGACACCCAAAATCGCGACGATCCAGCCGGTAACGCTGGTGTACCAGGGAGGCCCGCAAGGACCACCCTTGCAGCCGACGATGAAGACGACTGCAATGAACAGCTGCACATCACCAGAGTAGCCCTACAACCTCGAAGTTCGGCGGACTATTGCCGAGCCTGAGAACGGGCTCATCCTCAGCCGAAGGTGATATTGCTGAGGTTTCATAATCGGATAACGGTGGTATAAGATAGGGGTCGCGGAACAACTCACCAAGGAGGGTTGCCCATATATGGCTCACGTTGAAAAGACGATTGAGGTCGACAAGCCAGTTGACCAGGTCTACAGCCAGTGGACGCAGTTCGAGGAGTTCCCGAAGTTCATGGAGAACGTCGAGCAGGTTCGCCAGCTGGATGACAAGCACCTCGAGTGGAAGGCCAAGGTGGCCGGCACCGAGCGCCAGTGGAAGGCGGAAATCGTCGAGCAGAAGCCAAACCAGGTGATCGCGTGGCGCGCGACGACTGGCGACAAGAACGACGGCAAAGTCGAGTTTCAGCCGATCAACGGCCACACCAAGGTCAAGCTGATCCTTGATTACGACCCGCCGGGAGGCGGGGCTGGTGAGGTCGGCGACAAGCTGATCCAGGCGACACCGGGCCGCGTCGAGAACGACTTGAAGCGTTTCAAGGAGTTCATCGAGACGCAACCGGCGCCGACCGGCAAGTGGTCGGGTGAGATCCACTCCGGCCAGGTCAAGAACTAGCGAGCGTTCGGTTTCCCTCCGCAGCGGCCGCCTTCGGGCGGCCGCTCTTTTGTATGTGTTGACTCGGCGAACCTTTGGTAGACTTACGTCCGCTTTCCTGCTCCGCTGCCGCCGCAAGGCCATAGCCGGAGCAAATCCCAAAGGAAAGAAGAGCGGCCCCGATTCGGAAAAGGCCGCGAGAGAGGTTGTCGTTGTCGGCATACGAGTTGATGTACATCGTCAAGCCCGAGCTTGATGATCAAGCCGTCCAGCAAGAGATCGATAAAGTCGGCCAGCTGATCCAGACCAATGGTGGTCAGGTCAAGAAGGTCACACCCTGGGGCAAGCGCCGGCTGGCCTACAGCGTCAAAGACCAGCGCGAGGGGTATTACGTCGTCGAAGAGTTCGATCTGGACCAGGCGAAAGTCGCCGAAGTCGAGCGCGTCTTGAAGATCTCCGACACCGTCTTCCGGCACTTAATGGTTCGACAAGATGAGGGGAACACATGAACCTGAACAAAGTGATGTTGATCGGTCGTCTTACCCGTGATCCCGAAATGCGGTACACCCCCAGCGGGTCGCCGGTGACGACCTTCTCCCTGGCGACCAACCGGTACGGCCAGGGGCCGGATGGCGAAAAGAAGGAGTACACCGACTTCCACAACATCGTCGTCTGGAACATTGGCAAGCGCAATCTCGCCGAGATCTGCGGCCAATACCTGCACAAGGGCAGCCTCGTCTACCTCGAAGGCCGTCTGCAGACCCGCTCGTGGGAAGGCCAGGACGGGCAAAAGCGTAAGACCACCGAGGTCAATGCCAACGAAGTGCAGTTCCTCGAGCCGCGCAGCCAATCCCAGCCTTCAGCTGAGCCTCCCGTCGCGGCCGGTGTCGGCGCTCCGCCTGCGGGTGGGGCCGAGGATGCGGCGCGTGACGTTGACCCCGACGACATCCCGTTTTAGAAGGAGCGATTGAGAACAGACCATGCCCCCAGCGACCGATAAGCGAGACCGAAAACCACATAAGAAGGTCTGCAACTTCTGCGCCGAGAAGGTGCACTTGATCGACTACAAGGAAGTGTCCCGGCTGCGGCGATTCGTCAGCGAGCGCGGCAAGATCTTGCCGCGGCGGGTGACGGGGACCTGCGCCCGGCATCAGCGCCGGTTGGCGGTCGCGCTCAAGCGCGCGCGCCACGTCGCGTTGCTGCCCTACACCGCCGACCAGCGCTAAGCATCAAAGAAGTTTCTTAAAGACTCGCCGTATACTGCGGGCAGTTGCGATTCCCGCGCCTCCTGGTCGTGCTCGCGACCGGGGTCGTCTTGCTTACATCAATGCCATCGGCTCGGGCGGCGGCTGCGGAGCCGTCCTTTGTCACGCCCCAGCCCTATGTGATCGCGGTCGATCCGGGTCATGGTGGGAGCGCAACCAGCGACCCGACCCAATTGTGGGATCCAGGTGTCGTGGTCGGCAGCGTGATGGAGAAAGACATCACTCTCGACCTCGCCTTTCGCCTGCGCGCCCTCTTGCAGAAGGAACGGGTGAAGGTCGTGATGACGCGAACCACCGACCAGTACGTCGAGATTTCTCAGCGCTGGATCATCGCTCATAACGGCGGCGCCCGGATGTTTGTGAGCCTGCACGTCAACGCCTTCGACGGCGATGCGTCGATCAACGGCGAGACGATCTTCTATCCGCGTCCGGACAGCCTTCCTTTCGCGCGCGCCGTCGATAGTGCGCTGGCGCAGAGTCTCAAGGCGTATCAGATCACCGATGACGGGATCGCGGCCAAACCCGAGCTCTGGGTGCATTCGGATGTTCCGACCGTGACGGTCGAACCGGTTTACCTGACCAACTCGCGCGAGTTTGCCCTGCTCCAGCAGGCCGATTTCCGGAACGCGATCGTGCAGGGCGTCTTCAACGGCCTGCTGGCGGCCGATCCGCAGATCGACGCGACGCGGGTTCAAATCGAGCAGGCCGAGGCCGCCCAGGCGGCGCAGCGCCAAGCCGAGGCAGCCGCCGCCGCGGACGCCCAGCGAACGGCGACGGCTGCTCGCTGGGGAGCCGTCGTCGGGGGACTGCTCTTGCTCTGGCTGGTGATGCGCTTTGCGGTTCGACGCCAGGCGCGCTCGCCAGAGCCGCCGTCGTACCGGCGCCGGAATTACCGACGTCGCCGCTCAACGTCTCGCCGTTATTGACGAGGTTGCGCGTGGCGTTCGGACGGTAAGCTACGCGCATGGCTCAGAACCAGCAGCTCCGCATTCCCGGTCCGACTCCGGTTCCCGCTCGAGTCCAGCGCGCGATGGACGCGCCCATGATCAACCACCGAGGTCCCGAATTCAAGGCGCTCTTGCCGGAGCTCGAGACCGGTCTGAAGTGGGCCTTCCAGACAAACCACGACATGCTGATCTTCCCCGCCAGCGGCACGGGCGGCCTGGA
>DATASI010000067.1:0-2748 GCA_036269255.1 Candidatus Dormiibacterota bacterium
CCCCCGAGGTGAATCCCGACCGTGGTCGCCAGGATCGCCCCCATGATCAGCTGGCCTTCGGCGCCGATGTTGAACATGCCCGCCCGGAAGGGGAGGGCGACCGCAATCCCGGCCATGATCAGCGGGGTGACGAACACCAGCGTGTTGGAGAGCTGCAGGAACGACGGCTCGCCGCCAAAGCAGAAGATGCCGAAGCCGCCGCAGAGCAGGGCCTGGTAGGCGAGGATGGGATTGCCCTTGGTCACCGCCACGATGAGGGCGCCGACGACGAACGCCAGGAGGACGGAGCCGAGCGGGACGGCAAGCGCCCGGCCGGCTCGCCGAAGGCTTTTTACGACCTCAGGCGGTTGCGGCCGGGCGCTTGGTTTCGCTGCTGCGGCCATCAGGCCGCCTTAATCTATCGCTACGGCACCGTGTCCGGCACGGTGGCAGAACCTGACTTGATCTTGTTCGTCATATCGGTGAGCGCGGTCTTGACGTCTGACGGCAGGGTCAGGTTGTCCTCCTGATAGCCGACGCCATCGTTGGCCAGCCCGAAGATGAGTACGCCACCAGCGAACTTGCCGTCTTTGACTTCCTTGACGGCATCGTAGGTCGCGACATCCACGCGCTTGAGGGCGCTCGCGATCACGGAGGGGTCGACGGCTTTCTGGTCGGCGTCGACGCCGATGCTCCAGACCCCGCGCTTGCCGGCCTGGGTCAAGGCGCCGTTCCCGCAGCCACCGGCGACCTGGAAGATGATGTCCGCCCCATGGTTGATCTGGTCGTCAGCCACGCCAGAACACTTGGTCGGATCCGAGAAGTTGTTCGAGTAGCCGTTGAGCGTCGTGATGCCCGGGTCCACCTGCTTGGCGGCCCACTGATAGCCGGCGATGTAGTGATCGACCGGTGGGATCTTGATGCCGCCCACGGAGCCGATCGTGTTCTTCTTGAGCTTGGTCGCGTTGTCTTTCTCGAGCACGCCGGCGATGGTGCCGACCAGCGCACCAGCTTCCTGCTCCTTGAAGAGCAGGCCCACGACGTTCGCGTGCTTGAGGTCGTTGCCGTTCGCGTCGGTGCCGACGCCGTCGATGATCGCGAAGTGCACGTTCGGAAAGTTGCCCGAGACCGTGCCGATCGACTCGGCCATCAGGAAGCCGACCCCGATGACGAGGTCATAGTTCTTGGTCGCGTAGGTGGTCAAGTTCGGGACGTAATCGCTGTTGGCATGCGATTCGGTGACATCGCCCTGAACTCCCAGCTGGCCCTGGCAGGAAAGGACCTGACAGATGTTGCCGGAGGAGGCGGCCTTGGCGAGCCCTACCGCAGCCAGGTGGTTGAAGCTCTTGTCGTTGAGTCCACCAGTGTCGGTGACAAGCCCGATCTTGATCGTTTTCGCGGGCGTTCCGCCGCCGCTCGGGGAGCTTCCGCAGGCGGCGACCATCACCGCAAGAACCAGGCTCGCGCTCAGGGCAAGTAAACGGACGGACGGTTTCCTCATAGACCCTCCCCTCAATATGGGTTGTGTTGCGTTTGACCCCTCGGATTCCGGGCGATTGTAGCACCAAAATATTCGAAATCTTTCACGGGGAGGCCAGCTCCATCGAGCCCCTCAGACGCCGGTAAAGAGGGTGCCTGCGATCAGCTTGTCGGCGATGTCGCGAAGCCGCTGCTGGATCTCAGGTGTGAGTGCCGGGCCGAACGAGTCAAGGCCGACCGCTCCTTCGCGCAGACCGACAGAGACCAGCCAGGTTGTCCTGGAGCCCCTAGCCGCAGCCACCACCTCGAGGTCGACGCCGCGATCGATCGAGGTGCGGGCGTTCGCCACCAGACAGGATGGATCCTCGGGCGCGGGCAGAGCGATGACGTCGACGCCGATGCAGAGGCGACCCATCGCGGCGGCGCCGGCGAGTGCACCAGCTCCCGTCCCACCGCCGGCGCCAAAGATGACGTCGGCCTTCTGTCCGGCAAACGCCCGCGCCTGGGACTCGCCCCAGGCCGGGTTCCCATACGGCGCACCGTCGTCAGCCGGCTGGTCGGCGCCTAATACCCGCAGGCCTGGCCGAACGTAGTCAGCGCCTCGCTGAAAAGCCAGCCGCTGCTGCTGATCGATCGTGCCGCCCGGCCCGTACACGCCGGCGACGACGCCGCTTCGGGTAAGCATGGCGGCCAGGGCGCCGGCGAGGAAGGCAGCCTGGTCCCGCCGGAAGGCAATTTCCGTCAAGTTGGGCGCGCCGGCCGGCAGGACGACCGCGTCCACCAGCAGGAACGGAATTCCGGGATTGCTCTGGGCGGCGGCGACAACAGCATCGCTGAGCAGAAAGCTGGCGGCGACCACCAGGTCGTTGTGATGATCGGCGGCGAGCTGCAGATTCCGCCGATAGTCCGACGGCCGAACCGAGCTGATCAACTCGCTCTTCGCACACCCGATCTGGCCGACGGCCTGCGTGACGCCTCGGTAGGCCGGCCCGTCGGCGCGGAGGCCGCCGGCGTCGGTAACGAAGGCCACCCGGAACAACCGAGGGCAGGCTGACGACGGGGCCGGGGCAAGGCTCTTGCCGGGTGCTCCCTGACGCCCGGCACCAGTCGCGCCAGCCTGTACCAGGGCGAGGAGGCAGACGACGAGAACCAGGACGGCGGCGGTCAGGTACCGAAGAGGCGATCGCCGTAGTCGCCGAGCCCGGGCAGGATGTATTTCTGGCTGTTGAGCTGCCGGTCCCGGGCCGCCGCGAAGATCTGCACGTCCGGATGGGCCGCCTGGAGCGCCTC
>DATASI010000068.1:0-18692 GCA_036269255.1 Candidatus Dormiibacterota bacterium
CTCGTCATCAGCCTGCTGGCCCTCGTCGTCTGTCTGCACGTCCCGCCGTTCATGGCGCCCGGCGCCGACCTGAGTGACAGCAGCCAGCGCGACTACGCGCGCAACATCTGGCAGGAAACGCAGACCAGCCTGGCCCTGGTCGCGGTAACGCTTCCCTGGCTTGTTTATGGCTTGCTCTGGCCCGGCGCCGCCTGGGGCCGGCGGATCCTGCTGGCGCTCTCCACGACGGCCGTCGTGCTCACCACCTGGCTGGCATTGCTCAGCGCCCAGAGTTATACGGCGCTGCCGCGGCAGGTGACCGGTGTGGTCGACCACCTCGCCGACCGGGTCATTTCGCTGCGCGGCGCCGGAAGCTATTACCTGGTGCTCTCCGACGGCGAGCTTCGCGCTGATACGTCATGGCTGCGGCCGGGCGCGAGTGTGCTGCTCTGGGTTTCGCCGCGCGGGCACGCTGGCTCCGCAACGCCCGTGGTCTTAGGCGACTAAGCGGATTTCGCCTGGGTGCGCAGGCAGCGGGTGCAGATCAGTGCGGTCTGCGTGCGGCCGCCGATCGTGACCCTGGCCTTGTGCAGATTGGGCATGAAGCGTCGCTTCGTCCGCACTTTGGAGTGGCTGACGTTGTGCCCGTACTGGGGCCCTTTTCCGCAGATTGCGCAGCGTTGTGCCATGGTATTTCAGGGATTAGGCGCCTCCGAAGCCATCGCGTATGATGGAGGCGAATTCAGCGTCACATAGTAGCACACGATGGACTCCAAGACGAAGGCCAACCCGCCGCGCACCGGGAAGCCCCCGAGAACGCTGATCCAGGCCAGAGACCTCGGGCGGATTGAGGTGTCGCGCCATGTCGTCGCCACCATCGCCGGTCACGCGGCGAGTGGCTGCTACGGCGTGGTCGGCATGGCTGCCCGCGGGTTGCGCGACGGCCTGGCCGAGCGCCTCCACCGCGACAAGTTGCACCGCGGTGTCGACGTCGAAGTCCGCGAGGATGGCATCGCCGTCTCGCTCTACGTCATCGTCGAGTACGGCACCCGGGTTTCCGAGGTCGCCAACAACCTATCTAATGCGGTGCGCTACTCGGTCGAACGGACGCTCGGTCTGCCCGTGGTAGAGGTCAACGTCAGCGTCCAGGGTATCCACGTCAGCGGCGGCTGAGCCTGAGCACGCTGGCTGACGCGGCGACGATGCCGACTACGGAGTGCGACGGCCGCCTGTTCAAAGAGGCGCTGCTCGGGTCGCTGGCCTGGCTCACCATCAACCGCGACGAGGTGGACGCCCTCAATGTCTTCCCGGTCCCCGATGGCGACACCGGCACCAATATGCTCCTGACGCTTCAGTCGGCGGTCGAGGACATTCGGTCGCAGGATGATCCCGATCTCTCCGTGATGGCGAAACGCGCCGCCCATGGAGCCCTGATGGGGGCTCGCGGGAACTCGGGCGTCATCCTGTCGCAGATTCTTCGCGGGTTTTGCCAGGGGATCGGCTCGGAGGCCTCGGTCGACGGGGTCGGTCTGGCCCGGGCGTTCGAGCAAGGCGCGCAGGTCGCGTATCGAGCGGTCATGAAGCCGACCGAGGGAACCATGCTGACGGTGGCGCGAGAGGCTGCTCGGGCGGCTCGGGCGAGCGCTGCCCAAAACGCCGACCTCACTGCCGTCGTCAAAGCCGCCGCCGAAGCGGCGGCAGCCGCGGTCGAACAGACCCCACAACAGTTACCGATCCTCAAGCAGGCAGGCGTCGTCGACGCCGGGGGCTTCGGCCTCCAACTGATCCTGGAGGGCTTCTTGAAGCGGATGCAAGGCGAGAAGCTCGAATCCTTCGAGCGACCCTCGACCCATCACGCGCGCCCCAAGCTGGTCGAGGCGCCTTCTGGCGGCTGGGGCTACTGCACCGAGTTCATCATCAACGGCGAGGGGCTCGAGGTCGACGACGTGCGCACCGAGCTGCAGCGCCACGGTGATTCCGCCCTCGTTGTGGGCGACGAGTCGGCAATCAAAGTTCACATCCATACCCAGGAGCCGGCCGCCGTGATCAGCTACGCCAGCGGCGTTGGCACGCTCAGCCGGCTCAAGGTCGATGACATGTCGTCTCAGCATCACCGCCTGCAGGGCGAGGGCGCTCGCCGGCCCGCGAGCAGCAAGCGCCTGGCCGTGGTCGCGGTCGCCAGCGGCGATGGCTTCCGCCGCATCCTGGAAAGCCTCGGCGTCGATTCCGTCGTCGGCGGCGGGCAGACCATGAACCCGTCGACCCAGGACATCCTCTCCGCCGTGGAATCCGTTCCCTCGGACGACGTCCTGGTGCTGCCCAACAACGGCAACGTGATCATGACGGCGCAGCAGGTGAGCGAGCTGACCCGCAAGCGGGTACGCGTCGTGCCCTCGCGCAGCCTGCCGCAGGGCATTGCCGCGCTGTTCGCCTTCGACTTCAGCGCCGACCTGGAAGCGAATGCCAACGCCATGTCGCACGCGTTGAAGCAGGTGCAGACGATCGAGGTCACGCGAGCCGTTCGCGACAGCGAGGTCGACGGCCTGACCATCGCGGAGGGCGACGTGATCGGCTTGCTCAACGACCGGATCGTGGAGAAAGGCGATTCACCGGAGGCCGTCGTGCGCGCCGTGCTCAAGCGAATCGACCCAAAAAAGCTGGGCACGATCACGATTTACGCGGGTGCGGATGTCGACGAAGCGGAGCGGGAGGCGCTTTGCGCCGCGGTCGCCGGGGAGCATCCCACCGCCTCGATCGAGCTCCAGCTGGGCGAGCAGGCGCTCTACCCCTACGTGGTGGCGGTCGAGTAAGCGAGCGCGGGCCGGCCGCGGCGAATTCAGAGCAGCTGGAGCAGGTTGGCGACAACCGCCAGGGCGGTGAGGCAGGCGGCGACCTGGTACACGTACCAGATCCGCGGGATGCGCCGACCGGCAAGCATCAGCACCGCGAGCAGCGCCGCCACCGCCGTGCCTTTCACCGCAAAGGCGGTCAGCTCACCGTCGGTCGCGATGATCGGCGCCATGATCCGGTTGAGCTCGGCATGGTCGAGCGCGAGGCCCAGGTGCGTCGTCCAGGCGTCCATCAGCTGAAAACCAAGAAAGCCGACGAGCGTGAGAGCCTGGCTCGCAGGCGATTGAAGCAGGGTCGCCGGACGGACCGCCATGGCCACTCACAAGCGTGATGGGCTTGGGCTTCGATGCATCTAACGGATCACCGGCGCCTGGCATCGCCTGTCTATACTCCGTTCGTGGTCCGGATCGTTACGGATTCCACTGCGGACCTCAGCGAGGCGCAGCGGGAGACTGCCGGCATCACGATCGTTCCCCTCAACGTTCGCTTCGGAGATGAGGTCTTCAAAGACCATGTCGAGCTGACCGGCGACCAGTTCTTCGCCAAGCTGCAGGCCTCGCCGCAGCTGCCCAAGACCTCACAGCCTTCGGTGGGCGCCTTCGAGGAAGTCTTCCGGAAATTCCGGGAGGCGGGCGACGACGTGGTCGCCGTGCTGATCTCGAGCAAGGTGTCGGGCACCTACGGGGCGGCGGAGATGGCGGCCAAGGCGGTCGATCCCGATCACGTCGTCGCCATCGACTCGCTGACGACGTCGATGGCGCTCGGCTTCCTGGCGATCGAAGGCGCCAAGCTGGCCAAAGATGGGGCCGACCTGGCGGCGGTCGCCGACCGAATCCGCGCGCTCATTCCCAAGGCTCGGGTGCTGGCCGCCATCGATACGCTGACCTACCTCGAGCGCGGCGGCCGCATCGGCCGGGCCAGGGCTCTGCTCGGGTCGCTGTTGAACTTCAAGCCGCTCATCACCCTGCAGGACGGCGAGGTGGCGCCGCTGGGCCGAGCGCGGGGCCGGCCGCAGGCCATCGACAAACTTGTTGAGTTGCTGCATCGCGACGGCAAGTTGACCAACCTTGCGGTGCTGCACGGCGGCGCCCGGGCCGATGCCGAGCAGCTGCGCGAGCGGGTCTCCAGCAGTTACCCGGGGCTCGAGATTCCGCTGACCGAAACCGGAGCGGTGATTGGAACCTACACCGGTCCCGGTGTCATCGGCTTCGTCTATCTGACCGCCTGACCGTGCCGAGGCTCACCCTCGACGACCCGGTTACCGCGATCACCGGGATCGATAAGGCGTATCGCGAGCGTCTTGACCATGTCGGCGTCAAAACGGTCCGGGATCTGCTGCTCTACTTTCCTCGCCGCCACGATGATTTCGCCTCGGTCACACCGATCGCCTGGGCGCGTCCCGGAATGCGAACGACGGTGCGCGGCCAGGTGTACCAGATCGAACAGGTGCGCACCTCACGCAAGCACATGCGCATCGCCCGGGCAACCGTCTCCGACGATTCAGGCCAGCTCAACGTGGTCTGGTTCAACCAGCCCTACATCGCGCGGCAGCTGCACGCGGGCGATCAAATTCTGCTCGCTGGAACGGTCGAGCTAAACGGTGGGCTGGTCATGAAGAACCCGGAGTACGAGCGGGCATCCAAGGATCCAACGCACGCCGCGCGGATCGTTCCTGTCTATCCCGAAACACGCGGCCTCACCTCCCGCTGGCTGCGGCCCAAGATCCTGCCCCTGCTCTGGTTGGCCGAGCAATTCGAGGAGACCCTTCCGGCTGAGCTGGTAGTCCGGCGCCGGCTGATGTCGCGGCCGCAGGCGATCAAGGAGATGCATTTCCCCAGCTCCATGGACGCCCGTGATCGCGCTCGCGAGCGCTTCGTCTTCGAAGAGATCTTCGTCAACCAGGTCGCAAACCAGCTGGCCAAGCGCGCGCGCAAGTCGCATCCTGCTCATGCCATCGCCTTCGACGAAGCCGCCGCCCGGGCGTTCGTCGCGGCGCTGCCCTTCACGCTGACCAATGCGCAGCGGAAGGCGGCCTGGCAGATCTTGACCGACATGACAAAAGGGGAGCCGATGAACCGTCTGCTGGAGGGCGACGTCGGCTCAGGGAAAACCGCGGTCGCCGCCATGGCGATGCATCACACCCACCAGGCGGGCTTTCAGTCGATGCTCCTGGCGCCGACCGAAATCCTGGCGCGGCAGCACGCCGACGTCGTCGAATCGCTGCTGCGGCCGTTCGGCGTCGTGGTCGGTATGCTGCTAGGCAGCACTGCCGCCGCGGCGCGCCGCGCGCTCCTCCAGTCCGTGGCTGAGGGCGCCGTGCAGGTGCTGGTCGGGACCCACGCGTTGCTCGAGGAAGACGTTCGCTTCAAGGCCCTGGCGCTCTCGATCGTCGATGAGCAACATCGGTTCGGCGTGGAGCAGCGCCTGGCGGCTCGACAGCGCGAGACCTGGCCACATTTCCTCTCGATGACCGCGACGCCTATTCCACGGACGCTCGGCCTGACCCTCTTTGGTGACCTGGACATTTCCGTCCTCGATGAGATGCCACCCGGTCGGCCGGCGGTGGTGACCCGCCTGGTGCCGCCGGATGGCCGCCAGGCGGCCTACGACTTCATTCGGCAGCAGGTCAACGAGAAACATCAGGTTTTCGTCGTCTGTCCCTTGATTCAAGAGTCCGACAAGCTGGGCGTCCGTTCGGCGACCGAGGAGGTCGAAAAGCTCCGTGCCGACGTCTTCCCCGAGCTGGCCGGCCGGATCGGTCTGCTCCATGGGCGAATGAAGCCCGCCGAAAAAGAAGAGGTGATGGGACGCTTTCAGCGCGGCGAGATCGCCATCCTGGTCGCGACCTCTGTTGTGGAGGTGGGCATCGATATCCCGAATGCGACGGTGATCATGATCGAAGGTGCGGATCGGTTCGGGTTGGCGCAGCTACACCAGTTTCGTGGGCGCGTCCGTCGCGGCACCCATCAGTCGTACTGCCTGCTGTTCACCGATGTCGATGACCTGGAGACGATGAACCGGCTGAATGCCGTCGTGACCCATACCAGTGGCTTCGACCTGGCTGAGATCGACCTCCGCCTGCGAGGCATGGGCGATATCCATGGCGTGCGCCAGCATGGTCATGAGTTCAAAATGGCGAGCCTGTTGGATGCTGCGCTGATCAGCGACGTCCAGGCCGAGGCCGTCCGCCTCTTGGAGCGCGACCCGAAGCTGGACGGCGAGCCGGCGCTCCGCCGCCAGCTCGCGGCGTATCGTCTGGTGTACGCCCTGGACTAGTCGGCGCGGCGGGCGACGGACCGGCGGGAGGAACGCGCCGGATCCGGATCATGCTCAAGAGGCGTCCCATCAGCAGTCCGGCAACGACCGGCAGGACCAGGACCAGGATGACGCCCACAACCGCGTCGACGACGACTATCTGGGTGCTCCCGGGTGGGCGGCTGCGCGTTTTTGCTGCGGGGCTGCTTTACTCATCGCGTGAGCGGACCGGCGACACGCGTGACCGCCGGGGTCAGCCGAGGGCGGTTGCTGAAGACGCCGCCCGGCCGGTCCACCCGTCCGACGACGGCGATGGTCCGGGAGGCCATCTTCAACATCATCGGCGACAGCATACGCGGTGCGCGGGTGCTTGATCTGTTTGCCGGCGCGGGCTCGCTTGGTATCGAGGCGCTTTCGCGCGGTGCGCAATCCGCAACGTTTGTTGAGCGCGATCGAGCCTGTGCTAACATCGTCGCCGAGAATTTGGCCGCAACCGGCTTCGCCCAGCAGGGCGACGTTGCAGGCGCCGACGTCATTGACTGGCTGCGGGCGCACTCGGGCGACCTCGCCACCTATAACCTCCTCCTCCTTGATCCGCCGTACCGCGACGGCGGAGGCCTGACCGCCGCGCTGCACGCCCTTGATGCGGCGCCACTTCGAGACCAGGCCCTGGTCGTCGTCGAACACCATCGCAGCCAGCCGCTGCCAGCCCTGCGCCGGCTGGCGCACGTGCGCGACCGAGACTATGGCACCACGCGACTGACGTTTTACAGGTACGTGTGATCACCGCTCTCTATCCCGGGAGCTTCGACCCGTTGACGCACGGGCATCTGGACGTGGTCGACCGCGCCGCCGGCATCTTCGACCGGGTCATCATTGCGGTGCTGGAGAATCCCAGCAAGCGGCCCCTCTTCAGCACCGAGGAGCGGGTGCGAATGATTCGGGAAAGCCTCGGTCAGCGGTCGGCGGTGGAAGTCAGCACCTTCGATGGGCTGACCATCGATTGCGCCCGCCGGGTCGGCGCCAAGGTCATCGTTCGGGGGCTGCGCGCCGTCTCCGACTTCGAGAGCGAGTTTCAGATGGCGTTGATGAATCGACGTCTCGAACCCGAGATCACCACGGTCTTCATTCCAACCAGTCTGCGTCACCTGTTCCTCAGCTCCAGCCTGATCAAGGAGCTTGCCGAGTTCGGCGGCGACATCGCAGAATTCGTTCCACCCAGCGTCGTAGAACCACTCAAGCAACGTCTTGCAACAAGGGAGCACCGGCATGAACATCCATGAAGCCATCGACCGCCTCGAGTACCTGATCGCCCACAGCCGGCAGATTCCGCTGACCCGCACCGTGGTCATCGACCAGGAGGAGGCGCTGGCCTGTATCGATGATCTCCGGCTGAGCCTGCCGGACGAAGTCAAACAGGCCCGCTGGACGCTGCAGGAGCAGCAGCGCCTGCTTTCCGAGGCCCAGGCCGAGGCGGCGCGAATCGTCAACAAGGCCAGCGAGCGCGCGCAGACCATGATGGGCCAGCAGGAACTCCTGAAGCGCGCCGAGAAGCAGGCCGAAACGATTCTCAAAGAGGCGACGGCCAAGGCCGACGAGACACGCCGGGCGGCGGACCGCTACGCCTGGGATGTGATGCAGAACCTGGAGAGCCAGCTGCTGCGGACCATCACCACGGTGAAGAAGGGCGTGGAGGCGCTGCGCGGCCCGGCGATGAAGGCCAGGGAAGTCGAGGTGGTCAGCGGAAGGTCCTGAGCCGAGCGTCTACGGCCGTCCCGCGGCTGATGAACGGCGGGCGGTCGCGTTTCGTCTAGGCGTGCCCCGATCAGCGCGATCACCCTTATAATTGGTCGCTCATGGCCCTCCCAAAGACCCGATACGCCCACGCCCGTCAGGGTGAGCGACGAGCCCACCTGGCGATCAAGCGGACCCAGCTTGTCGAATGCTCGCAGTGCCACCAGCCCAAGCGGCCGCACGCGATCTGCCGCAATTGCGGCTATTACGACGGGCGCGAAGTCATCAAGACCGACTAGGTCCTGAGCACGCTCGGCTTCCTGTTTCCAGGTCAGGGCGCCCAGTTTGTGGGGATGGCCCGCGACCTGCTCGAGCAGGATGCCGCTGCCAAGCAGTTCCTGAAGAACGCTGAGGACACGCTCGATCTGCCCCTCGGGCGGTTTATGCTCGAGGGACCGGCGGCCGAGCTGCAACGGACCGAAAACGCCCAGCCGGCGATCGTGTTCCACAGCCTCGCCTTACTGGGAACGCTCGCCGAGCGCGGCACTCGGGCTGACGCGGTCGCCGGGCACAGCCTCGGCGAGTTCGCGGGCCTGGTGGCCGCCGGCGGGCTCGAGCCGATGGATGCGCTGCTCGCGGTGCGGGCGCGCGGCCAGGCGATGGCGGCCGCTGCTCCGGCCAGCTCAGGCATGGTCGCCGTGCTTGGCCTCGACGACGCGACCGTCGAAGCGATCTGCCGTGGCGCACCGGGCGTCGTGCCGGCCAACTACAACGCGCCTGGTCAGGTGGTGATCTCCGGGCCGGATGACGCTCTCGAACGAGTCATGGCACGGCTTCAACAGGCCGGTGCGCGCCGCCTTGTGCGCCTGCCGGTCAGCGCGGCCTTCCATTCACCGCTGATGGCGAAGGCTGCCGAAACCTTCGCGCCAGCCTGGGGCCGCATTCCATTAGGCCGGCTCGACCGGCGGCAGGTCTTCAATGCGGATGCGGAGGTCCACGCCGAGCCAACCGAGGTGCGACCGCTGATGGTTGGCCAGCTGACCGGGCCCGTCCGATGGACCCAGTCCGTGGTGCGGATGGCCGAGCTTGGCGTCGACACCTTCGTCGAGATCGGACCTGGAAAAACGCTTTCCGGGCTCGTGAAGAAGATCCTGCCCGGTGCGGTGCTTCACAATATCGATGGCGTGGCCAGCCTGAACGCGTTCCTGCAGACAGTACGTGCCTGACGGCGTTCGCGACCAGGTCGCGTTGGTCACCGGCGGCAGCCGCGGCATCGGGCGCGCCACTGCCCACCTACTTGCGGCGGCAGGCGTCAAGGTGGCAATCACCTACAAGAGCCGGAAGCCGGAAGCCGACCACTTTGTCGAAGAGGTCTCCCGTGCCGGAGGCAAGGCCATGGCGATCCAGGCGGACTTCAGCGATTCAGCGTCGCCGGCGCTGGCGGTCGAGGCCGTGGTCAAGGAGTTCGGCCGGCTCGACATCCTGGTCAACAACGCCGGCCTGACGCGGGACACGCTGGTGATGCGGATGAGCGAGGCTGACTGGGACATCGTGCTGCAGACCAATTTGAAGGCGGCCTTTCTCGCGAGCAAGGCCGCGCTGCGACCCATGCTCAAGCAAAAATATGGCCGCATCGTCAATGTATCGTCCCTTGCCGGGGTCGTCGGCAACGCCGGACAGGCGAACTACAGTGCGTCCAAGGCCGGCCTCATCGGCCTAACCAAGGCGCTCGCCAAGGAGGTCGGCTCCCGCAACATCACGGTCAATGCGGTCGCCCCCGGCTTCATCGAGACCGAGCTCACCAGCGGGCTTCCGGCTGAGCTGCTCGAACGTGCCCGCCAGGCCGCGGCGATCCCGCGGATTGGCACCCCTGCCGACGTCGCCCCGGCGATCGTGTTTCTGGCATCGCCCGAGGCCGCGTATATTACCGGCCAGGTTCTGGGCATTGACGGCGGTCTGCCAATTTAGGAGGATGGCGGGGGCTTCGACTAGAATTTGACCCGCTCGCACTAGCCAAAAGGGGAGTCGAACTTGGACGGGAACAATTTCGAGAAATTCAAGGGCATCATCGCCGAGCAGCTCGGCGTGGAGCCCGAGCAAGTGACGCCCGATGCCTCGTTCGTCGACGACCTGAATGCGGATTCCCTCGACCTGGTCGAACTGATCATGGCGTTCGAGGAAGAATACGGGATGGAGATACCTGACGAGGACGCCGAAAAGATTCAGACCGTCGGAGCCGCCTGGGACTACGTCCAGGAAAAGCTCGGCATCACCACCTGAGCCGAAAGTCGCTCAGGCGGACGAGCCGCTACAGAAGCTCCAGCGGACGCTCCGGATTCGTTTCCATGACGTCGCCCTGCTCCGGCAGGCGCTGACCCATCGCTCGTACAACAACGAACATCCCGAGAGCGGCTCGGCCGATAACGAGCGGCTCGAGTACCTCGGCGACGCCGTTCTCGAGCTGATCGCGGCCGAACACCTCTATCACACCTACCAGACCTCGGACGAAGGCGAGCTCACCAGGCTGCGCGCCTCGGTGGTGAACACCAAGAGCCTCGCACGGCTGGCGTCGCGGCTGAGCCTGGGCGATTACCTGCTGCTGGGAAAGGGCGCCCACAAAACGGGCGCCCGTTCGTTGCAGTCGATTCTTGCCAACACGTTCGAGGCCGTGATCGGGGCGATCTTCCTCGATCAGGGCTACCGGGCCGCCTACCGCCTGTTCAGTCGAAGCTTGATCGATGTCCAGGCCTGGCCCGATGACAACTACAAGGGCCGCCTCCAGGAAGTCACCCAGGAGCGGTTCTTGACCACGCCGCAGTACGACATCATCGGGGCCTCCGGGCCGGGCCATCGCCGGGAGTACACCTCTGAGGTGACGTTCGGCGATGGCATCCACGGTGTCGGAACCGGGCGAACCAAGCGGGCAGCGGAGCAGATGGCGGCCAGGGAGGCGCTGGCCGCATTGGGCGCGCTCGACACCGCTCCGGCTTCCGATGAGGTGCTCGAAGCGGTGGCCGCCGAAGCGCGACGCGCCCCGGCCGGTTAGCCGCCTAAGCCAGCATTTCAGAGGTTTAGCGCGCCAAAAGCTAGCGATTGCTAGAATTCCGCCATGGCGTCGTACAAGATCGGCGAAGTCGCGGAGCTGCTCGGCGTGAGCGTCGACAGTGTTCGGCGGCTGGCTGACAGCGGTCGATTGCCGACACTCCGAAACTCGGGCAAGCAGCGGCTGATCGACGGACGTGCCCTGGCGCGGTACATGGCGGCGTCGCCGCCGGCGTCGAAGCTCGAGCCAATCGTCGGGCGATCGGCGCGTAATCGGTTCGTCGGCATCGTGACGCGGGTGGTCAAGGATCGGGTTGCCGCCCAGGTCGAAATTCAGGCGGGACCCCACCGGCTGGTCTCGCTGATCACGCGGGAGGCGGTCGATGAGCTCGGGCTGGCCCCGGGGATGCGTGCCGTGGCGGTGGTGAAGGCGACCAACGTGATCGTCGAGTTGCCAAAAGGATGACCAACGGGATTCGTCGCGCGCTGGCCACGTCGAGTAGCGCCCTTCTCCTGGCAAGCTGCGGAGGGGCCGCAGCCACTCCGGCGGCAACGCCGTCCGGCCCCAGCGGCTCGATCACCGTCTTTGCCGCCGCCTCCTTGACCGGCGCATTCACGCGGATCGGGAGCGATTTTCAAAGGGCGCATCCCACAAGCAGCGTGCACTTCAGCTTTGCTGGCTCATCCACCCTGGTGACGCAGCTCCAGCAAGGGGCGAATGCCGACGTCTTTGCCTCGGCGGACCAGCCGAACATGGAAAAGCTTGTCGCCGGCGGCCTGATCCACGGTGCCCCGGCCATCTTTGCGCGCAACCGCCTGGCGATCGTGGTCGGCGCCGGCAATCCAAAACACATCATGGGTCTTGCCAGCCTGTCGCAGCCGGGTTTGATCGTGCTGCTCTGTGCCGCGGTCGTGCCTTGTGGCCGGTACGGGAACCAGGCGCTCCAGCAGGCCGGCGTGACGGTCAAGCCCGCGAGCCTGGAAGCCGATGTCAAGTCCGTGGTCGGCAAGGTCGCGCTCGGAGAGGCAGACGCCGGCCTGGTCTACGTCACCGATGTCAAAGCCGGCGGTCCCAAGGTGCAGGGGGTGGCCATCCCGGAGGCTCAGAATGTGATCGCCGCCTACCCGGTCGCTCCACTCAAAGACTCCCAGAACCTCGCGCTCGCCCGGGCGTTCATCGGCTATGTCATGGAGTCGGGCGGCGGACAGGCAACACTCCGGCAGTTCGGGTTTCTTGGACCATAGCCCGGTTCGACCCCCACTCGGGCTGGCTCTGCTGGCGGCGCTGGGGGCAGCCTTCTTCATGCTGCCGTTGCTCGGCCTGCTGCTCCGCACGCCGTGGGGATCCGCCTGGCAGCTGCTGACCGCACGCGATACCCTCACGGCCCTTCGGCTCTCCCTGTTCGCCTCGCTGACGGCAACGGCCATTGCCATCGTGCTCGGCGTTCCGCTGGCCTGGATCTTCGCACGCACGCCTTTTCCCGGGCGAGGCCTGGTGCGAGCCCTGACCATCCTGCCGATGGTGCTTCCGCCAGTGGTTGGCGGTGTGGCGTTACTGCTGGCCTTCGGACGCGAGGGTGTGCTCGGGGGATGGCTGCAGAGCTGGTTTGGCATCCGCCTCCCGTTCACCACGGCGGGCGCCATCATGGCGGAGACGTTCGTGGCCATGCCCTTTCTCGTGATTACGGTTGAGGCGGGGCTTCGCCAGATGGACCGTCGATTCGAAGACGCCGCCCGCACGCTCGGCGCGGGTCGCTGGATGGTGTTCTGGCGAGTGACGCTGCCGCTCGTTCGCCCTGCGCTTGTTGCCGGCGGCGTCCTCTGCTGGGCACGGGCGCTTGGCGAGTTCGGCGCCACCATCACCTTTGCCGGTAATTTCCCCGGTACCACCCAGACCATGCCGCTGGCGGTTTACCTCGCGCTGGAGACCAACCCCGATGGCGCCGTCGTCCTCAGCTTGTTGTTGCTCGCGGTTTCCCTCGGGGTTCTGATCGGCTTGCGCCACCGCTGGCTCGGTTGATCCGTGAGTTTGCTCACCGAGGTTCAGGCCAGGGTCGGCGATTTCCAGCTCGAGGTCGGGTTCGCTGCACCCGCCGGGGAAACCATCGCGGTGCTGGGGCCGAATGGCGCGGGTAAAACCTCTCTGCTGCGGGCCCTGGCGGGTCTGCTGCCGCTCGAGCGAGGACGCCTTGTCCTCAATGACGTGGTACTCGAAGAGCCAGCGCGCGGGATTCGCATTCCGCCGGAGCGCCGGCCGATCGGCGTCGTCTTTCAGGATTACCTGCTTTTTCCGCACCTGTCGGTGACCGACAACGTGGCCTTTGGGCCTCGCTCGCGTGGGATGACAACCTCGGCGGCTCGGGCGCGAGCCCGCCAGTGGCTGGAGCGCCTTGGACTCGACCAGCTCGGGGATCGCAGGCCGCCGTCGCTATCCGGTGGACAGGCGCAGCGGGTTGCGCTGGCGCGCGCCATGGCGACCGAGCCGGCGCTGCTGCTGCTCGACGAGCCCATGGCGGCGCTCGACGCGAGCACCCGTGTGAGCGTGCGGCGCGAGCTGCGCCGCCAGCTGGCGGCATTCGACGGCATTCGATTGCTGGTGACCCATGATCCGGTCGAGGCGATGGCGATGGGGGATCGTCTGCTCATCCTCGAGCAGGGCCGCGTGTTGCAATCGGGCTCACCGGCCGACGTGACGCAGCACCCGCGGTCGCGATATGTCGCCGACCTGGTCGGCGTCAACCTCTTTCGCGGTCGTGCCGCCGACAATGTCGTCACGCTCACCGATGGCGGGTCTCTCACGGTCGCCGGCGCGGACGACGGCGAGGTCTTCGCCATCATCCACCCACGGACCGTGGCGCTCTATCGTGGGCGGCCCGAGGGTACGCCCCGCAATGTCTGGCAGGGACGGGCCGTCGACCTCGACGCCAGTGCGGATCGCGTCCGGGTCCGTCTCGCCGGCCAACCGTCCGTCGTTGCCGAGGTGACACCCGCCGCCGTCAAGGAGCTCGGGCTCGACCGTGGCGATACCGTCTGGATCAGCGTGAAAGCGACCGAGATCAACGTCTACCCCGCCTGATCCGGTTGCCTTGTCCGGTGGCGACGTGCTCTAATACACGCGTGACCCGCGCCGTGGTCCATGCTTACGTTTCTGCAGGGCGCGATCGTTCTGTGTTCATGACGCGCTAGCCCGTGCATTTGAAGTCGCTGCGACTGCAAGGGTTCAAAACCTTCGCCCGTCGCACTGAGCTGACCTTCAGCACCGGCATTACGGCCATCGTCGGTCCAAACGGCAGCGGAAAATCGAACCTGGTCGATGCCATCCGCTGGGCGCTGGGTGAGCGGAACGCCCGCGGGCTTCGTGGCCATCGCATGGAGGACGTGATTTATGCAGGTGGGCCCGGCAAGTCAGCGGTTGGCATGGCCGAGGTGACGCTCCTGCTCGATAACGCCGACCAGCGGTTGAACGTCGAGTTCAACGAGATCGAAGTTGCGCGACGGCTGTTCCGTTCGGGCGAAAGCGAGTACCTGGTAAACGGGTCTCGGGCCCGGTTGAAGGACATCGATGCGTTGCTGGCCAGCACCGGCTTACGCCAGGACGGCTACGCCGTGACGGCGCAGAACGATATCGATTTCGTCATCCAGGCGGCCCCGGCGATGCGCCGGGAGCTGATCGAAGAGGCGGCGGGCGTGCGCCGATTGCGTGACCAGCGGCAGGAAGCCCTCAACCGGCTGGCCGAGGCCGACCGAGACATGCGGCGTGCGCGCGACATTCTCAACGAGCTGACACCGCGTGCCGAGGAACTGCGCGTCCAGGCATCGGCGGCGGAGGAGTACCAGCGGGTCGCCGAATCGTTGAAGGCGCTGCAGGGGAGTCTGGCGCGCGATGCCTGGCGCAAGGCGATGGTTCAACTTCGTCGTGCGCAAAACCGGGTGCAGGCTGCGGAGCAGAAACGGCTGGCGGCCGTGCAGGCGGTAACCGACTTCGAGCCGCTTTACGCCGAGCACCGAACGGCCTTGCTGCAGGCTCGCGAAGCTCGCTGGCGTCAGCAAGAGTCCTCAGCCGACGTGCGGCTGCGCCTGGCAGAGTGCCAGCACCAGGCGAACATCGCCCAGCAGCGCAACCTCGCCGCCGTCCAGGCGCTCGAAGCCTTGCAGGCGGAGCTTGCCCGCTTGAGCCAATCCGAACGGGCGGGTGGACGCGTGGTCGCCGAGCTGATGGATGCGGTTGAGGCGGCCCGGGCGGAGTTGGTCGCCGCTGACGTCGCCATGCAGTCCGCAATCGAGCACGAGCGGTTGGCGGCCGAACAACAGGCGACGCTTGATCAGCAGCGATCTGCCGTAGAGGCGCAGCGCCAGGACCTGGAGCGTGAAAGGCTGGCACTGGCGGCTGAGCTTCGCCAGCTGGAGGGTCGGCTGCAATTCGTCACCGAGCAGCAGGCGCAGGTCCGCCATCAACTCGATGCCTGGACCGTTCGCCAGGACAGTTTGACCACGGAGCTCGAGAGCCGGCGCTCAACGCTCGAATCGGCGGAAGCGGGGCTCAGCGAGGCGACGTCGAGCGCGGCGCTCGTCGAGGAGGAGGTTTCTCGAGTCAACCATGACCTCGACATCTCCCGCCAGGCCGTGATCGATCACGAGGCCCGCTTGCGCGCGCTGGAGGCGGAGCTCGGAGCCCTGCGCACGCTGCTGGATGGCGCCCAGCGGCGCGGACCGCTGCCGGGCGCTGATAACTGGGAGCGGCTGCTCGAAGTCATCGAGGTGGACCCGCAATATCGACCCGCCGTGGAGGCGGCTCTCGAAGGCTGGCTGCACGGGTGGGTCGCGCGTGATCGGGATGGATTCGAGCAAGCAGCCGCCGCCTTGCAGGATGCCGAGCACGCGAGGGAAACCCTGCTCTGGCCCGCGAACGGCGAGCTCCCAGCCCGGATCGGCGATGGGCTCCGTCCAGTCCTCGACGTGGTCCACGGCCCCGAGGACGTGGTGCGGCTGCTCGCGCGCCTCCTCGATGGCGTCGTGCTGGTCGCGGATCGTTCGGAGGCAGCACGCGTCCTGGCCACAGATCCGGGATTGCGGGCGGTGACAGCCGCCGGCGAGATCGTCACCGCGGTTTCGTATCGCGGTGGCAAGGCGGCCGATGCCGTGCTCACCGTGCAGGCGCGGATTCGGGCGGCCGAGCAGTCCCTCGCTGAAGAACGGGAGGCGTCGCTCGAGGCCGCCGACGCGGTCGAGCAAAGCGCGACCACCCGCTCACGGCTGCTGACCGAAAGGCTCCTGATCGTCGATCGGCTCGATGCCTCGCGGACGGCAACCGCCAAGGCGGCGGGAGCGCTGGCTGCCCTGACCGAGACCCTGGAGAGCGAGCGGCACCATGAAGGGCAACTCCGCCAGCAGCTGACGCGCCTGACCACGCTCCTCCAGCAAGCCGAAGCCTCGCAGCTGAGCGCGCTCACCCGGCAGGCTCAGCTCGAGGAGCGCGGGGTCGCGATCGAGACCGAACAGCGCCACATCGACACCGAGTTGCAGGCGGGCGCCAGCGTCCTGGGGAGCCTCGTCCTCAAGCGCCAGGAGGCCGAGCTCCGGGCTGCGCTGGCCCGGCAGCGATCGGACGACCTGCACCGTCAGCTCGAGCGAGCTCAGCAGGTCGTGCAATCGCATGGCACCGAACTGGCCCAGCGTCGTGCGGTTGAGGAGGAGCTCGCCTTGCAACCGGCGCTGATCAACGAGGAGCGACGGCTATGGATCGAACGGGGCCAGGTGCTCGAGGCCGAACTGGCCGCCCTCGAGGCCATGCCATTGCCCGACGACGACGCGCTCAATGGGCTCGAGACGCAGTTGCGCGAGGACGAGCAACGGAATGTCAGCCTGCAAGTCGAGTTGGCGCATGCTGACGATGGCTGCGCCGCTGCGGCGATCGAGCGCGACACGGCCCAGATGGAAGTCGACCGCTGCGCTGCCGCGCTGCGGCAGGATGGGCAGGCGATCGAGGACGACGCCGAACCGATCGCCGAGCTCGACTGGCAGAAAACGGAGCGCGAGGTGTCCCGCTTGCAACGACGACTGGAGGCGATGGGCGCCGTCAACTTGCTCGCACCGGAGGAGTTCGCCCAGGTTCGCGAGCGCTGCGATAGTCTGAGCAGCCAGCTCACGGACCTGGAACAGGCCACGCTGCAGCTCAATGAACTGCGCGAACGGCTCGAGGGCGAGATCGATGGCCGGTTCCGGACGGTGTTCCAGGCGGTGGCCGCGAATTTCCAGGAGTTCTTTGCCGAGCTCTTCCCCGGCGGTCGAGCGACGCTGCGGCTCGACAGCCAGCCGGAGGGCGACCCACTCGATGACGGCGTCGAGATCCTGGCCCAGACGCCCGGCAAGCGTTTGCAGCCGCTGACGCTTTTGTCCGGCGGTGAACGGGCGCTCACGGCGCTCGCGTTCCTCTTTGCTTTGCAAGCCGTGAATCCGAGTCCCTTCTACGTCCTGGACGAAGTCGATGCCGCGCTGGATGACGCCAACGTGGTGCGCTTCAACCGCGTGCTCAAGCGCCTGTCTCGCGAGCAGCAGTTCCTGATCGTGACGCATAACCATTCGACGATGGCCGAGGCCGGTGCCCTGTACGGGGTCACGTTGGGCGAGCATGGCATCTCGCGAATCGTTTCGGTTCGGCTGCACCAGGACAACCTGGTCCCCGTCGGCGAGCGCTCCGCCTAAGCTCACAGTGATGCCGGCTGAGCCGGAGGCAGGCGAACGACAGGGCTTCTGGAAACGGTTCGCCAAAACGCTCGATGCGGGTCGCCAGGCCTACGTCGCCGACATGAAGGAAGTGTTCGGCCGCCCGGCGCTCGACGCGGCCTTTTGGGATGACCTCGAGGCGACGCTGATTGCCGCCGATGCCGGCGTCGCGATCACCGAGCGGGTCGTGCGTGAGCTGCGGCAGCAGGCGGCCGGGGCGCATCTTCGCTCCCCGCTGCAAACGCTCGACTACTTGCGACGGGATTTGCTCAACGAGATGGGCTCGCGGTCACGGGCGCTGCAGCTCGAAGGCTCCCCGGCGGTCATCCTCGTGGTCGGGGTGAACGGCTCGGGGAAGACCACGACCATCGGCAAGCTTGCCGACCTGCTTCGGCGCGAAGGACGCCGGCCACTGCTGGCCGCCGCGGATACCTACCGAGCCGCCGCCATCGACCAGCTCAGACTCTGGGGACAGCGGGCCCAGGTCGAGGTCGTCGGCCACCAGCCAGGAGCCGATCCCGGTGCGGTCGCGTTCGATGCGGTCCAGGCCGCGCGTGCCCGGGGGGCCAGCCCCGTGATCGTCGACACCGCGGGGCGCCTGCATACCCGGAGCGACCTGATGGAGGAGCTGCGCAAGGTGCGCCGCGTGCTCCAGCGCCAGGATGAAAAGGCGCCGCAGGAAGTGCTGGCGGTGCTCGATGCCCACATCGGGCAGAACTCCGCCCAGCAGGTCAAGGTATTCCAGGAGGCGATCGGCCTCACCGGCCTGGTCGTCACCAAGCTTGATGGCAGCGCCCGGGCCGGCATAGTGCTTAGTATCGAGGCGGACCTTGGCGTCCCCGTAAAGCTCGTCGGCATCGGCGAGGGCCTCGAGGACCTCAATCGTTTTGATCCTGACCAATACCTGGCGGCACTGCTCCGGATGGAGGAGGGTACATGAGCTCCAATAGCAATGAACCTGCGTTCGTGAAACTGGTCACGGCGAACGGCCTGACAGAGGCCGATACCTGGAAAGCGGTCCTGGAATCCTCCGGGATCCCGGTCTACTTGCGCCACGAGGCGATGGCCACCGTCATTCCAGAAACCACCGGTGAGATCGCCGCGGTCGA
>DATASI010000069.1:0-2349 GCA_036269255.1 Candidatus Dormiibacterota bacterium
CCCCGCTACCAGCTTGCCGACGGTCGGTCCGAAGCTCTGCTCCAAATCGGATACGGTGAGATGGGTGTCCTCGACCGTGTCGTGCAGGATGGCGGCGGCGAGCGTATCGCGATCCAGCTGAAGATCCGCCAGGATCGAGGCGACGCTGAGGGGATGCTCGATGAACTTTTCGCCGGACAGCCGGTTCTGGTCGTGGTGAGCGCTGGCGGCCGCGTCGTACGCCCGCGATAACACCTCGACGTCCCCGGGCGGTAGATACGCGACTTTCGTCAGCAGATCAGCGAACTGCATGTCCTGGTCCTTGTCCGGTGATTATCCCCGAACTTCCGTACGCCCAATCAGTCACCGCCGACCGGCGGGTGTTAGTAGGCCTTTCCCCAGGCGACCTCAACCGTCGCCGGCCGTCCGCAGATCGCGCACCGCTGGTCCGCGGTCGCCCGGCCAAGGATGACCCGGGTCGTGGCCCCACCGGTTCGCGCCTTGACCGTGAGCTCGTCCTGCTCTGCCTCACACCAGGGAGTGATGGCAAAGCCAACCGACTCGGTGAAAAAACGAACCAGCGCGTCGAGCGATTCCACGCGACTCGTGTGCGCCTCACGAAACTGTCTGGCCCGCTCGAAGAGCCCGAGCTGGATCGACTCGAGCATCGCCGGCACCGCAGTCGGCAAGTCGCCGATCGGCGTGGCCGTTCTTGCCCGGTCGAGCCGCCGGACGAGCGTCACCTCACCCTTGGCCAGGTCACGCGGCCCGATCTCCATCCGGATGGGAACACCCTTGAGCTCCCACTCGTTGAACTTGAATCCCGGACGCTCGTCACGCCAATCGACCTTGATCCGGATGTCGTCGACGGCCGCGGTGATGCCGGCAACGGCCGACTCGACCTGGCTGCGCTCGGCGTCGCTTCGCACGATCGGAATGATGACGACCTGGACGGGGGCGATCCGCGGCGGCAGCTGCATCCCGAAATCATCGCCGTGCGCCATGACCACCGAACCCACCATGCGGGTGCTCATCCCCCAGCTGGTCGAGTACGGATGCTCGCGTTCATTGCCGCGTCCGGTAAAGGTCAGCTCGTAGGCGCGCGTGAAGTTCTGGGCGAAGTAATGCGAGGTGCCCATCTGCATCGCCTTGCCATCGAGCATCATGCCCTCGATCGCGGTCGTGTACGCCGCCCCGGCGAACTTCTCGCTCTCGGATTTGCGCCCGGCCAGGACGGGAATGGCGCACCAGTCTTCGGCGATGCGGCGGTACTGTTCGAGCATCCGGCTGACCTCCTCTTCCGCCTCGGCGGCCGTCTCGTGGAAGGTGTGACCTTCTTGCCAGAGGAATTCCAGCGTCCGCAGAAAGAGCCGAGTGCGCAGCTCCCAGCGAAAGACGTTGTTCCATTGGTTGGTCAGCAGCGGCAGGTCACGATAGGACTGGATGTAGTCCTTCAGCACGCTGGCGATCATGGTTTCGGAGGTCGGCCGCAGCACCAGGGGCTCTTTCAGCTCCTCTCCCCCGCCGCGGGTCACCATGGCGAACTCGGGCTGAAAACCCTCCACGTGTTCGGCCTCCTTCATCAGGAAGCTCAGTGGGATCAACGCCGGGAAGTACCAGTTTTCGTGGCCGGTCTGCTTGATCAGCTGGTCGAGCGGATCTCGGATGTTTTCCCAGACCGCGTAGCCATAGGGACGAATGACCATGCAACCGCGGACCGGCGAGTAATCAGCGAGCTGGGCCTTGCGGACGACGTCGTTGTACCAACCCGGAAAATCGACCGACTGCTTACGGATCTCTTTGACGAAGCCGGTTTCGGGCTTCTCGTCGTCAGCCATGTGGCTACGGAGTATACGGGCGACGAGTTAGCTGGCTAGTTTCTGTGCGTCCTCGCGGGCGATGATGTCCAGCTCCTTCAGCAGCGCCGGAACCAGCTCCTTTTCCGGGAAGGTGCCGACGATTTTTCCATGCTTGAAGAGAATCCCCTTGCCTTTGCCGCCGGCGATCCCGATGTCCGCGTGCTGGCCTTCGCCCGGGCCATTGACGACGCAGCCCATCACCGAGACGTTGATCGGTCGCTTGATCTTCTTCAGCGCCTTCTCGACTTCTGCCACCATCGGCAGCATGTCGATTTCGAGCCGGCCGCACATCGGGCAGGCGATCAGGTTCGGGCCGGTCTGCTTCTCGGCGAGCGCGTTGATGATGCCGTAGGCGACCTCGACCTCCTCCACGGAGTCGCCGGCCAGCGAGACTCGGATGGTGTCGCCGATGCCCTCCTCCAGCAACACACCGATGCCAACCGCGCTCTTGACCGACCCTGTGCGTGGTGGGCCCGACTCGGTCACGCCCAGATGAAGCGGGTAGGAAATC
>DATASI010000070.1:0-5200 GCA_036269255.1 Candidatus Dormiibacterota bacterium
TTGCTGCCGTAGCCGAGCGCGCGGACCAGCGTGGTGACCGGGATCTTCCGCTTGCGGTCGATCTTGACGGTCAGGATGTCCTTGCCCGAGGTCTCGATCTCGAGCCAGGCGCCACGGTTGGGGATCAGCTTGGCGGCGTACAGCATCCGCCCGGAGGCGCGGTCCTCGCCGGAGGTGAAGTAGATGCCCGGCGACCGGACCAGCTGGGAGACGACCACGCGCTCGGTCCCGTTGACGATGAAGGTGCCTTCCTCGGTCATGATCGGGAAGTCGCCCATGAACACTTCCGACTCCTTGATCTCGCCGGCGTTCTCGCCCGTGCGGATGGTCAGTCGGGTGTTGATGCGCAGCGGCGCGGCATAGGTCATGTCGCGGTTCCGGCACTCTTCCTTGTCGAACTTCGGCTGGCCGAATTCGTAATCGAGGAACTTGAGCTCGTAGTTCTTCCCCGTGTAGTCCGTGATGGGGTTGATCTCTTCGAAGAGCTCGCGCAAGCCCTCGCGCTTGAACCAGTTGAACGAGCGCAGCTGCGTCTCGATCAGATTGGCCACCGGCAGCATCTCGGGGATGCGGCCGTAGGAAACGCGAGAGCCGTCAGAGGAAGGCTGAATCATGGACTCTCCTTTCAGATGAAGCGGGAATGAATGGTGGGCAGGCAGGTAGTGCTAGGGACGCGGAAAAGCAACCCGGGAAGCACCGAACGGCAATAGTACCATTAGGGTACCCAGAGTGTCAAGGACGCAAACGCCTTTGTCGCGAAACTGCCGCTTCGCGATCGGGCCCCGGGGCCGGTCCCCCGGGGAGGGGCTCGAACGGGTCAGAACGCCGAACAGAACCGACTCAGACTAATCGCCGGTAGTCTAGCACCCCTCCGCAGCCGAATGGAAGGCTTTCGGCTACTGGTTGAAGGGGTTCTGAGTGAAGCCGGAAAACCCCGGGATGGGCACCCCCATCACCCAGGTGACGAAGGCCAGGATCAGGCCCAGGATCAATACGAAAAACAGCATCCACTTGAACATGGGGAGTGTCTCCTGCCGGTACAACGGGTGTAGGCTCGCAACATGGCGCCGGCGATGGCCAACTGGAAGGAGGATCCGGACGACCGCGACTACCCTGCCGCCGAAAACTACCTCAGCCTCTTGATGCCGCCGGCGGCGGCGAAGCGGTTGGTGGCCCGGCTGAAGAAGGCCAAGATCCAGCACTGGCAGGCCAAAGATCTGCTTCGGGCCAGCCGGCTCCCGGCCCTCGATCCCGGCAGCTTCCACGTCGCCAAGGACCTGCGCAAAGTCAAGGCCGGCAAGAAGCTCTCCCCCGTCCTCCTGGTTCGCGGCCGGCTCGACGCCGGACCTGCCCTGACGGTGGCCGACGGCTATCACCGGATCTGCGCTAGCTACCACCTCGACGAGGAAACCGAGATCCCCTGCCGGATGGTCGACCAGGCCTAGCCGGCGCGGTCGACCGCCGCCTTCAGATCCAGCCGAGCCGGCGGTAATACCAGAGCTGGCCGGCGCTGACGGTAAGCATGACGCCGACCGCCAGCACCCAGAAGGTCCAGGCGGGGGCGATGTGGGTCACCAGCCAGGCAAAGTTCATGCCGAAAAAGCCAGTCAGAAAGGTGAGCGGCAGAAAGAGGGTGGCAAAGACGGTCAATCGCGTGATGCGCAGGTTGAGCCGGTTCGACACGGTGGACAGGTAGACGTCCATCGACGTGCTCAGCACGTCCCGCAGCGAGTCCACCTCCTCGTACTGCCGGACCAGGTGGTCGTAGACGTCCCGGTAATAGATCGACATCTCGCGCGGGAAGTCTGAGGCCAGCGATCCTTCCGGATCGCCGAGCGACGAGGTCGTCAGCTTCTGAAAGACGTCGCGCTGGGCACCAAGCACCTTCCGGAGCTCCACCATGGTTCGCTTCAGATCGGACAGGTCGCTGAGCACCCCACTGTCGGGCCGCTGGAGGATCCGGTCGTCCAGTTCATCCGTGGCGTCGTCGAGCCGGTCGAGCACGGGAAACATCGCATCGACCAGCTGATCGACCACCATGTAGAAGAGGTAGGAGGTCTTGTGGTGGGTGACATCCGGGTTGGCCTTGATCCGCTCGTGAAGCCGCTTGAGCGGGTCGGAGGGCTCAAGGTGCACGGTGACCAGGTACTGCGGTGAGAGGAAGAGGTGGTGTTCGCGAAGCTCCACCCGGTTGCCATCGACGAGCTCCGCGGTGAACAGCACGACGAAGACGTAGCCGGGATATTCATCGACCTTGGGCCGCTGATTGCGGTGCTTGATGTCGTCGATCGTCAGCGGATGGAACTTGAAGGTCTGCTCCAGCAAGGTGAAGTCATCAGCGTCCGGGTTCTCGATGCCGAGCCAGAAGCCCTGCTTCGTCTCGACCAGGCACTGGACGATGTTGGCCGTGCTGGGCTCGAGATCCTGGCCCAGCGCCGAAATGAGATAGCGAGGAATTGCTTACCCCTCCCCAACCCGACCCGACTCCCTCCCCCCGTTTTGGGGGAAGGGAAGGGTGGGGGGTTACTACCTGCCTACTTGATCTCCGCGCCCGCGCCGGCGTCCTTCAATTTCTTGAGCACGCCTTCTGCTTCTTCGCGGTTGATGCCTTGCTTGACGGGCTTCGGAGCCTGGTCGACCAGGTCCTTGGCCTCCTTCAAGCCGAGACCCGTGATCTCGCGCACGACCTTGATCACGCCGATCTTGGCATCGCCGGGCGAGGTCAAGACGACCTGGAACTCGGTCTGCTCGGCTTCCGCCGGGGCAGCAGCGGCACCACCGGCGGCTGGCGCGGCGGCAACCGCAACCGGCGCGGCGGCGGTGACACCGAACTCGTTCTCGATGGCCTTGATGGCATTCATGACATCCACCACGGTCCATTCCTTGAGGCTGGAGACGAAATCGTCGACGCTAACTTTTGCCATTGGTTCCTCCTAACTGGCGGCCGCGGCGGCCGCAGGTGCTTGTGATTCTCTTTGCGTGCGAACGGCGTCGAGGGTGCGGGCGAGCTTCGAGATCGGGGCTTGCAGGACGCTGGCGAGATTGCCGAGCGGCGCCTGCATCGCGCCCAACAGGCGGCTGAGCAGGATTTCGCGGGAGGGAAGATCGGCCAGTTCGACGACACTCTCGGCGGTGATGACCTGGCCTTCGAGCAGCCCGCCCTTGATCGCCATCTTGCGATTGGCGCGGATGTACTCATTGAGGATCCGGGCCGGCGCCGAGACGTCCTCGCCCGCGAAGACCATCGCGATCGGTCCGACCAGTTCGGCGTTGAGCGGCTCGTAGCCGGCCGCTTTCGCGGCGCGCCGGGCGAGGGTGTTCTTCACGACCACCATCTCGATGCCGCCGTCGCGCAGCTTGCTGCGCAGCTCCCGCATCTGGCCGACCGTCATCCCGCGGTAGTCGGCGAGAACGGCGGTCGAGGACGCCTTCAACCGGGCGGTGAGGTCCGCCACCGACTCGGCCTTCAGGGCCTTCTTATCGACTTTCGCTTCTTTCTTGGTCGCTGTCGCCAATAAAAAACCTCCTTCGCAACAGGCGAGGAGGTCAATTTCAGTTTCCCTGTCTCGCCTACGCTGGACATTGAGCCGGCGGGGCCGGCACCAGCGGTCTTCGGCTATTTAGTTGTCGCGGAGCGGCAGTATATCAGTTGGCGTCGCGGGTTGCGTTCAGGGCGCCTTCGACCAGGGCCCGGACGGCGGGCGCGCTGGCCGCGCCGGCCGAGGTCAGCTTGACGTGACGGATGGTGGCGCCGCTGCCCTCGAGCAGGCCGTCCGGATCGGGCAGGTCAGCGCCGTTGCTCAGTCCGAGGTTGACCCGTTCGCGCTGCGGCGAGATGACGGCGAAGACAGTCTTCATGTCGGCAGCCGTGCCGTACTGGATCACCCTCCAGCCCGGATAGACCTTCTCGGTGGCGGTTGGGAACACCGCGAGGATCGTCTCGCGTGCCTTGACGGCGATCTCGCGGACCTGCGGGGCATACCCCTTCAGGAAGGTGTCGACTGCCGGATCGCCGGTCTTGACGTTCGCCATCGCCTGCTCGGTTAGCTCATGCGGCCGGCGAGCGCCGGGTCGACGGGAACGCTGGGGCCCATGGTGGGCGACAGAAAGACTGACTTCAGATACTGGCCTTTTGCCGACGCCGGCTTGGCCCGGACCACCGCGTCCATCAGCGCGGCGAGGTTGTCGCGAAGCTGCGACTCGCTGTATGAGGCCTTGCCGATGTTGCTGTGGATGATCCCGGTTTTGTCGACACGGTATTCGATCCGTCCACCCTGGATGTCCTTCACGGCCTTGCCGATGTCCATGGTCACGGTGCCGGCCCGTGGGTTCGGCATCAGCCCGCGAGGGCCGAGGATCTTGCCGAGGCGCCCGACCTGGCCCATCATGTCCGGGGTCGCGAGCGCCACATCGAAGTCCAGCCAGCCTTCCTGGATCCGCTTGACCAGGTCGTCCGCGCCGACATAGTCAGCGCCCGCCTCCTGCGCCTCGCGCACCTTTTCGCCGGTCGTGAACACGAGCACGCGGCGCTTTTTGCCGGTGCCGTGTGGCAGCGTCACCGATCCGCGAACCATCTGATCGGCGTGGCGGGGGTCGACCCCCAGTCGCAGATGGGCCTCGATCGCGCCGTCGAACTTCGAGGTCGAGCTTTTCAATACCAGCCGAACGGCGTCGTCAGGGGAATACTGCTCGTTGCGGTCGATCGCCTTGGCGGCCTCCTCGTACTTCTTGCCGCGCTGCTTGGGCATTAGCTGGCCACCTCGATGCCGAGCGAGCGCGCCGTCCCCTCGGCCATCTTCATCGCCGCCTCGACGTCATAGGCGTTGAGGTCCTTCAGCTTCAGCTGCGCAATCTCACGGACCTGCTGGCGACTGACCTTGCCCACTTTTTCCTTGTTCGGCTTGGCCGATCCTTTCTCGACGCCGGCCGCCTTCTTCAACAGCGCCGCCGCCGGCGGCGTCTTGGTGACGAAGGTGAAGGTTCGATCTTCGAAGATGGTGATCTCGACCGGGATCACCTGGCCGGCCATCGGCGCCGTCTTGTCGTTGTAGGACTTGACGAACTCCATGATGTTGACGCCGTGCGGGCCGAGCGCGGTGCCGACCGGCGGCGCCGGCGTGGCCTTGCCGGCCTCCAGCTGGATCTTGACGTTGGCTTTGACTTTCTTTTTTGCCATTACTTCAGCCTCTCAACCTGCAGC
>DATASI010000071.1:0-11954 GCA_036269255.1 Candidatus Dormiibacterota bacterium
CTCGCGCCAGACTGAATTCGGGGTTCGCCCCGCGACCTCCTCCTTCGCATCGACGCGCTGAGAGGGCCTGGCGAGATTGGCGCCGGCTCTCCCAGCAGCGTCGCTCCGCAAGACCAGGAAGCGGCCGGTTTCCATCCAGGCGACGGCGATCCCCAGTGGAATCAGCATCAGTTCCACCGGGATCGCGGTCGTAAGGGCGCGCCCCGGCATGATTGCCGGCAGCTGCTCGCCCATCAGGAGTGCAATCGTCAGCGAGAGTCCGGCGGCGGCGACACCGGCGAGCGCGGCAACGAGCGCAACCGCCGCTTCATAGCGGCGCGGTTTCGCGATCCGTCCCGACAGCCTGCGGCGACCAACTTCGACCGCGCCAATGAGCAGGACGGCGCCAAGGAGGACCTCGGTGAAGCGAGTCAGTTCTGCGAAGAACACCAGATTCGGCTGGATCACGGCGTGAATCAGGGGTGCCAGCACACCGGATCGGGTTCCCGGGCTGGCATTGACGAATGCCCGGAAGTTTTCGATGAAGTTCCAGTCCGCAAACTTGTTGAGGCCCGACAGGGAGAACTCCAGTCCCAGCGCTGCCTGAATGATCGCCGACGCCGCAAGACCGGCGCTACCGCTGGCTGGAATGCGTTTCATCTCACTCTCATTAATGCCCACTCCTGGGAAGCTCAGGACCTGATGAAACGGACGGGGCGACCCGATGCCGGATCCGCGCTCAACCGACCGTTTCGTGTTCGGCGCGGCGGTTGCGAAAGGCGACGTACAGCGTGCCGTCGTACATGAGCTTCAGGCCGCCGGCGAGATAGAAGGGGAGCCCAAGGGCGGCACCCTGGATCGCCACTCCCGAGATCAGCGGCCCCGCTGCCTGAGCGATTCCGCGAACCAGTCCGGTGAACGCGACCGCGCCGGCGCGCTCTGCGGGCGGGACGATCGAGACCACATAGGCCTGCCGCGCTGGAACGTCCATCTGCGAGAGGCTGAAGCGGGCAAAGAGGATGCCGATCGCCCATGGCAGGCTCGGACTGAGCGGAACCAGCGCCAACAAGACGTTGCTGGGCACGTGCGTAAAGACCATGGTGCGGATGAGTCCGATGCGATCGGCCAGGCGTCCGGAGATTTCGTACGACGCCGACTGGAGCAGCGCGATTGCGGTGAAGGCGGGACCGAGCGTGGAGGCACCGGCCCCGAAGCGCACGTGCAGCCAGTAGGCGATCACCGCATTTGCCACCAGACCGCCGCCGACCGCGTCGACGGCGAAGAGGGCGGACAGCCGCGCCAGTCCCCGGATCTGCCTGGTGGTGAGCGCGGCACTGGCGACCGGCCCTTCGGCGCGAGGTGAAAGCCGCAAGGCGAGAACCGCGGTGGCGATACCGGCCAGCGCGTACACGCCGTAGAGCAGCCGCCCGCGAGGGAGGTCGACAGCGGTGGACGCAATCGCGGCGCCGGCGGCGGCCGCGATACCGCCGGTCAACGAATAGCGGGCAAAGGCAAGGTTTCGCCGCCGTGGGTGTGCGGACTCCGCAAGCGATGCCTGCTCCACCGAGGCGTAGGCGCCGAAGTCGATGTTGCCTGTCCCCAGCATGCCGGTCACGGCGGCAATCGCCACCAGCAACGGCGCCGATGCCAGCGCCAGGTCCGCGCCGGTCACCGCCATCAAGACGCCGGCGAGCGCCAGCGTATAGCGGCGACCGATCTTCGCCGAGAGCTGGGCTCCCAATACTCCCGTGATGGCGGCGCTGAGCAGGGCGACGGTCAACACCAGTCCGATCGCTCCGGCGGAAAACCCAAGTCGCTCGAGATGCAGCCCGATGGCGACGGCGGACATTCCGAAGGCTGCCCCTCGCAGCAGCCTCGCCGCGAGGATGAGGCGCAAATCCGATTGCGGAGCCGCCAGCTAACTCACCACATTCCAGGCGCGCGTTCGCCCTCGCACGGCGCTATTCTGAGCGCGAGGAGGTGGGTGTGGCCGAATCCCTGGCTGTGGAAACCCATGGCCTGACCAAGCGGTATTCCAGCGGCGTGCTCGCGGTCAACGATCTGAACCTTCACGTCCGCACCGGCGAGGTCTTCGGCTTCCTCGGTCCTAACGGCGCGGGGAAGACGACGACGCTGCGCATGCTCTCGGGACTGCTGCATCCGACGTCCGGTAGCGCGGTGGTCGCGGGGGCGTCGCCGGGCAGTCCCACGAGCCTGGCTCGGATGGGCGCCATGGTCGAGACGCCCGCGTTTTATCCCTATCTTTCCGGGCGGGACAACCTGCGAGTGGTCGCGCGCTATGCCGGCGTTCCGAAATCGCGGATCGAGCCGGCCCTGGAGCAGGTTGATCTGAAGGATCGTGCGCGATTCAAGTTCAAGACCTATTCGACAGGCATGAAACAGCGCCTCGGAGTGGCGGCGGCGCTGCTCAAGGAGCCCGACCTGCTGATCCTCGATGAGCCGACCAGCGGGCTCGATCCACAGGGAACGGTCGAGATGCGAGCCCTGATCAAAAACCTGAGGAGCGGCGGTCGGACCGTCTTGCTCTCCAGCCACTTGCTGAACGAGGTCGAATTGACCTGCGATCGGGTCGGCGTGATTGCCGCCGGCAAGTTGGTCGCGGAAGGGACCGTCGACGAGCTCCGCGGGAGAGGCGGGCGAGCGCTGCTGGTGAAAGCCTCGCCGATCGATCAGGCGCGCCGCCTTCTCGAGGCGGTCGCCGGCGCCGGCAAGGTCCAGGAGCGCGAGGGCATTCTGGCGGTCGACATCGATCCGTCGCAAGCCGCCTCGATCAACCGCCGGCTGGTGGCAGACGGGGTGGACGTCAGCGAGCTGCGGATGCAAGAGCAATCGCTGGAGGACGTCTTCCTGCAACTCACCGAAAAGCCCACAACTCCCTCCCCCGTTCAGGGGGGAGGGCAGGGTGGGGGACAATGATCGGCAGCCTGCGCGCCGAGCTCCTCAAGTCGCGCAAGCGGTGGGCAAACTGGATCCTGTTCGGGATTCTCATCGCGCTGGACCTCGCATTTGGCTACGTCATCAGCTATCTCATCCTCAGCCATCCGCCGCCGAGGTTCGAGAGCCCGGTGCCCGCCAGCATCTTGAAGCGCGAGACCTTTCCAGAAAATCTCTTGCCGGACGTTCTCGGGGGTATGACTTCCGTCGGCGCCGCCATCATGATCATCCTTGGAGGCCTCAGCAGCGCCAGCGAGTATGGGTGGGTCACGGTCCAAACCATCCTGGTGCAAAAACCTGGTCGCAGCGCGGTGCTGCTCGGCAAATTGCTGAACCTGGCGATCATTACGGTGCTGATCAGCGTTGCGGTGCTGGCCCTCTCTGCGTTGGCGAGCGTGATCATCGTGAACATCGACGGGAGCACCAGCAGTTTTCCATCGGCCACGGTGCTGCTCAAAGGCACCGGCGCCTTGATTCTCCAGCTTGGGGTCTGGACGGCATTCGGGATGTTCCTCGGGATCGCGTTCCGCAGCACCGCGGCCGCCATTGGTGGCGGCCTGACCTATCTGTTTGTCGGTGAAGCCCTGCTTGCCCGGCTGCTGGCCAACACCACCGGCGTAAAAGAGGTTCTGAAATTCCTCCCGGGCCAGAATGCCGATGCCATCAACGCGACGTTTCCCTATGGCTTCCGCAACGCGCAGGCGGCCACGCCGCTTGTCTCCGGCGGCCGCGGTGTCATTACCCTGCTCGTCTATCTCGCGGTCTTCATCGTGCTCTCGCTGCTCATCTTCCAGCGCCGCGACGTAACCGGAGCCTGACCTACTCGCCGGTCCAGGTCGGCTTTCGCTTGGCGAGAAAGGCCTCGACGCCTTCGCGAAAGTCGCGAGAGAGATAGCACTTGACGATCAGATCGCGGTCGGCGTCTGGCGGGACCGTGTGTTCACGAAGCCGGCGAAGCGCCACCTTGGTTGCCCAGAGGGTGAGTGGCGCGTTGGCGGCCACCTCTTCAGCGATTTCCTGTGCTCGGCGGGGCAGGGATGCCTCATCGGGCGTCAGCTCGCTGAGGATGCCGGCGGCCATCAGCTCCTTCGCGTCCATCAGCCGCGCACGCATGATCATGTCCTTCAATCGGGACACCCCGACCAGCGCGCTCACCCGGGCGTAGTTGGACATCGAAAGACAGTTGCCCAGCGTTCGAGCGATCGGGAAGCCGTAGCGGGCCGACGGCGAGGCGATCCGCAGGTCACAGGCGGCCGCAATCGCACCGCCTGCGCCCGTGCAGGCCCCGGCGATCGCGGCAATCGTGGGCACACGGACCGACTCCAGGGCGTTCATCAGCGCGGTGCCACCCGCCTCGTAGCGCAGCGCGTCCTCCTCAGTTCGAAAATCACGGAACTGCGCGATGTCGGTTCCGGCGACGAAGGCCTGCCCGCCGGCGCCCGTCATGACGACCGCGCGGACGGTCCGATCCGCGTTGATCGCCTCACATTCGTGAGACAGACGGTCGTACATGCTCCAGGTGAGAGCGTTGCGCGCCCGAGGCCGGTTGAAAGTGATCCAGCGAATGGTGCCCTTTTGCTCGATGAGCAGCTCGTCGTCGTGGCGGGACTCGTTCATGCCGGGGCGACCTGCTCCGGCATGCCGACGATCCCCTGTGTCAGCAAGCGCTCGATCTCATCCGGCCCATAGCCGAGCTCGCTGAGGATGGCGGCGGAGTCCTCGCCGAGCCGGGGGCCGGCGTGGTCGCGGCGAGTGGGCGACCGCGAGAACCGCATCGGTGACCCAAGCTGGCGCACCGGCGGAAGGGTTGGATGCGGCGCGTCCCAGAAATAGTGGCGCGCCTGCAGGTGGGGGTCGTTGAAGACCTGCCCGTAATCCTCGATCGGCGCACTGGGGACGCCGGCCTTGATCAGTAGGTTCAGCCAATGCTCGGTCGGTCGGGTGACCGTCACCTCCTCGATGGATGCGATCAGGCTTTCGCGGTGCTCGTGCCGGCGATTCATGTCGGCGTAGCGTGGATCCGAGACCAGCGACTCGAGGCCGAGGGCCCGGCAGAACATCACCCAGGTCTTCTCGGTTGCCGCCCCGACCGTGAACCAGCCATCCTCGGAGCGAACCGCCTGATAGGGCGCGTTGGTCTGATGGGCGGATCCCAGCGGGCGCGAGATTTCGCCGTTGGCGAAGTACTTGCCCGCCTCCCAGATCGCGAAGGAGACGCCTGACTCGAACAAGCACACATCGATGAACTGGCCGAGGCCGGTCGTTTGCCGCTCATAGAGGGCGGCGATCGCCGCCGTCGCGCCGTAGAGGGCGCAGACCAGGTCGCAGATCGGAACCCCGACCTTGACCGGATCACCGCCCGGCATCCCGGTGATGCTCATCAGACCGGAGCGCGCCTGCGCCATGATGTCCAGCCCGGGCTGGTCTTTGAGCGGGCCATCCTGGCCCCAACCCGAGGCCGCCACGTAGACCAGTCCTGGGTTCTGGGGCCGGAGGCTGCTGTCGTCGAGGCCCAGCCCCTGCATGGTGCCGGGCCGCAGGTTCTCGACGATGACGTCGGCGGCGGCAGCGAGGCGGCGAAAGATGGCCTTGCCTTCCTCGTCCTTGAGATCCAGGGCCAGGGCTCGCTTGTTTCGATTCAAGCGGATGAACGGCGAGCTCTCGCCGTCCACAAAGGGTCCCAGCCCGCGAACCACGTCGCCGCTCTTTGGATTTTCGATCTTGATCACCTCGGCCCCCAGGTCGGCGAGCTGCATGGTGCAGAAGGGAGCCGCCATGTAATTGCCGACTTCGAGCACCCGGATCCCGGTCAGTGGTGGCTGGCTCACCGGCCGAGTTTATCGGTCGTGAGTTCAGGCTCAGCGAAGTCTTAGCGTTTTGCGTCATTATTTGTGCCTACAGGTGGGGAAGCGAGGGAGACGCTTTGCCCGGATTCGGACCATAATCCGGGCAGTCGCACTGGTCACCTCCGCGGGCATCGCCGTGGCCGTTCCGGTCGCGGCCTTTCCGACGGTGGTCGCTGATCCGCCGCCACCCGTCCTGAATCCGCCGCTGGTCGGATTCTCGTTCAGCCCGATGGCGGTCACCGATGGCCTGCCGCCGAGTAAAGCCCTTGGCCGCTTGCTGGGCTCGCTCCAGCCCGACCTGGTCCGCCTGCCCGTCTACTGGGGCTCGGTGGCGCCCACCGCCACCTCCTTCGACTTCGCCGAGGTGGACGGGCTGATCCGTACGGTCGAGGCGCACAACGCGAAAAAAGGCTCGCGGCACACGCAGGTGGTCCTGGTGGTCGGCGCCCGCAACCTCGTCTTTCCCGAGGTTCATCTACCGGCCTGGCTCGACACCAGCAAGGTGCACAAGCTCGAGACCCTGATCAAGGCGCCGAGCTACCGTCGCTACCTCGAGACGACCTTCCGTCGCTACGCGAAGCTGTCGATCCTGCGCGCCTGGCAGGTCGAAAATGAGCCGCTCGACCAGGCGTCCATCGACCAGGTCAGCAGCGGTGCGCTGTCCGCCTCGACGGTGCGTGCGGAAGTCAATCTCTTGCGGACGGTGGACCTGGCGCATGAGGTGGTGGTGACGACCTTCAACTCCGCCCACGTGGCCCTCGACGTCGAGGGCGACAGTCCGCTGGCGTGGCTCTACCAGCATCTCCCCGGCGCGAAGCCGGTGGGCCACCCGGCACAGGCGCTGACCATGGGCGACACGCTCGGGCTCGATCTGTACGTCGTGACTGAGTCGACGCCGTTGGCCGTCATCAGCCCGAGCACGCGGATCTCGTGGAAGGAAGAGTCGCTCGATTTCTGGCAATCGCAAGCGCGGAAAGCGGGTCGGGCGCTGTGGGTGACGGAGATGCAGGGCAGCCCCTGGATCGGAACCACCGGCTTTACCCAGAAAGACCTGCTCTCCAGCGCGCTCGCGTACCGAGGCCACGGGGTCAGCGCCTATCTGCTCTGGGGCGTCGAAGACTGGCTCGATTCCCCCGACTGGCTGAAAACCGGCGTCACGGCCTTCAAGCTCTTGCGCGAGTCTTAGCCCGCTCTCATCCCGCCTTCAGCCTGCGTTCAGGCTGGCTTGGCATCATTTCTGATATCGGGTCTATCCGCCGCTTGATCCCGATCGGGGTCGCGATCGTGCTCCTGAGCAGCGCCTGCCAGCCGGCTGCCCAGGCGAAGGCGCCGGCCGGCAAGAGCCCGGCCGCGTCGGCCGCGTCGTCCACGCCTTCGCCGACGCCAACCCCATCGGCAAAGCACGTCTTCGTCATCGTGCTGGAGAACACCTCGTACAGCCGGGCCCTGGCGCAGCCATACATCAGCAGCCTGGCCGGCCAGTACGCCGTCGCGACCGACTATCACGACCTAGGCAATCCAAGCCTTCCCAACTACCTCGGGATGACGTCGGGGTCCACCTGGGGGATCCGCGACGACAACTATCATGTCTTGCCCGCGACCGGGCTTGGCGACCAGCTGTCCTCCGCGGGCGTGGCGTGGAAGGCCTACTTCGAGGGCTTCACTGGCGACTGCATCAACAGTCCTTATCCCTACGCGCTGAAGCACAATCCCTTCGCCTATTACGGCGGCCAGTGCCCCGCCAACGTGGTGCCGATGACGCAGCTCGCCAGCGACCTCAGCGGGAACACGCCGCAGCTCTCCTGGATCACGCCGGGCTTGTGCAACGACGGCCACGATTGCGGCGTCGCCCGCGCCGACCAGTGGCTGTCCCAGGCGGTGCCACAGATCACCGGCTCGACCGCCTGGCAGCAGGGCGGCGTGTTGTTGATCACCTGGGATGAATCCAGCGCCGGCGACGGACGGGTGGCGCTGCTGGTCGCGGCATCGAACGTGCAGGGCCAGATCTCCACGCCGCTCGATCACTTTTCCCTCCTGGCGACGGTCGAAGACGAGCTCGGCGTCGCCCGCCTCGGTCAGGCCAAGCAGGCAACGTCGCTCGCGACCCAGCTCAAGAACGCCGGCGGATAGCTCAGGCGGCTTTCTGGCCGAACTCGCCGAGACTGCGCAGCAGCGCCCGCACGGCGGGTTCCCAGAGGTGGGTGCCCGACTCTTCCAGCAGGATCTTGATCGCGCGATCTCTGCCCATGGCTTTGCGGTACGGCCGGTCGGAGACGAGCACGTCGTAGGTGTCGGCGACCGCGAGGATACGCGCCTCGAGCGGAATCTGGTCGCCGCGAAGCCCGCGAGGATAGCCGCTGCCGTCGACTCGCTCGTGGTGGGCGATCACGATCTCGGCTTCGTGATGAAGCCGGTCCACGCGCGCCAGGATGGCGTGTCCCATCTCGGGGTGCCGCTTGATCACCGTCCATTCGTCGGGATCGAGCGAGCCGGGCTTGCTCAGAATCGAGTCCGGGATACCAATCTTTCCGACGTCATGCAAGAGCCCGGCACGCGCCAGCGTCCGCAGCGTGTCGTTGGGCAGCTCCATCGCGCGACCGATCTGTACCGCAAGCTCCGCCACCCGCTGGTTGTGCCCTCGGGTGTTCTCATCGCGTGCCTCGACCGCCGCCGCCAGCGCGGCTATGGTGTCGACGTGCTCCAGCTCGGCGCCGACCTTGACCTCGAGGTCCAGCGTCGCCTCGACCAGCGAGCGCAGCGATTGCCCTCGGGCCCGCTGTGCCGCCACCGATGCCAGGGCGAGTCCGACGCCGACCAGCATCAGGACGTGATACTCCCACCAGGAAAGCCGCCACACCGTCCCCACGAGCATGACCACCTGGGCTTCCGCCAGCAGGACAAACGCCAACAGCAGCACGCCCTGCAACGGCAGTCGCGCCACCAGGTAGGAGCGCGCCTGCTGGAAGGCGCAGAACGCGAGCAGGGCGATGGTTGTCAGGGCCATCCCGTCGGAATAGGGCGCCGTGCCGAACGGCAGTCGGGCAATCCATTGCCCGCTCAAGAGCGCCAATCCGCCGTAGGCGAGGAGCGCGCCGGCCAGGACCACGATCAGCCAGCCGGCCGGCGAGAAGGGGAGGCGGCGCTCGAAGGCGGCGGTCAGCGAGGTGTAGCTGGCGGCAAAGAAGAGGGCCGGGACGAAGAGGCTCAGAAATGCGGAGATGCCGACGATCCGTCCGGCGTACTGCAGATCTTCGGCATCGCCCAGGATGCCGGGCGTCTCGATACCGTGGACGGCGAAGATCCCGCCCATTGCCATGAAGCCGAGGCAGAGGAAAAGGGCGCGATACTGCGCGATCTGCATCGCCGCGATGGCGAGCAGGACGGCCAGCGCCAAAGCCAGCAGCGAGACGGCGGTGACCATATAGAAGTGCTGCAGCGGAATGCGAACGGTCGCGTCGCTCGCCGGATGGCTTCGCAGCCAGGCGAAGGCCAGGCTCGGGAGCAGGATGGCGGCTGCCCCGATCGCGGCGGGCATGGGCAAGCCGGCCGGCCGGCGTAGAGCGACCGGGGCGGAGGCCATGGATCCGTAACGCGACCGGCTGGCCAAACTTCGGCAGTATCATGTGGGTGTGGTTGAGACTACGGCGCAGGCGGCGCTCCAGCAGACCGGCGTCCGGCTGACTCCGCAACGGTTGGCGATCGCCGGGGTGCTGGCGCAGACCGGGAAGGAGGCCTCCGCCCAGGAGCTGTACGACCGGGTTCGGCGCAAGCATCCTTATATCGGTCGCGCCACCGTCTTTCGCTCGCTAGACCGGCTGGTGGCGGCCGGCCTCGCCCAACGGCTCGAACGCCCGGGACATGTCTCAGCCTACGTCTGGTGTGAGCCGGGTCATCACCACCACCTGATCTGCACAACCTGCCGCAACGTCGAAGAGCTCGATGAGGACGCCGTCGCGCCGCTGGCCGAGACGATTGCGAAGCAGCGCGGGTTTCGGGTCGACCATGCGACCCTGGATTTTTACGGTGAGTGCCGCAACTGCTCCTCGCGCCAGTCCAGCGGACGCCGCGCCGCGCGCCGGCCGGCCAGATCGCTGACGGCACGCCCCACGACGTAGCAACCGAACGCGATCGTCGCGATGAAGAAGCCCGGCGGGTAGGGGAGGTAGTACGCGATCGCCAGCCCGGCCCAGGTGAAGAGGACCGCCAGGAGGGCCGACAGCAGGATGCCGCGGCTCGGTCGGGTGGTGTAGCGCTCCGCGATGGCCGCGGGCGCCACGATCAGGGCAAAGATGAGCAGTACGCCAACCACTTGCACCGCCTCGGACACGGCGACCGCCAGGATCACCATGAAGGCGATCGATAAGCCGCGGACCGGGACCCCCTTCGCTTCCGCCACCTCCTCGTCGAGGGTGGCGAAGAGCAGCGGACGGTAGACCACCACGATCCCAAGCACGGTCAATACACCGGCGACCAGCGTGATGCCGACTTCCTGCAGGCTGATGCCGAAGATCTGCCCGAAGAGAATGCCGATCGCGAGCGTCGCCGGCCCCTGGTAGAGGGTGGTGAAAAGGAGTCCAAGCCCCAGCGTGAACGCCATCACCAGGCCGATGGTCACGTCGCGACCACGCAGCCGCTGGCCGAGCGCGCCCATGACCGCGCCCGCCCCCATCGTGAACGCGAGCAACCCGACGAGCGGACCCGCGCCGACCAGGACACCTCCGGTGGCGCCGGCAAAGCCGATGTGGGAGAGCGCGTGGGCGGCAAACGACAGGCCGCGCAGCACGACGAAGTAGCCGATCACCCCGGCCGAAATGGCGACGATGGTACCGGCCTCGAAGGCGTGCTGCATGAAGGCGTAGCGCAAGAGGTCAAGCATCGTGGTGGGCGCTCTCCGCTTCCAGCCCGACGACAAATAGGTGGCCGTGGCTGTCGTGCAGCACCTCGACCGGTGCATCGTAGAGGCGGCTGAGCTGGTCGCTGGTGATGACGTCGGCCGGTTTGCCGATCGCGATGCCACCGTGCGCGACGTACAGGACGCGGTCGACGATCCGGAGCAGAGGGTTGATGTCATGGGCGATCAGCAGCACGGTCAGCCCATTGGCCCGAGCCAGGTCGGCAACGAGCTCGGCAATGACGATCTGGTTGCGCAGGTCGAGACTCGCCAATGGCTCGTCCAGGAGCAGCATTTTTGGCCGGCCGGCGAGCGCCTGGGCCAGCAACAGCCGCTGCTGCTCGCCTCCGGAGAGACGTCCAATTGGACGGTCGGCGTAGCGCTGGGCATCAACCGATGTGACGGCCTCGTCGACGCGCTGTCGATCTTCGGCGGAGGTGGCAAGCGCGATGCCCCATCGGCTGCCGTCGATGCCGAGCTGAACGAAGTCCCGCCCGCGAACCGGCAGCTCCTGATCGATATTTCGGCGTTGCGGCACGTAGCCGATGTCAGCGTTGCCGCGTTGCGGTCGACGACCCAGGACCTCGATAGTCCCGGCCGCCGGCGGGAGCAGGCCAAGCACGAGGCGCAAGAGCGTTGATTTGCCGCTGCCATTCGGTCCGAGGATGGCGATGAACTCGCCGCGCTCGATCGCGAAGGACGCGCCGCGCCAGATCTCCCGATGGCCGTAGGCAGCGGTCAGGCCCTGGGCGACGATCGCGCTGGATGAGTTGTCGGGCATCTGTTGGCGGCTATTGTCCGCCCAGGGCAGCCTGCAGCGCCTGCAACTGCTTGACCTGCCAATTCTGGAACGACGTGCCGACCGGCTCGACGGTCTCTGAAATCCCAACGACCGGAATGTGGTTGCTCGCCGCCAGCTTTTTCAGGTTGTCGGTGATCGGCGTCGAGGTTTGGGTGTTGTAGACCAGCACTTTGACCTGGTGGCCGTTGAGTTGGTCCTGAAAGGTGGCGACCGTCTGCGCCGGCGGGTCGTTCCCTTCCGAGATCGCCTGCATGAACTCGGGCGGGGAGACTAGGTTCAGCGACAGGGCATCCGCCATGTACACGAAGATGCTCTCGGTCGAGGCGACCGAGACGCCGGAACTCTTCGACTTGATCTGGGTGATCAGCGATTGGTAGGGCTGCAGCGCCGTGGTCAGCGCCGCGCGCTGCTGGTCGAAGTAGGCCCCGTCCGCCGAATCGATCGCCTTGTAGCCGGCCGTGATCGCGTCCGCGACCTGGTT
>DATASI010000072.1:0-6511 GCA_036269255.1 Candidatus Dormiibacterota bacterium
CAGTTGCGGTGGCCATCGGCAAATCCTCCTCGGCCGGTACTTTACCCAGTTTAGACGCTGAAGAGCAGGCGGACTCCCACCAGGCCAAGCGCCACGGCGAGCAGGCGGATGATGACCCCGCCGCCCACCCTCTGTGACAGCGCGGCGCCCACCTGCGCCCCGGCGACGACCCCCACGGCCAGTTCGACGATGAGTCGGAGGAACGGCGTGTACACCCCCTGGACGAGATGCGTCAACGCGCCCGTCGCTGCGGTGAACATCAGCGCGAACTGGGCCGTAGCGGTCGCGACGTGAGCCGGAAAACCAAGCGCACTGGTCAGGAGCGGCACCTGGATGATGCCGCCACCGATACCCAGCAGGCTCGAGAGAAAGCCGATGCCGACGCTGAACAGCGCGGCCGCCGCGAGGTTGAAGCGGTACTCGTAGCTTGTCTGCTCGGCGTCGACGAGGCTGCGGCTGACCGTAAAGCGCGAATTGAGCCACAGCGAGCGCGAGCCCTGTGGCCGGAGTAAGAGAAAGATCGATAGGGCGATCAGCGCCAAGCCCATGATCACATCGAAGGCCCGCCGCGGGATGACGCTCACGACGATCGCGCCGGCCACGGCGCCTGGCACGGTGGCGGCGGCCAGCACCACCCCGGTCGGATAGTCGATGCGTCGCATCCGCGCGTAACTGATCGAACCTGAGCAGGCATTGACGAACACCACCGCGAGCGAGACCGCGGTCACCTGCGCCGCGGAGAGCCCCGGGTAGATGAGGAGCAGCACGGGCACGAGGATGAAGCCACCACCGGCCCCGATCAGCGTGCCGTATGCGCCGACTCCAAAACCGAGCGCCACAAATCCGATCGCGGCCAGGATCTCAGCCATCGCCAACCCGTCGGTCGCGCATCCCGACTGCTAGCCTTTCACGTCGACGGCTTCGCCAGCAAGCGTTGGCGGTCGGCGGCCTACAATGGCGAATCGATGAGCCTGGTTGATCTGGCTGTTCTGATTCTCAGCCTCTGGGTGGTTGCGGTGGTCATCGCCGGACTTGTCCTCACGCTCGGACCGGGCGCCGGCGAGCTCGAGTACGATCTTCCGTTGCTCGAGCCGCTGCAGCTGCGCCAGGCCTCCGGCGTGATGCCGCGGCGAGCGTGGGGGTTTCGTCCGCCGGTTCAGCACTCGCGCTACCAGCCAGCTCCCTGGCAGGTTCAGCCGCCGCGATCAGCCGAGGACAGCCTGGAAAACGTCGACCGGGCGACCGACATCAAACGCGAGCTTGGCAGCGAGCACGCCCCCTGGGAGCGCCTCGACCGCCAGGGCCTGTAGCCCTACTCTCCCAGTTCTCGGCTGACGCGGTCGAGCACGTCCAGCATCCGCCGCGACGTAGCATGGAGCGACTCCTGCAAGAGCGTCAGGGCATGGTGGGCATCCGCCAGGACGTCCGCCTCCGTGCTCAGGTCATCGCTCGTCCCGCCGAAGCGCGGCAGGACGTCTTCGAAGAGGAGCTGAAAACGTTGCTCGGCAAGGGCGAGACAGGTCGCGAGCGTGACCATCTGCTCCTCCACCTCGGGGTCCAGCGAGCGCAAGGCGCGCCAGGCCGGCTCCGGCACCATGCTGCTGACGGCTCGCGGCCGCTCGGACATCTCCAACTCATGCTACATGCGGTGTCCGCAAGGTGATCGCCACCGCGGCCGACGGCACCCGGCTGCATTACATCGTCGAGGGGTCGGGGCCTCCGATTGTGCTGGTGGGTGGGAAGACCTCGACCATTGCGGGCGCCTGGTGGCGTTACATCACCCCGCTCTCACGGCAGCTAAAAGTCATTGCGCTCGACAACCGTGGGGCGGGCGAGTCGGACAAACCGGATCAGCCGTACACCACTGAGCTGATGGCGCGCGATGCCCTGACGGTACTGGCCGACGCCGGCGAGGAATCCGCGCATTGGTTTGGGCTCTCGCTCGGCGGCATGGTCCTGCAGCAGCTGGCGCTGCAACAGCCGGGCGCCGTGCGCAGCTTGATCCTGGCGGCCACTCGATGCAGTCGCGAGCGCGCTGCGGCCATCCACATCGAGGACGTTGCTCAGCTGGCCGGCAATCCGCTGCGCCGCTACGCCAGCCTCTACGATCCGCGATTCATCATCGAACACGGCGACTGGGTCGAGGCCGACGCCCGGCACTTTGGCAAGATGCCGCTGCACGCGATCGTGCGCCAGGACCAGGCCGGCAATCAACACGACATTTGCGACCGCCTCCGCGGGATCACGCAGCCCGTCCTGATCCTGCACGGCCGCCAGGACCGGACGGTACCGCTCTCAAGCGGCGAAGAACTGGCACGACGGCTCCCCAACGCTCGCCTCGAGATCCTCGATCCTGCCGGCCACCAGGTCCACTCCGAGCAGTTCGCCCGGGTGCTGCAGCTCGTGGTGGACTTCGTAGCCCAGGTCGAGGCTAAGCGGCGCGCCAGCTGACCAGGTCACGCGTAACCTGCTTGCGCAGCCGGCCCTCGACCGCCAGCGATTGGCAGTGCGCCAGCGTTTCCTGCAGCGCCAGCCGCTGCTGAAAGACGTTGCGATCCCGGATCCCCTGGAACAGTTCACCCGCCAGCTGCCATCCGGTTCTGGCCCCGCCTCGGGTCAACGCAAGCAGGGCGGCTTTGCGCTCATCGTGGTGCCGCTTGATGACCGCGATCCGCTCCCGATGCTCTCGAAAGGGATCTCCGTGAGCGGGCAGCACGAGCTCGACCTCCAGCTGTTCGATCCGCTCGAGCGAGTCGAGGTAGTCGTCGAGTGGATCGGCCCCGGACTGCGGGTGCAGCCCAATGTTCGGGCTGATTTTCGGCAGCAGGTGGTCCCCGGAGAAGAGGAGCCGGCGCGACGGCCAGTAAAAGCAGCAATGGCCCGGGGAGTGGCCCGGCGTCCAAACGACCTCGAGCTCGCTGCCATCGATCGCCAGCCGCTCGGCCCCCTCCAGCAGCACGTCAGGCTCGACGACCTTGACGAACTCGCGGGCTGCCATCGAGGCGCTCTTCACGAACTCCGCTTCGGCCGGCGGAACGCCGTTCGTCCGCAGCCACTCGGCGACGTCGTGGACCAGGTCCTCCGCCCGGGCATAGCGCGGCTCCATGAGCGCGACCTCGAGGCGATGGATCACCAGTTCGGCCCCCGCCTGCTCGCGCAGTTCCGCCGCCAGGCCGAAGTGGTCTGGGTGGATATGCGTGATCAGGATCCGATTGATGCGCTCCACGGCGACCTTTAGGCCAGCCAGCTTTTGATGGAGGGTTTGTCTCGACTCGCCGGTCTGTAGCCCGGTGTCGATCAGCGTGAAGCCATCGCCGTCCTGCAGCAAATAGACGTTGACATGCCGGAGCTCGAAGGGCATCGGGAGCTCGAGACGGAAAATGCCAGGCGCGACTTCCACTGACCAGTAACGGTAATCGAGAGGACCGAGCCCCACCCTCCCCCCAAGGGGATTGCGCATTACGCGGCGGGCTGAGCGAGCTCTTCCGGACGGGCTGGCAACGGTTTCTGCCCCTGCTCCTTGGTCGGCAGCGGCAGGTGAACGGTATCGGTCGCGATCAGGTCCAGAAAGGCGTCGACCACCTGCGGATCGAAATGCGTGCCGCGGCCCGTCTTGATCTCTTCGAGCGCCTTGCTCAGCCCCAGCGAGGGTCGGTAGATGCGATCGGCCACCATCGCCTCGAACGCATCGGCGACCGAAATGATCCGCGAGCCCAGCGGGATCTCGTCCCCCTTCATGCCCTTGGGGTAGCCCGTCCCATCCCACTTCTCGTGGTGGTGGCGGATCAGCGGGGCAACGTGGTGCAATCCCTCGACAGGACCGATGATGTCGGCGCCGATCTGGGGATGCCGGCGCATCCAGGCCATTTCATCCTCGGTCAGGGCCATCGATTGCCGCAGGATGCGATCGGGGATGCCGATCTTTCCCACGTCGTGCAGGATCGCCCCCAGGCGGACCGCCGCCACCTGATCGCGCGAGAGTCCCATCCGCTCGGCACAGGCGCCGGCCAGCTTGGCCAGCCGTTCCGAGTGGCCGCGCGTGTAACTGTCTTTCGCCTCGATCGCGTTGGCGAGTGCCATGTTGACCTCGGTCATGAGCTTGGCTTCAACATCGCGCCGCGTGACCAACTCCTGGTGGGCGGAAACCGCGCGCGCCATCACCGAGCCGATCACTGCGACCACGACGAAGAGAAACATGCGTTGCAGGATCACGATCCGGTTCAGGCCGAGGGTCGCGAGGTAGGTGCCCTCCTGCAGGGGGGCCACCGCACCCGCGGTCAGGTACAGCATGGCGACCAGGACGGCGCAGAGCACCGATCCTGCGACCCCAAAACGCAGCGCCGAGACGGTGATCACCAGGAAGAACAAGGACGCGAATGGACTCGCGTAGCCTCCCGAGGCGTAGGTGATCATGGTGGCGACCAGCATGTCCGCGCCGGTCGTCGCATAGCTGAAGGCGCGGCCCGGCCGGCGATGCAGGAAGAGCAGGAGTAGGGTGGTCAGGCAGACCAGGCCCCAGGCGGCGAGGATGGCGTTGACGCGGCCCTGGTCATAGCCAGGATTGACATTCAGGTTGTTGAGGATGACCGCGAAGATCAGCAGCGTCCAGCGGAACAACCCGGTCAGCCGTTCATTGCTCAAGTTGATGAGACTCTCGGCTGGATCCTGGGAGCGCTGGCGGCCCTTGCGCGAAGCATTGCGGGCGGCAGCCATTGCCGAAATTATCCGGCTGCTCTGTGACGAAGAGCGTTACAGAACGGTCGCATGCGGAACACGCCGCTGCGTCATTACCCGGTAAGGCTGACCCCCAGCAAATCCGACAGGACGGCCCGCACGTCCTGGTATCGAACGAATCCAGCGTCGGCATCGTCGAGGGCCCGGTCGACCTCGTTGTAGGCCTGCTGGAGCGGCGGGACCAACCCCGTGGTGGTCACCTGCGCCCGCTCGGCGTGGGCCGCCCGCAGCTCCGTGCCGATCTGCGCGATCGAGCCTTTGTAGGCAGCAGCAATCCCATCGGCCTGATTGAGGATCGCCTGCAGGTCGTCCGCGCTGAGCGCCCGACTGCTGTATTGCTTGTGCAAGGACGCCACTTGTTGAGCGACCGCCGCGGCGCCTTCGCCGGCACGGCTCAGGTTGGTTCCGATCGCAGCGAGGTGAACCGTGGCGTCCAGCTGCCCACCGCTCCAGGGGAGCCCGGCTACGACCCTGAGGGCCGGATCCTGCTGGGCTCGCGCCCGTGCATCGCTGAAGTCCTGCTCTGCGCGCTTGAGCTGGCCGGCGACCTGGCCCAGCGTCGATGGATCGGCCGACCGCTCCCCCCGGGTTAGCGCCGCCTGTGCCGCGGTCAGTTCCGACCTTCCGTTCTCCAGGCCCTGATAGACGGTGCCACCGGCAAACGCGGTATAGGCCATCGTCAAAAGCGCAGCAAGCAAAACGATGGCGAGGAGACCGGCGTTCGCCGAGCGCGACGCTGACCAAAGAAAAAGCGGGCGCCGGGGCGCCCGCTCTTCGTTACGGGTGGCTCTCAAACGGCCCGATTGCCGCTGACGAGACGAACGATCCATAACAGGATGACGGCGCCGATGAAAGCCGCGATGAAGGTGACGATAAGACCGCCGCCGGTCGATCCGAACAGAAACGACAGCAGCCAGCCACCGATGAACGCGCCGACGACGCCCACCACGATGTCCATCAAGATCCCATAGCCGTGGCCGCTCATGACGCGTCCGGCCAGGGCTCCCGCGAGACCGCCGATGATCAAGAAGATGATCAGATTCATGACTTCCTCCTTTTCCCGAGATCGGGTCCCCGCCCGCCTAACGAGCGGCGCCCAAGTAATTGAAACTGGTTTGCAGCTTACCTGTCAATAGGGCTATCAGGTTAGGCTGATCAGCTGGCGAGCAGCTCGTCGAGCGCGGTCCCGCTCTCGGGAGCGATTCCGGCGAAGAGATCCCGCTCGAGGACCCCGGTGACCCAGGGCGAGGGGAAGACGCGCGAGAAGAGCTCGTGGGGCCCCCCGGACGCGGTTCGGACCGCGGTCGTGATCTCGTGGGGCTGAGTGGACTGGTTGCTCGCGTAATACAGTTTCGCGGGCAAGGCGCCGGTGCCCCTGGCGTATGCCCGTGCCCGCCGGCAGGCAGCGGCGACCGCCCGGCGGACCGCGCCGTCGCCGGCATCGGCGACCACCACATGCGGCGCCACGCCGGCGATCAGGTCGGTGAGCATCGGCTCGAGTGCGGTCTCGGTGAGCTCAGCCGCCGTGAAATCGAGCAGCACGAGGTTCCTGATCCGCGCCCGCTCGGCGGCGCCTATCGCGGCCTCGCGCCCAACGCCCTCAGCAGCGACGCAGGCGAGCGTGACATCGGCGCCCGCCGCCTGATAGTGCGCGAAGGTATGGCCACAGAGCTCGCCGGCCCGGCTCGGATCCACGACCAGGCCCAGCAGTCGAAAGGGCACACCGGTTCATCGATCCGGCGCGCGGATTCTTTCTAGGCGATGGCGCGTGAGCTGG
>DATASI010000073.1:0-15428 GCA_036269255.1 Candidatus Dormiibacterota bacterium
TCAGCGAGCCCACATCCTGGTTCTCCCGGAAGGTGTGGCTCTGCTTCAGCAGCGCGTCGACCAGCGTGGTCTTGCCGTGGTCGACGTGCGCGATGATGGCCACGTTGCGCAGGTCGTGGCGCCGCGGCGATTCAGGTTGATGAAGGCTTAGCTGTGGCATTTTCAGATTTGGGCTTTGGTCGGGAGCAATACTAGAAGCTATCGCGGAAAATTGCCGCCCCCCAAGCCTTAACTGATCTTTCATACCCATTTAATGGGTGGCTCCTAACGTCACATTAGGAGGACCGCACCGCGGTCCAGGGGTTAACGCCTGGAATCGAACCAGGGCGACTACAGGGAGGACAGGAGCTGATGCGAAAGCCTTTCAACCGCGTCTTGCCGTTGACCGGCGTTCTCGGACTCGTCGCACTCGGGTTGGTCGCGGCGACCGCACCCGCCGCCGCACGAAACAATGACGGAGGTTCGCCACTCACGGCCAGCCTCTTCGCCACGGGCGGTACCGGCACCCCGCCCCGAAGCAAGCCTGACGACATCAGCGCGATGGGCAAAGCGATCTTCGTCGCCTGGCAGAACGGGGTTGGCGCTCAGGGCGAGCCTTCACCCACTGGAAACACGGACAGCACGGTCGTCGAGTATTCCCGCAGCGGCCGCGAGCTGGCAAGCTGGAATTTGACTGGCAGAGTCGATGGCATGACCGCTGACGCAGCAGGCGGGCGGGTGATTGCCACGGTCAACGAGGACGGGAACACCAGCCTTTACACGATCCGCCCGGAGGGCCCAGCAGGGTCACAGGTCACGCACTACAGCTACAGCCCGAACCCGCCACCCCACGGCGGCGGTACCGATGCTCCCCATATGTACCGCGGCCAGCTCTTCATCACCGCCTCCGCCCCGGCGACAAATGCCGACGGCACCCAGCCGCTACCCGGCGAACCTGCCGTCTACCGCGCTACGCTCACGGGCACGACCGCTACCCTGGCGCCGGTCTTCTATGACGATTCCATGGCGACGGTGGCTAACACGAACAGCCCGCAGTACGGCCGGCAGACGAAGCTCGAATTGACCGATCCCGACTCGAATACCGTCGTACCAGGCTCCTCTCCGCGGTTTGGCGGCGACTTCATGCTCGACAGCCAGGGAGACCTGCAGCAGGTCTACGCGCGCAATGCCGGCGGCCCGAACCAGCAGCTCTTCGTTCTGAATCTCTCGCAGTCGGTCGACGACACCGCATGGGCTCGGGCCTCGCGTGGGACCCTTTACATCACGGACGGCAGCCAGGTGTGGGCACTCACCGGCCGGTTCACTGTCGGTACCGCCTATTCGGCCGTCACGCCGGGCAACGCCAACACACTGGTGCCATGCAGCCCGCCAAACCCTGCCCCGTGCCCCAATTACCTCGCAACCCTTGATCTCAACACCGGCGTCCTGACCCCGGTTCCGGGACAGACGATGACCGCGAAAGGCCTCGTCTTCGTCTCCGGCGAACGCGACGGCGGCGGCGACTAGACAGCTCTGACGCTCTTGGGGGAGGCCGCCGGCCTCCCCCATTTTCACGGGTAGAGCCGGCCGTGCACCAAATAAAATTGGCGTGATGTCAGTTGAACATCGCCCAGGCACACCGTCTCCTCGCGTCGCCCGGCGCCTGCTCCGGGCAAAGGATTTCATTGATCTTCATTACGACGAGCCACTACGCGTCGATGTGGTCGCGCACGCCGCGCATCACTCGCCCGCGCATTTCGCTCGCCAATTCCACCGGGCGTTCGGCGAAACCCCGCACCAATACCTGCTGAGCCGGCGACTCGAGCGGGCAGCGCATCTCCTGCGCAACACCGACTACACCTTCGCCCGAATCGCCGTAACCGTCGGCATGAGCGGTGTCGGAACGTTTACCAGCGCATTTCGCCGAGTCTATGGCCAAACGCCAACCGAATATCGAGCCGAGCACCTTCCCGGCCTGGTCGATCGAGTGATCCCGAGTTGCGTTCGGGAAGCGATCAACCGTCCCCGATTGAGCAGGATTTAAGAAGACGCGGCGTCTCGGCGCCGCTAGGCTGGATTCAGTACCGAATCGCTCAGGAGGATGCAATGACAATGCAGATTGGTTACACGACGCTTTGGGTTCGCGATCAGGACGAAGGCCTGGCATTTTTCGAGAAGCTGGGATATGAAGTCCGAGAAGACATCAAGAACGGCCCCTACCGCTGGCTGGCTGTCGCATCAAACGAACAACCCGATTTGGCAATCGTGTTATCGAAGCCGGGATATCCGATGGACGATGAGACCGCGGAGCATGTGGCGACCGCCGTGGCAAAAGGAATGCTGAGCACCATCGTGTTCACGACCGATGATTGCTTTGCCACCTATGAGGAACTGAAGCAGAAAGGAGTCGAGTTCACGCGCCCTGCGGAAAAGCACGGATATGGAATCGATGCGTCATTTCGCGATCCGTCGGGCAACGAGTTTCGGCTACTGCAGGCTTCGCCGACTCGGGTGACGCGGGCTCCGGTTAAGGCGTAATCGGGAGGAATATGCAAAATGGCTGTCATGGCTGAGAGGAAATCGGCAAAGAAAACCGCCAAGTCTGCGACAAAGGGCAAAGGATCCAAGGTCTTCACGGCCGAGGAGCGAGCCGCGATAACCGAGCGCGCGAAGGAAGTGAAGGCGGGCAAAGCCGACGGGGAAAGCGATGCGCTCGCGGCGATCGCAAAGATGCAGGGACCCGATCGGGCGATGGCGGAGCGGCTCCATGCGCTGATCAAAGCCAGCGTTGCGGGCATCTCGCCGAAAACCTGGTACGGAATGCCAGCGTACGCGAAAGACGGCAACGTCGTGTGCTTCTTCCAACCCGCGCAGAAGTTCAAGACGAGATACGCGACACTAGGCTTCAGCGACAAGGCGAACCTCGACGACGGCAACATGTGGCCGGCCGCTTACGCGCTGAAGGAATTGACCGCAGCCGAAGAGGCAAAGATCGGGGCGCTGGTCAAGAAAGCGGCGCGCTGACGAGGACCGGGCGTGCGGCCGCATGCCATTCTCGCGCCCCCCGTTCTAGATAGCAGCGATGCGCCTGTTCGCGAGGGAGGGTCTTGTCGGCCGATTTTTGCCCTTCCTCGCCCTTGCCATCCTCGCCTTGGTTGGACAACTCGTTGTATTGCAGGCCGCGGCAACCGTGTTCGGGGGTCATCTCGGATTCGGCTTTGACTTCCTCCCCATCTGGCGCACCGGCGTCGCAATTGTCCACGGCGCGCGCCCCGCCCTCTCGGCGGCCTCGCAAAACTTCTATCCCCTTCCTGAGGAAATGCTTTTTATCCCGCTCGGACTGCTACCGGCGGCCGCCGCGCAGATCCTGACCCTCGGCGCCACGGCTGCCCTGCTCATCGTCACCCCCTGGCTCTGGGTTCAGCGCCGTCCCTACTGGCAGGGCGTCCTCCTGGTCTTGCTCTCGCTCCCCGTGATCAGCACGGCGACGATCGATCAATTCCAGTCAGCTTTGGGCGTGGCGGCCGTGAGCCTCCTCGTCTGGGCGCATAACAGGCAGCGGTGGTCGCTGGTGGGAGTGGGCGCCGCGTTGGCCCTGATTCGGCCCGTAAACGCCTTGCCCGTCCTGATCATGCTTGTCATCGCGGTCCTCCAAAAACGCACCGGGACGCGGGCCATGCTCATCAGTGCCGGCGCCATCCTCGTGCCGGCAAGCCTGGTTGCCACGTCGATCGCCCCGGGCTGGGGCTGGCAGTACGTCGCGGCGCTGCACGGCTATCCGGTTACGGGCCTGCTGGGAATGGTCAAGGGGCAGTTTGGCATCGTGGGAATCTTCGGCCTCACGGTTCTGTTGTGCAGCTTTGCTGTCTGGTTAATGCGTGAGACCGGCGGAATTCTGGAACCCGATGCCGTTGCTGCGGTGCTCGCCCTCAGCGTTCTCGTGGCCCCGCTCCCGGGCCTTTACTGCTTGGTATTTGTGATCCCCGCCGTGCTCCGGGTCGGCCAGCGCCCCCGGCTTGCCGCCGCACCCTGGCTCGTATCCATCACTCCGTGGCTGATCGTGCTTGTACTGAGCCCAGAGCTGCTTGGCCCGAACCCGCTTACCACTTTGAACTTGCTGCCAACCCTCAATCTCTGGTTGGTGGCGGCCGCCTTTCCCCTCTTCCGTGTCTGGCCGAGCCGGGCGACGTCGGCAGCCAGCAACACGGCGTTTGCCTGATGCCAGGGCAGCTGCTTGCCAAGAGAGCGGGTGTGGAGAGCGGGAGACGGGACTCGGACCCGCGACCACCTACTTGGAAGGCAGGCGCTCTACCAGCTGAGCTACTCCCGCGACGAGCGGTATTGTATCCGGCTCGCCTGAAGGGCACCGGCCAAGTCGGGGCACCCTATGGACGATCGTCAATCCAGGCTTCGCCCTCGGTGTAAATCTCCTTTTTCCAGATCGGGACTGAGCGCTTCAGCTCGTCGATGAGCCACTTGCAGGCAGCGAAAGCTTCCTCGCGATGCGCGGCCGAAACCGCAATGACGACGCTGACCTCGCCGACTCGCAACGTGCCAACGCGATGCACCATGGCGAGGTCAGAGATCGGCCACTTCCCGCGAGCCTGATCGGCGAGCAGCTCCATCTGTCGCTGCGCCATCGAGCCATAGGCTTCATAGACCAGCGAGCGGACCTGCTTACCTCGGGATTGTTCACGAACGATGCCCTCGAAGAGGACGAGCGCGCCATCCGCATCGCCGCGGATCCGCTCGCCGATCGCAGACGCGTCCAGAGGATCCTCACGAATCGCGATCAGCCCGCGGCGCTCCCCCACCGCTCCGCCGCTGACCGGTGGAATGACGGCCAGTTCGTCGCCATCCTTCAGCTGGGCATCCCAGCCGGCGTACTCCGAGTTCACGGCGCAGCGGAACGATCGCGGCAGCGGTCCCAGGTCGTACCTGTTGCTGAGCTGGCTCCAGGCGTCCGCCGGCGTCGCACCTGCAGGCAGCGCCAGCTCCACCTGCGGCTGGCCGACCAGCTCGCGCGGCTTGGCGAACAGGACAACCCTAACGTTCACAGCCGAATCATATCGGCCGGGTTCTCGGAAACTTTGGAACGGTCAGCTTCTCGACAACTAGTTCGGCCCCAAAGGTCAGACGAGCCATCGTGCGCTCGGTGCCACCAAATTGTGGCTGCCCAGGCGCGCCGCCTCGGCTCGAGGTTGTGAATCATGCCAACCCGGTGAGAGCCGATCACGCGTTCGACCGTCATTGGATACCGTGGGTTGTCCGGCGCGTTCCCGTTGGCGACCACCAGCGGCGGTCCCACGGCGCTCAAGCCATCCAGAATCGCCTGCAGGCCCAGTCTCCAGCGTGCCAGATCTCGTCGACGCCCTCAAACTCCCTGGCCACGAATCCGACTAATGCCTCGACGTCGAAGCTGCCCTGGGTATCGGCGATCAGCCCGATCCTCACCGAAACAAATCGGTCGACGGATCGCGCAGCAGCGAATGGACGGTCCCATCGCCCGTGAGATCGGCGCCACGCACGAGGGCAACCGGCACCCGATCGAGCTTGCCCATCACCAGTTCCGCGGCCGCAGCGAGCTCATCCACAACCGCCAACTCGGTTCCCTGCAATTGATATCCCTCGGAATCGCGAGCGCCGCGGTAGTCTCGCATCACCGTGATGCCTGCCGCGCCGATCGCGACATTGACCTGGCCCTCTCGCCACGGGCGACCGAAACTATCCGAGATCGCCACGCCGACCGCGTGTCCCACTTTCGCGCGGATGGCATCGGCAAGGTATCGGGCGGACCTGTCCGGGTCTCGTGGCAACAACACGGCGAGCTCGTTGCCCCCGGTGTTCGAGCGGTCCACGCCCGCGTTGGCACACACGAAACCGTGGCGCGTCTCGCAGATCAAGACGCGAGGCGCCTCGCGAACCACCCGCACGCATTCAGAAAGGATGACCTCGACATGCCTCGGATCAAACAGGATGCGTCCGGCGATGTCCTCGGCCCGTGCCGATGGACGGACGCCCGCGAGGTCAACCACCTGCCCCTCGGCTTTCGACACGATCTTCTGCGTCACGACCAGGACGTCACCAGGTTCCAGGGCAAGCCCGTTGCCCTCCAGCGCCTCGAGGATCAACTCGGCGAGCGGCGCCTCATGCCCAATTTCGGGGAGGCCGGTCACCGGATAGATCGAAACGGGCTTCAGCCGCGCCGGGGTACTCCGGCGAGATGGCGTTCTCTCACCTTCAGGTCGGACAGAAGGGTGAGCGTCTCGGTCGGGCGGCCGAGCTCCATGAACGCCGTCGCGTCCTCTGGCCGGTCAAGGTCAACCTGCAGCCCGCGGACGTCGAGAACGGCGAAGCTACGGTTCGCCCGGGCCGCCTCGTCGCGATGCAACCGGAAGCTGTCCTCGCCAAAGCGCAAGACAATTGCATGCGGCGGCGTCAGACGCAGACCGTTGGTGCCGACGCGGTCACGGTCCGTGACCAGCAGCGCCTCGATTTCCGGCCGGTATTCGGCGAGCTCACGCAGCTCGGCGCCGGTCACACCGGGCACGTCGCCTGGAATTGTCAGGGCACCGCTGAATCCGCGATCCCATGCCAGGGAGAAACCCTGCTGGACCGCCGCGCTCTGTCCCTGACGGACTCGGTCGACCAGGGTTTCCAGCCCATATCCGCGAGCTTCATCAAGCACGTCCGAATCGTCCGAGACCACGAGGCGCAGATCCACGTCGAGCTCGCGAACGGACCGGAACACGTCACGCGCCATCGCCGATGCGAGCTGAAACCGCTCCGTTTCCGACAGCAAGGCTGACAGCCGGTTCTTCGCGCGACGCGGCGACTTGACCGGAACGACGATCGCGAGCGTCACGCTGCCGCCGGCTGTTTCAACACGTCGAGCGCGGCCCTTGCCACCTCCCGCGCCATGCTGACGTCATCGAGCATGGTCGGCCGAACCGCCACGCGATACCCGAGCTCAGCGATCGCAGCCGCCAGGCTGGCGTCCTCCCGGTCGAGGACGATGCCGGAGGCGAGCTCGCGATACAGTTCGGCGACCCCCAGAGCGTCCGGCCGTATGCCCTCCGCTTGCATCAGGGGAACGCTGGGCCCCTTGACCGCGCGGCCACCTATCAGAGGAGAGACGGCGACCGTCCGCTGGCGAGCCTGCGCCACCAGCGATCGGAGCCCTGGCACGCGGAGGATCGGCCCGATGCTGATGCTGGGATTGCTTGGCGCGATCAGGATTGCCCGCGCGGCGGCGAGCGCATCGGCAACACCCGGCGCCGGCCTGGCGAGCTCCAACCCCGTCCAATAGATCTCGCGTACCGCCGGGCGGCAGCGTTCGCGCACGAAATATTCCTGGAAATGCAGGTCGCCGGCATCGGTCTTGATCCGCGTTTCGACCGGCTCATCGCTCATGGGAAGGATCCGGCTGCGAACGCCAAAGCCTTCAGCGATCTCAGCGGTAACCAGATGCAGCGGTGCGCCGGCTGTCAGACGGCCGGTGCGGTAGAGGTGGGTGGCGAGGTCGCGATCACCCAGCTGAAACCAGGACCGCTCCGCCAGTCGCTCGAACGCCGCCTGCGCGACGAAGGTGTCCCCTCGGATCCCCCAGCCGCGTGCTTCATCGGCGACGCCGCCCAGCCAGTAAGTGACCGTGTCGAGATCAGGCGCGATGTACAGCCCGTGCCACCACATATCATCGCCGGTGTTGCCGATGACGATGATCTCCTCGGGCGGCACCACCTGCACGAGGCCACGCAAAAAACGCGCAGCGCCGACGCCGCCCGCGAGGACGACGACCGGCCCAGCAGTCATTCCAGCATCATAAGGAAGCATGTCCGTTTTCCAGGTTCTTGTATTGGCACTCTTGCAAGGGGTGACGGAGCTCTTTCCGGTGAGCAGCCTGGGCCACACCGTCATCATTCCGTCGCTTTTGCGCTGGAACGTGAATCAGGCCGACCCCACCTTTCTTCCGTTTATCGTCCTGCTGCATCTCGGGACCGCCACTGCCTTGCTGATCTACTTCTGGCGCGACTGGGTGCGCATCGTGGGCGCCGTCCTAGGCAGCGCCGTCGCGGGCCGCTTGCAGGGCACGCCGGACGAGCGCCTGGGGTGGCGGCTGATCCTGGCGACGATTCCGGTGGGGGTCGCCGGGGTGCTCTTTCAAAAGCAGGTCCAGGCGCTGTTCGCCAATCCCCGGGCGGCAGCGGCGTTCCTCGTCGTCAACGGGGTCATCCTCTTTTTCGGCGAACGCCTGCGACGACGAGCCGTGATGGGCGAGGAAGGACGGACGCCCCTGGACCGGCTGCCCGTCCGGACCGCGGTCGGCGTGGGTTCCGCCCAAATCCTGGCGCTGCTTCCCGGCATCTCCCGTTCTGGAAGCAGCATGGTCGCGGGGCTGTTCGCGAACCTGACGCACGAGGCCGCCGCACGATTCTCTTTCCTGCTGGCGACGCCAGTGATCCTGGGGGCCGCCGTCCTCAAGGTTCCCGATCTCTTCACCGGCAGTGGCCGGAGTCATCTCCCGCTCTACCTGCTCGGCGGAGTTGTGGCCGGCCTGGCCGCGTACCTGAGCGTTGCCTACCTCATGCGATACTTTCGAGTGGGACGGCTCGATCCATTTGCTTACTACTGCGCGGCCTTCGGGATCGTCTCACTGATCCTGCTCAGCCGCTGACATGGAGGAAACATGCAAGACCCAGCGCAGAACAACCCGCTCCAGAACAATCCGTTCGCCTTCTGGGCGGGCCTCGTGCTCTTTTTCGTCGGACTGATCGCCCTGGTCTTCTATCTCTTCGTGCGAACGGCCCAGGAGAGCCTGATCATGCCTGGGCCGACGCTTCGCATCAAGCACATCATCTTGTCGCTCGTGATCCTGGCCGCGGGCGCGGTGCTCGCCTCCTTTGCCCGGCCAAGGCCCTCGGGCTACTCCGAGAGCAACCGATTCGAGCGCTGACCGGATAGCACGCCGTGGCGCAAATCGGCTATGCGGCCATGCTCGAACAGTTCCACCCGCGGGAGCTGATCGAGTATTGCCAGGCAGCCGAAGCGGCCGGCTTCTCCGGGGTCATGGCGGCGGATCACTTCCAGCCCTGGACCCCGCAGCAAGGCAACGCGGCCTTCGTATGGGCGTTCATGACCGCGGTAGCCGAGCACACCAGGGGCGATATCGGACCGGGCGTGACCTGCCCGAGCTTCCGCTTCCATCCGGCGGTCATCGCACAGGCGGCAGCGACCATGGCTGCGATGTACCCGGGCCGCTTCTGGCTCGGCCTGGGCTCGGGTGAAGCGCTCAACGAGCACGTGGTCGCCGGCTACTGGCCGGAGGTCGCCGAACGCATCAACCGGCTGTTCGAGTCGATCGAGCTGATGCAGAAACTCTTCACCGGTAAGGACGTCAAGCACGACGGGCGCTATTACAAAATGGAAACGGCGCGGATCTGGACCATGCCCGACGAACCGCCGCCCATCTACATCGCCACCGCTGGGCCCGTGACCGCCGAGAAGACCGGAAAGTTCTGCGACGGCATCATCACGGTCGGCGCCCCCGAGGGCAAGATCGAAAGCGTCTTCGAACGATTCGCCAAGGGCGCCATGTCGGCGGGCAAGGATCCGGGAGCGATGCCGAAAATCCTGCAACTGCACCTCTCCTGGGCGCCCAGCGACGAGGAGGCGATGCACAACGCCCTCGTCGAATGGCCGAATGGCGGCATGAAGTTCCCCAAAGCCGACATTCGCAGCCCGCTGGACTTCGAGCAGATGGCGAAGATCGTCCGACCCGAGGACTTCAAGGGGCGCATGCTGATCTCGTCCGATCCCGACGCCCACTGCCGAGAGATCCAGAAGTTCATCGACCTCGGATTCGATCGCGTCTACCTCCACAACGTCGGTCGTAACCAGGTCGAATGGATTGAGGTCTTCGGCAAACAGGTCCTTCCCAAGCTTCATCAAGCCGTCCTCAGCTGATCTCGCACGCGGTCTCACCGCAGAGCTCACCCGGCAACGGAACCCGAAGCGCGCAGCGACCGAGAAGGCTTACCTCAAGAGTGACCTCGAGTTTCTCGGCGTCAGCTTGCCCACCCAGCGCGCGCTGGTGCGACAGGTCAAGCGCCGCTTTCCCGACCTCGATCGTTCGGCACTGCTGCGCGTGGTTGGCCCGCTCTGGCGCACGCCGACCTTCGAGACCCGGCTGACGGCGGTGCTCCTGCTGGAGGCCTTCGAGGCGGTCCTGCTTCCACCCGACATGCTGCTGCTGGAACGGCTGATTCGGGAATCGCAGACCTGGGCGCTGGTGGATGAGCTCGCCATCGCGATCACAGGTCCGCTGGTGGAGCGTCATCCCTCCTTGACCCGCGGCCTCGATCGCTGGTCGCGCCACCCTGACTTCTGGCTGCGTCGTTCGTCGATGCTGGCGCTGCTCGGGCCCTTACGACGCGGCGAAGGGGACTTTCGGAGATTCGCGGGTTACGCGGATCGCATGCTCGAGGAGCCGCAGTTCTTCATCCGAAAAGCGATCGGTTGGGTGTTGCGCGAGACCAGCAAGCGGCGCCCCAACCTCGTCTACCGCTGGATCCGGCCCCGCGCCGGGCGAGCCTCCGGGGTCACCCTCCGCGAGGCCGTGAAATATCTTTCCGCCTGGCAGCGGGAAGGCGTGTTGCGCGCTGCCCGTTCAGGCCCGCGGGGATCGGCAGCTTCCGGGCGCGCACCTCGATGAAGGCCGGAAACAGGGTGTCGAGGTGTGCGTCGCTGCCCAGTTCGGTCTGGTCCTCCTCGTCATCGCCCGGCGAAAACTCCCACAGCCCATCCACCACCATGCCGGCGGCGGCCATGCCATTCACGATGGTCTCGAATCGATGGCCGAATTCGATGGTCGGCGCCACCAGTTTCTTTCGCCCCAGCGTCCAGGTCATGCCCCACTCGTCGACGTAGGGAACCGGCTTGTCCTGGAAATAGGTGATCTTGGGGCGCCAGCCGCCATCTTTATAGGTTCCGTACAGGCGCAGGGTCGTGGGGTGCATGGTCGACAGCACGTAGGTCCCGCCCGGGGCGAGGACTCGGCCGACCTCACTGAGCACGCGCCGGGCATCGTCGACGAAGACCAGCGAATGACAATGCCAGACGACATCGAAAGACGCGTCCTTGAAGACCGAAAGGTCCTTCATGTTGCCGCGCACCAGCCGGACCTTGACGCGCTGCCTTGCCGCCAGCTCTTTGACCGTCTTCAGCTGCGTCGGCGAGATGTCGAAGACCGTGACCTCCCCGCCAAGCCGGGCGAAGATTACCGGGTCCCATCCCCCACCGGCGGCGAGGCCGAGGACACGGGCGCCCTCGAGCCGCACCCCTTTGAGGCGATGCCGTGGGTCCATGAACCGACGCATCCCCGTTTTGTCCCGGGGCGGGCGACCGAACGGGCGCGTGTAGTTCATGCCCGCTCTGGCCAGCCGCTCCCACATATTCTTGTTGTGTTCGGCGATGCGGTCTTTCAGCGGCTGGCTTTCCTCTTGCGGTCGACATAGTCGAGCAGGACATAATCGCCCAGCCGATCGGCGCTGGCGAAGAACGCGCGCCCGCCGTTCATCCGCGTCATCTGCTTGACGAATGAGACCAGGTGGTAGTCGTTGTCGAGCATGAAGGTATTGATGACGATATGTTCGCGCGTGCAGCGCTGCACTTCGAGCAGCGTCTTCTGGAACGTCTCCGGCAGTGGCGGGTAGAAGAAGACCGCCTGCTGGCCTTCCATGTGCGCTGTCGGCTCGCCGTCGGTCACGATGATCACCTGCTTGTTTCCGGTCTTGTGCCGGCTCAGGAACTGGCGGGCGAGCATCAGCCCATGCTGGATGTTGGTGCCGTAGATCGACTCGTTGTAGGTCAGCTCGGCCAGCTGGTGCGATTTCACCGGTCGCGCGTAATCGCTGAATGCGATCACCTGGAGGTAATCGCGGGGAAACTGACTGCGGATCAACGCGTCGAGCGCCAGGGCCACCTTCTTGGCGGCATAGAAGTAGCCCCGCAACGGCATCGAGCGGCTCATGTCGATCATCAAGACCGTCGCCGACTGGGTGCTGAACTCCGAGCGGTAGACCTCGAAGTCATCGGTCTTCAGCCGGATCGGTTCCTGCGGCCCCTCGCGACGCAGGGCGTTCATCAACGTGCGCTCGACGTGCAGGTTGAAGGCGTCACCGAATTCGTAAACCTTGGTCTCGTCGGACCGTTCGGAACCCAGGCCACGAACACTGATCGGGTGGTCGCCGAAGCGGTCACGCTTGAGCCGCGTGTAGAGATCCCGCAGCGCCTTCTGCCCGATCCGTCGCATTCCACGCGGCGTCAGCTCCATCCCCCGCCGGCCGCGCTGCACATAGCCTTTCTTCTCCAGCTGGGCGGCAAGCTCGCTCATCTGGTCGGCTGCCTGGCGCGCCTCTGGCCCCAGCAGTTGCTGCAGTTGCGCGGACTGCTCCGGCGTCAGCTGCCGTCCCTGGTAGCCCTCGCGCAACGCCTGCTCGAGGTCCTCCATCGATTGCAGGCGCTCCATCAGGCCAAGCGCCTCCTGCAGCGGCAGCGATTCGGAGCCATAAAACGCATACCGGCTGCCGAGCCCGGGCCGCGGCGACAGGAGTTCGAGCTGCGCCGCCAGCTCCATCATCTGGTCCTGCAGTTCCGGGTCGTTGAGCGTCGACGCGAGCAGGTCCTGCATCTGCTGACGCATCTCGGGCGACAGCGAGTTCATCAGTGACTCCATCTGCGCCATTTGCTTCTCCAGGTGCTGGATCAGCTCGTCGAGGGTCTTGGGTGGATTTGGTCCGAAGAAATGGCCGAAGCGCTCCATGAACTGGTCGAACTTTGGCTGCCTGCCCTCCAGCCGGTCGCGCAGCATCTGGTTGAGGGCCTTGAGCATCTCCTTGACCTCCCCCAGGTGCTCGGGCTTGAGCTGCTGCATGGTGCGAGTCATGTTCTTGAAGTAGGTCTGCGATACCTGCTGCTTGAGCTCCTCCATCAATTTTTGAAAGGCCTGCGAGGCACCCTCGTCCATGAACTCGTAGTCGTTGAGCTTCCGAATCGTGCCCCCGACATCTTCCGGCAGCCGGTCGAGCTCCTGGAACTTCTTCTTCGCGATCTTCTGCAGCACGCGCTTCGCCGCGTCCGGCGCCTGCTCGAGCCGCTCGTTGATGCCCTGCCGCTCCCGCCGCAGGATGTCGTTCAGCCGCTCGCGAATGTTGCCAAAGACGTCGTTGAGGTTGTACCGCTTCAACTGCTGCAAGCGCTTCTGCCGTAGCCGCTCGAGCATCTCCTCGAACCCCGGAAGTCGCTTGCCTTGCCGGTCACGCCAGCCGCGGCTCATCAGGCGGTGCAGCGCGTAGTCGAAGTCACCGCCCTGGAACAGGTCCTCCGCCAGGCGGTCGAAGAGCTCCTCGGCATCGCGGCCGAACGGCTCCTGCGAGCCGTCCCAACGCTCGTAGCGATTGCTGCGAGCGATCATCTAGCCGGCGTAGATCGCCGCACCGTCCATCTCGGTCTTGTTGATCCGCTTGCTCAGGTGAAGGCCCTCGAGCACGAACTCGACACCCGACGCCGCCAGCGCGGGGCGCTTCTCGAGCCCGAGGCTTTTGAGCGCCTTTTCCATGCCGGGCAGCTCGCGCAGGGTCGCCACGTATTTGTCGGCCGGCTGGCCCTCCGAAACCTCGAAGGTCAGCCCGGCGTCGAAGCGCTGCACCAGCTCGTTGAACTGGCTGACCTCGAAGTGCCGTCGGAAGACATTCAGGACGGCGGTCTTGATGATCTTCTCCAGCACGGTCTGGTCATCGCCCTCTTCCCAGGTTTCCATCTCCAGCTTGCCCGCGCTCGAGGGCACGATCGACGGCAGGTCGCTCATCCGTGGCACCGCTTCCGTCTCGCCGGTCCGCAACGCGCGCCGGGACGCGTTCGAGATCAGGTTCTCGTAGTTAGTGATCGAGATCCGGACGCTGACCCCGGATCGCTGGTTGATCTTCGGGCTGCGGCGTGCCAGCTGGGTCACCTCGGCGACGATCTCCTTCATGAAGTCGGGCATCACCACGCTCAGCTCGCGATCCTGGAAGCTGGTTCGCTCCTGCTCGACGATCTTGATCTCGTCGTCGACGTTGCGCGGGTAATGGGTCCGAATCTGCGCGCCGAAGCGGTCTTTGAGCGGGGTGATGATCCGGCCGCGGTTGGTGTAGTCCTCGGGGTTGGCGCTGGCAACCACGTAGACGTCGATCGGCAGCCGGAGCTTGAACCCGCGGATCTGGACGTCGCGCTCCTCGATGAGGTTGAGGAGGCCAACCTGGATCCGCTCCGCCAGGTCGGGCAACTCATTGATGGCGAAGATGCCGCGATTGGTGCGGGGCACCAGGCCGTAGTGAATGGTCAGCTCGTCGGCGAGGTACTTGCCTTCCGCCACCCGGATCGGATCGACCTCGCCAATCAGGTCGGCGATCGCCGTATCCGGCGTCGCCAGCTTCTCGCTGTAGCGCTCATCCGGCGTGATCCAGCGCACGCCGACGCCGTCGGCCTTCTGCGCCACGCGGTCGCGGCAGGCCCGGCAGATCGGCGCGTAAGGGTTGTCGTTGATCTCGCAGCCGTCGATGACCGGAACCTCGTGGTCGAGCAGGCTCACGAGCGAACGGATCAGCCGGCTCTTCGCCTGCCCGCGCTCGCCGAGGAAGACGATGTCCTGCCCCGACAGCATGGCGTTTTCAATCTGCGGGATCACCGAGCTGCCGTAGCCGATGATGCCGGGAAACATATCCTCACCGGCCTTGATCTTGCGCACGACGTTCTTGCGCATCTCCTCCTTGACGGGGAGGACCCGGTACTCACTCTGTCGTAACTGGGCAATCGTCGTGGGTTGGGCCAAGGCAAACCTCGATGAAGACGTGGGTTGGTAACTGACCTGATTCTATGCGTGCCGGTCGGATGTCCCTTCGTTCGAATCTCGAGAAGGGGCCGGGAGGGGACCCAATTGTTTCTCGATCGCCGGCGCCAGCTCTGGCAGGCGCATCGCGATCGCCCGCAACAACCCAAAACAGCCGGCGAGCATCATGTCGCCGTGCGGAACGGCGAAATGCGGCTGCAAACGCGAGCCTTGCAGCAGGCCGCGACGTGGTCCGGTCACGCCGAGCCGTTCGGGCGGATGGGCAGGAGCCCCCAGCTCGAGCGCGCCGTGACCCATGTCGTCGAACACCTCCCGATTGCCGAGCGTTCCCTCCTTGAGCCGCTCCAGGTACCCCTCGAGCTTTTCCCGACTCAGCTCGCCGGTGTGGTGCTCCAACAGGCCCGTGATACGGCGCCCATCGAGCAGCGCGGCGATGGTGTGAAAATTTCCCAGGTTCGCGACCATGACCGAGGCGGCGTCGGCGAGCGTGAGGTCGTCCAGCGCGCCCAGGATCGCGGCCGGCCCGGTGTCCATCAGAAACAGCGGCGCCGAGCCCGTCCAGCTG
>DATASI010000074.1:0-11692 GCA_036269255.1 Candidatus Dormiibacterota bacterium
GAGCTCGAAGAGGCGAGCCTGCGCGTCATGGCTGGGCCCGAAAAGCGCAGCCGGATGATCACCCCCGAGGAGAAAGCGATCATCGCCTATCACGAGGTTGGCCATGCACTGGTGATGAAGTCGATCGCCAAGAGCGACCCGGTGCACAAGGTCTCGGTCGTTTCGCGCGGACAGGCCCTGGGCGTGACCATCCAGCTGCCGGTCAAAGACCGATACCTGACCTCCAAGTCGGAGCTGCGCGCGCGCATGGCCGCCGCCATGGGAGGACGAGCGGCCGAAGAGATCATCTTCGGCGACGTGACGACCGGCGCCAAGCAGGACATCGAGTTCGCGACCAATATCGCCCGCCAGATGGTGTGCGAGTTCGGCATGAGTGAGCGGCTCGGACTGGTGACGCTGCACCGAAAGGGCGAGGGCGATGGCACCTTTCTTTCGGAGCTGACCGCTGCCGATGTCGATGCCGAAGTGAAAGCGTTGACCGATGCCGCGTACAAGCAGGCGTACGAGATCTGCCAGACGCGGCGCGCCACCCTGGTGCGGATCGCCGAGCACCTGCAGGTGGTCGAAACCATCGATGGCGACGAACTCGACCGGTTGCTCCAGGAAAAGCCCGGCGCGCCCAAGGTCATCACCCCGACCGTCCGCAAGGAGATCGCCGGTGCGGCGCGGATTGCGGCGGCCGAAGCCCAGCAGCCCTGGGAGAGCGCCATTGACGAGTCCGCTCCGGCAGACGACCTCCCGCCTGTGGTCGCCGGCTGAGGCGCGCTAGTCGTTAAATAATTTCTTCGTAGAGGTCATAGACCTGCTTGAGGTCGTCGGGCGGTTTGACGCCGCCGTTCTTGAGTGACTCGAGCAGCATCAGGATGTACTTGACGCCGGCGAGGTTGACGCCCTTCTCGCGCGTGAGCTGCTGAATCACCTGCAGCTTGCGGACGTTGCGCTGCGAGTACCGGCGGCGGTTGGTCGCCGTTCGGTAGGGCTCGATTAGGCCGAGATCCTCGTACATCATCAGCGTCCGCGGATGGGTCTCGAGGATTTCCGAGGCGACGCTGATGGTGTACAGCGGCTTGTCGAGGTCGAAGGCACCGCTGATTCGAGGGTCGCGGTTCGGAATCAAGGCTTATTCCTTGACCCAGTCCTGCACGCCCCGGCTGAGGCTGGCCGGCGTCGTCTCGGACTTGATCAGGTAGTCCAGTGCGCCGAGCTTGAGCCCTCGGTCGACGAGTTCCTTTTCGCCGTAATTAGAAAGGATGATCACCGGGATGTTTCGGGTCACGTTATCCGACCGCAGGTTCTCGAGCACCGCAAAGCCGTCCATCTTCGGCAGGCGGATGTCGAGGAAGACGATGTCCGGCACCAGCTTCTTGGCGTTATCGAGGCCCTCCTCACCCGACTTGGCGACCGTCACCCGATAGCCATCGAGCTCCAGCTTGAGCTTGTACATCTCGGCCACGGCGGGGTCGTCTTCGATGAAGAGGACGTTTACGTCCTCATCGACCACTTCACTCATGTCCCCTCCTTGCGACGTCGGGCAAACGACACATTCCTTCTGTCACCTTTCCCCCCTTTCTGCCGGTGGCTAGTATAACCCAAGTTCAGGCAAATTCCCTAACGGGGCCCGGGTGGGTTCCTGACGGGTGAGCCGATTGGACAGTGGTACGATGGCTGTAGGCTTTGGCTGAACGCCAAAAGCGGGGAAACTGAGGAGTCGAAGGTTTAGATGGGCTATTTTCGCGGTCTTACCCATGGCGCAATGATCGGTGCGGTGCTGGGAATCCTTTATGCGCCCGAGTCGGGCACGCAGATCCGGCGGCGGGTCTCCCGCCTGCTCGGACAGGCTGAACAGATGATGGCCGCGGACACCGGGGTGGCGCCGTCGGCTCCGACGAGTCCGCGGAAGCGGACGGTTGGCGGCACGGAAACCAGGGCCAGGCGCCCATAGGAGGAGAGGATGGATCAAACCGTTGAGAAAACCGTCGACCGGCTGAGCGAGCTGCTCGACCGTGCGACCAAGGTGGCCAACGACCTCGAGGTCAAGGATCGCCTGACCGACGCCGTCGCGGCCCTACGCCGGACGCGCATCACGCAGGACGATGATGCGGGCGTCGAGCGATTCGTCACCGGCCTGCTGGTGGGCGTCGCTGTCGGCTTCGGGCTCGCGCTTCTGCTCGCTCCCAAGTCTGGAGAGGAGCTACGCGACGACCTGATGCAGCGCGGCATCGAGCTTCGGGACCGCGCCGGGGAGCTGGCATCGCGGATGCCCTTCGGTGACGGCGAGCCCGGTCGCGTCGAGAAGTCGTCGTCAGAGCAGCCAGGTATCGCCTGATCTTCTGATCGCTAGCGCTGCGGGACGGTCGCTCGCTGTCTCGGTTTAGTGGTTGCCCCCGCCGCCCCCGTTACCGCCGCCGTGGTCGGGCGTCGGGCTCGGTGACGGAGTGGCTGCTGGCGCGGCCGGAGCCGGTGGCGGCTTGGGTGCGTTGATCACGCAGTAGACGCCGTCGACCGTGATCTGCGAATAGGTCAGCGAGTAGGGGTTGTAGTTTGCCGGCAGCTTGCACTGCGGCCAGGGCTGGCTCAATGTCGGCGGCAGGTTCTGGGTGCCGGGCAAGAAGTAGTTGCCGCCCGATGGGATCACGCCGGCCGGCACCGCGTACCACTCGTCCGGGGTGCTCGCCAGCGCCTGCGTCATGAACTTGTGCCAGATCGGCGCCGCGCCCACGATGCCGGTGGAGTTGTGGCTGAGCGGTTTGTTATCGGGATTGCCGACCCAGACCGCTGTTACCAGGCTGGGGGTGAATCCCACCGTCCAGTTGTCTTTGAAGTCGTTGGTGGTTCCCGTCTTGGCGCCGACGTGGCGGCCCTTTAGCGTCAGGTCGCCTCCGCAACCGAATTCGAGGCAGCGATTGCGATCGTCCGACATGATGGACGCGATGATGAACGCGACCGACGGGTCGACGGCGCGGAATTCGTTCTTGGTCGGGTCATAGTTGAACACCGATCGCCCGAGGCCGTCCTTGATGCTCAGGATGGGTGCCTCGCGGTGCCGCACGCCGAGCGTGGCCAGCGTCGAGGCAGCGGTCGCCATGTCTGCGAGCCGAACGGGGTAGGCACCCAAGGTCAGGCTCGGGCCGTAACTGTCCACCGGGTGGTTGGCGTCGCAGGGCTCACCGAGGCAGGTCAGCCCCAGGCGGTGCGCCATGTCGACGACCGCCGGGATCCCAGTCCGAAGCTCGACCTTCAGCGCGGGGATGTTCATCGAGTTGCCCATCGCCATCTTCAAGGGCAGCGTCCCGTGAAAGCGGTGGTCGTAGTTCTGTGGAATGTACTTGCCAAAGCCGAGCGGATCGCCGCCGATCGGAAACACCATGGCGTCGTCCAGGATCGGGCTGACCATGTTGACCTTCTTGCTTTCGATGGCCGCCGTGTAGGTGAAGATCTTGAAGCTCGAGCCGGGCGGCCTGGCCACGTCGTAGGCGAAGTTGTACTGCCCACCGGGGCGGGAGTAGTCGTTGCCGCCGACCATCGCCAGCACCTCGCCGGTCTTGGGATCCATGCTGACCAGCGCGCCGTCGTGGAAGTTGTAGAAGTTCCCCTTCTGGGCGATTTGATCGCTGACCGTCTGCTCGGCCAGGTGCTGCAAGTTCAGGTCGAGGCTGGTGTAGACGCGGTATCCGTTGCGATCGCCCGCTTTGATGTTGTAGCTGCTGGCCAGCGTTTTCAGCACGTAGTCGACGAAGTAGGGGGCCTGAAACTTGGTGGTCGGTGGAAAGACCTGCAGCTTTTCCGCCAGCGCCGCCTGCGCCTGCAGGGGCGTGATGGCCTTCTCGTTCACCATTCCATTGAGGACCTGCGCCTGACGGGCTTTTGCCGAGGTGAAATTCGTCAGCGGGTTGTATCGGCTCGGCGCCTGCGGAAGCCCCGCCAGCATGGCGGCCTGGCCCAGGGTGAGATCGTGCGCGTTGGTCTGGAAGTAGCTGCGCGCTGCCGCTTCGATGCCATACGTCTGGCTGCCGTAATAGATGGTGTCCAGGTACATCTCGAGAATCTGGTTCTTGCTGAACTCACGGTTGAGCTCGATGGCGAGGATCGCCTCTTTCATCTTTCGCTGGATGGTTGGCGCGGGGTTGGTGCCGATATACAGCTGCTTGACCAGCTGCTGGCTGATGGTGCTGCCGCCCTGGGTCACGTGCTGGTGGGTGAGGTCGGCGACCGCAGCTCGAAAAATCCCACCAAGGTCGATGCCGCTGTTCTGATAGAAGGTCCGGTCCTCAGTGGCCAAGGTCGCCTTGATCACCAGGGCCGAGACATAGTTGAGGGGCACCACGATTCGGTGGTCGCCCTGCTTACCGATATCGGCGAGCAGCGTCCCATGCCGGTCATAGATCAAGGTGTCCTGTTGCAGGTTGCCGTAGACGATGTTGCTGACCGAGGGAAGGGGTCCGACCGCTTGCGCGGTCACCGCCGGGATTGCCAGCATCGGGACCAGCAACACCACCATGACGCCGAGGATCACGGCGCGGCGCACGTCCGCGCGGGCGCGTTTGCGCCAGCGATGGACCTGCCGCTGGGTCCGCCGGCGAGCGACTAGCCGGTCAGAAACCCGGAGATCCCCGAAAGCAGGAGCCACAGCGTGAGCAGGATAACCGCTCCCCAGCCCGCTCCGCTGGCAATCGCCCGCAGAGCCGACCGACGCTGCCGCCGGAAATGACGCCGGCGGTCGGCCAAGGAAGAGAGGCCATTGGTGCTGACGGGGTGAGTCGCGTGACCAAAGCTGATCATCGTTAGGCCTCTAAACCGAACACTCCTGTTTCAGGAAATCTGACGTTAGCAGTATAACCTAATCGGAGCTCCTTCAACATAGTTCGGCTCAATTCACCCCCTTGCTGCCTCTCGAACGGGGCAGCATGAGGTTTGGTTACGCGCGGCTGGAACTCGGCCGCGAGTTGGGAACAGCGACCTTATAATGGGGCGGCTTTGGCAGTGCAGGGCCCGGCCGGTGCGGAGCAGACGAGCTTCTGCCGCGAGTGCGGCAAGCCGATTGAGGCCGACGCAAGATTCTGCCGCTTCTGCGGCAAGCCGCAGGCCGAGCAGTCGGCTTCCGCCACGCCCACGACGTCGCGATCGCAGCCGGTGAGAGCCGGCCGACCGGCAGCCGGGGCCACCGATGGTCTTGAACGGCGGCTGCGGCAGCTCTTCCCGCGGCACCATCTCCAGGACGAGTTCGTCCACGTCGGCACGATTGCCGCCTTCTTCATGGCGGTGATCGGGTTCGTCCTGGGCTTCTTTGCGCCAGCCCTCGGCGGGAACTGGCTCAGCACGGACTTCCTGCTGGGCTCGATCGCCCTCACGCTCTTTCTGATCCTTCGAGAGTCAACGCTCAGCCATATCCGGGCGAGAGGTGGAGCGGAACCCGGGCATACCCCCGCTGGGGGTCGTTACCAGGCGGCCCGCCCGGCCTCTCCGACCGCGGATCTCCCTGCCGAAGCTGCGACCACGCAGTCGTCGCCCGCCCCCGGCAGCGGCGCCGGCCGGCCGGCCGGATCCGGCCGCCCCCCGGCTTCGAGGCAATAAAAAAAGGGCCGGCGCAAGTCCGGCCCTTTCGACGCTCGTCTTACGGGTTGCTGTCGCCCTCGACCGGCTCGTCGTCGGTGACCGGGTCCTTGCCCGTCATCTCTCGGCCGGCACCCTCGAGGTTGCCCTTGGCCTTCTGGGCTTTGCCTTCCCACTCCATCTTCTTGTCGCCGGTCACCTTGCCGCCGGTGTCCTTGACATTGCCTTCGACCTTGTCGCCTAGTTCGCCCATCGTGCACCTCCAGTAAGGTTCGGCGCGATACGGCGCCTGTTGGCAAACATGATAGCAACGGACTACGAATCTGTCCACATCGTGAGGGCACAGATAGCGGTTCAGATGAGTTCACATCTATTTACGAATCCTGCGTTGAGACCCCTCAGCTTCGGCCCATATACTCTGGGCGATTTCGCCGGTCCCGGGATGTCAGGTAGCGCTCGCGGACCCAACCGGGAAGCAGACATGCGTAGGAGGAATGAATGGCAACCGCGATCAAACAAGAAACGCGACGTGATACCAACATCTCGCTCGACAAGCCGATCTACACGATCAGTGTGGCCTCCGAGATTCTCGAGACTCACCCGCGCACGCTGATGATGTACGAGCACCTGGGGCTGGTCGTCCCCAAGCGGACCTCCACCAACCGGCGACGCTTTTCCCAGCGAGACGTCATGAAGCTGCAGACGATTCAGAAGCTGACCCGGCAGCATTCGGTGAACCTCGCCGGCGTGCGCTACATCCTCAAGCTGCTGAAGACATTGCAGGAGCACGACCTGCAGCGTCCGGCAGAGCTGCGCGACATCGACGTCACGCTGCTCGAGGTATAGCGGGCACGACCAGGGCGTCGAGGATTTTTGCCGAGCGTTATGCGGTTTTCGCGATAGTATGCGCGGCACCATTTGTGATGGCGCTCCTGTTGACATCGGCCAGGGCCACTTCTATAATCAAAAGCAGTTCTTTTGCCCCCCTCTTCGGGCCCTCCCTTCGGAGGGCCTTAACTTTTTTCAGAGGGTAATTTCCGCGGCCGGTCGTATGCATCAGCGCGGACAGACCGTATTCCAGTCGGTAGACGCGAAATTCGGCGACTTCGTCTATACTGCTTCGCGCCAAAGGGGCTGTTATGGAAAGTAAGACGCGGCGCAGCGCCGGCCCGAGCCGCGCAACCCAGACCGAAGAAGACCTGGTCGACGTGCTCCTGGTCGAGGACGATCCGTCGGTGCTCGAGATGTACCGACTCAAACTCGAGCTGGATGGTTATCGCGTCAATACGGCGCTAGACGGCGAAGACGGCTTGAAGAAGGCCGGTGATTTGTCTCCGGACATCATCTTTCTGGACATCCGGCTGCCCAAGATGGACGGGCTCGAGGTCCTGCGCAAGTTACGGGCCCAGGAGAAGACACGGAACATACCGGTTATCATCCTCTCTAACTATGACGAGGAGGACCTGGTCGCGCGCGGCCTGCGCCTGGGTGCGCACGAATATCTCATCAAGGCGCGCACGACGCCCAGCAGTCTTTCCGAAGGGATCGAGGATTGGCTAAAGGAGTAACCCGCCGGGCGCCCACCGAAACCCATCTTTCGCTGGACAAGCCGATTTACACCATCAGCGTGGCCTCGGAGATACTGCAGACGCATCCGCGCACCTTGATGATGTACGAGCACCTGGGGCTGGTCGTGCCCAAGCGGACGTCGACCAACCGACGGCGCTTTTCCCAGCGGGACATCCGGAAGTTGCAGGCGATCCAGACGCTTACCCGTCAGCACGGCGTCAACCTGAATGGCGCCCGCTACGTGCTCCGGCTGCTTCGGATGCTTGTCGACAATGGGCTGCAGCCGCCGCCGGAGCTGCGCGATCTCGACGTCAAAGAGCTGGACGTCTAAAAAGCCTGACTGGCCTGACGGCCTGTTCCGGGTACTTACGTGACACGACCCGCCATAAACGCGTAGGGCCTCCTGGCATAACCCGCCATCCACGGTAACGCTGACGCAACAGTCGTGCCCCGAAGCGCTTGCCGAAATGTTGTGCTCGATCGGCCCCGATACGTTATGAACACCCATGAGCTTTCGGCCAGACAGCCCCTTGAACCGGCTCGTAATCCTCTGGCCCGGCGTTCCAATCGCCGCCTGTGCGCTCGGCTTCGTGCTGGCCGTCATCGAGATTTCGGAGACGCACAGCGGGACCTTCGCGGCACTGGCGATTGCCATGGGCTCGGGCCTGGCGTTCAGCCTTGGACTGCTCTTCCATAGCCTCTTTATCGAGTGGACCGAGGTCATCATCACCCGCGAGGGCGTGGCGCTGCGACCGGTTGGCCACGCCTGGCTCAATCGGCAACCTCGCCTGGTGCCATGGGATCGCGTCAGGGGCATGAACCAGGTGATCACGCGCGAGGGCGGTCACCTCGAGATCGCCGCCGATAGCGAGGTGCTGCGGCTGGACCGGGCGCTGTTCCGGGCCGACACCTTCGCCAACCTCTGCGCCGCGCTCGCCCAGCGGACTCGGCAGTGGGGCGCCGCCGGCTATGACGACGAGCTGGCAGCCGCGGCCTGATCAGTTGCGGTAGTAGATCTGCGCGGAGTGCACCGCGTGCGCGTAGCCGCCGTATCGTGCCTGAAGCGTGGTCCGGTCACCAAACCACGGATCGTTGATGTAGAGCGTGTGGCCGCTGTGCCCGGTGATGACCACGAAGTGCATGCCCCCGTACAGCCGTACTTCCGCCACCACGAGGTGACCCGAATCGAGCTCGGACTCGACCACGGACTGCGGGGGAAGGTCCTCGATGTCCTGGTCATCCGTTTTGAGCTGGGAAACCATGCCCGGCACGTGCAGCCACTTCCAACGCACCGCGCCCTGCGAGATGGCGGCGGCCTGCCTCCAGAGGAGCAGGTCGTTCTGAATGTAGCCACCATGTCCGCTAAGCCACTGGTTGAGGACGCCGGGATTGGTCGCGAATCCGTAGGCATTGCTGACCATGGCGACCGCGGTCAGGGCGCAGCCGGAGGAGCCGATCGTGTCTACCCGGTCGCTGCCGAGAGCCTGCCGTGACCAGACCGGTGATCGCTGGCTGAGCGTCGGAACCGGAGGCCCCGCCAGCGCGATATTGCCGCCGGCCGCCCAGGCGGCGGTCGCCAGCAGGCAAGCCGTCAGGGGACGGCGCCAACCCCTCTTCACGGCGCCATCTTACGGTCGAGCTCGCGGCAAATCCAGCGCCGGCACTGTCCACATTAGATCGTTACCGGCAGGTCACATCACCGGCGTTCAGCCGGCGGACTACTCAGCGAAGGAGAGCCTTGAGATCGCCCTTGAAGTCGGCGAGCGCCAGGCGCGCGTCGAGCACATCGTCGGCGTTGATGGCCGCCCCCAGCTCCTCGGCCGGCTGGTCGCGGTGGTCGACCAGCGGCGTCTCAGCCTCAGCCTCGGCCCCGATCGCCACGGCGATCAGCCGAGTGTCCTGGCAATGCACGCACGTGACTTTGACGAGGGACTGCTCGTCGTGCTGAACGACCATTTCGAACTCGCAATCGCCCATGCTCTGGCCGCACTTCGGGCACTGAAACCGGCCCGCCTGGCGGCGAAGAATGTCTAGAAGATCCACGTTTTCTACCTACCCCGAGCCAGGGCGCTCCAACCAGTCAACCTGATACCCGCGCCATCGCCAAACACGCTAACGGCTGAGGTCCAGTTGGTGGGAGGCCGTTGGTTTGTGGCCGCAGGCAGGGCTGCGGATACTCGCCGGGCATGCGCTTTCCGGTCGTCTTCGGCGTCGGCGCCATGACCGCCGGAATGCTTCTCACGGCGGGGTTCCTCGGCCCCGGCCTCCATCCCATGCCGCTGGTCGACGTCAACGCCATCGATCTGGATGGGGTCCCGCTGCAGGCGGCCCCGATCGCGGTGGTGTCACCGCACCCAACCCTGACGGTGCACGTGGGCGGTACCCTGGCGAACTACGAGTGGCAGCTGACGTTGGATGGCCACTCCCTCAAGCCTCCGGTCTCGGCCGGGGTCAACCACGCGCTGCGGATTCAGCTGCCGGGCCCGATGGCGATGGGGAGCCGCCACACGGTCGTGGTGCTTGCCGGCGCGACACGCATCAACGCCGTCTTCCAGGTCGTGCCTCCGTTGACCGCAGAGGTGTCGATGCATCTCTACCATCTGACCACCGACTCCAAAGCCAGCGTCGCAACCAGCGTGCGCTTCGCCCGCCCGGTCGCCGATCGTGTCCAGGCGCAAGCGCATCTTTCGGTCAACGGCAAGCCGAGCTTCACCTGGCGCGACTCGCAGACCGTCGATGTGGTCGCCACCGGGTTCAACCTTTCCGACCACGCGGTGGTGACGATTCAGCCAGGTGTTCGCGCCGCCGATGGAACCTGGAGTAAGCAGGCTCAGCAATTCACGCTCGCCATCCCGTCCAGCCTGACCCAGGTGGTGCCCGGTCGGATGGTGCAGATGTATTACGTGAACACCGACGACGGCCACGCCTCGCTATTCGCCCATCTGAACCAGATCGACGTGCTCAGCCCAGCCTGGTACGACGCCAACGCCGACGGCAGCATCACCGGCTACGCGCGACGCGACGTGATCGACGCGGCACACGCCAGTGGCATCGCGCTGATTCCGCTGGTTGTCAACAAGGATGTGGATCCCGGCGTCGGGCACGCCATTCTGGCCAACCCTGCGACGCGGGCGGCGCTGGCCGCCAACCTGGTCAACGAGGCGAAGACCTACGGCTACGCCGGCTTTCAACTCGACTTCGAACAGATTCCATGGACCGATCGCGACTTGCTGACGGCCCTGGTTCAAGATGCGGCCGGCGCCTTCCACGCAGCCGGTCTCAACCTCTCGATAGCCGTCATTCCGCGGTTGCCGGGTGACGACACCGCGAGCGGCTCACTGCTCGACTACTTTCATCAATGGTCGGGCGCTTACGACTTCGCCGCACTGGCCAAGTCGGCTGACTTCCTCTCGTTCATGACCTACGACGAGCACAATGGCGTGACGCCGCCCGGTGCCGTCTCGGGCACGCCCTGGATGCGCAAGGCGCTCGACTTCTCAATGCAAGGCGTTCCGCCGGAGAAGGCGACGCTCGGCCTGCCGACCTACTACCACGACTGGACGGGTGTCGGGTGGCTCACCTCGAGCTCCTATGCCGATGCCATGATCCTGGCGCAGCAGTACGGGGCGACGCCGGTCGTCGATCCGACCGAGCAGGAGATGCACTTCGGCTACGACATCAACGGCGTTCACCATGAGCTGTGGATCCAGAGCACCGACACCCTGCGGCTGAAATTGCCGCTGATGTACGAATACGGCCTCAAGGGCATCAGTGTCTGGCGGCTGGGGTTCGAAGATCCTTCCTTCTGGAGCCTGATTCCGCCGCGGCGATAGGCACGCCGTGTTCCGGTTGGCCCGCCGCCGGTAATAAGAGCTCGTAGAGCCGCCGCTGCCGCGCACGAGCTTTCTCGTAAATCGCGTGGATCCGCGCCCGGGGCTGATAGCGCCGGCCCGCAGGCGGGGTCGCCGACCAGAGTTGTGGGGAACGGCCCTGCGCATGCAGGGCGAGGAGCGCGGCCCCGCGACTCGAGGCCTCTTGCTCCGGCGACGTCACGACCGGGACGTTCAAGGCATCAGCCAGCAGTGGCACCAAGGCGGGGGAGTGAATCAATTGTCCGCCGGTCGCCACCACCGCTCGTGGGTGACCGCCAACCTTTTCGAGGGCGTCGGCAACGGCAGCGAGCTGATAGGTGATCGCTTCCATGGCGGCGCGCAACAGATCAGCCGGCCCGGTGCCGAGTGACAGCCCGACGATGGCGGCCCGCGCGTCACCCCGCCAGTTCGGGCTCCGCTCCCCGGCCCAGAAGGGGAGGATGGTGAGGCCATGGCTGTCGGGCGCGATCCTGGCCGCTGCGCGTTCTAGCTGCTTTTTATGCTTGATGCCGAGGCCGTCGGTAAGCCAGCGGACCACGTTGCCCCCCTCGCTCAGCGCGCCCCCGACGACCAGGCGCTCGCGATCGAGTCGGTAAACAAAGACGCCCCAGGGAATGTCCACTCCTTCGGCCGGGGTGATGATTCGCAGCGCGCTCGAGGTGCCAATGGTCGCGCAAGCCCACTGCGGCGTAAGGGCACCG
>DATASI010000075.1:0-29512 GCA_036269255.1 Candidatus Dormiibacterota bacterium
CTGAAATGGACTGAGCTGCCGGGTGATGAGCGCGCGTGCCCACGGTCGGGCCGACTCCATGAATTCCGGCGCGGCGCCGTAGTTGCCAATCAGGGGATAGGTCATGACCACCATCTGGCCCGCGTAGGACGGGTCGGAGAGGACCTCCTGGTAGCCGCTCATGCAGGTGTTGATGACGACCTCGCCGCTGGCCGAGGATGCCTGGCCACCCCGCTCCCCAAAGAGGGTGAACCCATCCTCGAGCACGAGCACCATCGGCTCAGACACGCTGCACCATCCGCTCGAAGATGACCTGACCGAAACAGACGGTCATCACGACTCGTCCGCGAAAGCGCCGGCCGGCAAAGGGGGTGTTCTTGCCGCGGCTGCGGAAGGATCCAGGCTCGACAGTCCAATCGAGCTCGGGGTCGATCAGGATCCATTCATCGTCGATGGGCTGCCCCACGATCTGCCGCGGACGCTGGACGCAGGCGCGGTAGAGGACGCGACCGTCGAAGCCAAGGGAGAGCACGACCCCGACGGCCGTTTCAAAACCGTGGAACCCGTTGGCGCCCGCGGCCTTGGCCGCCGCATCGTGCGGGGCGTGATCGGTGGCGATCACGTCGACGACTCCCTCGGCCACGGCCTGGCGCAGTGCGTCGCGATCCGTCGCGGACCGCAACGGCGGATTGACGTTGCCCTGCGGTCCGAGGCGGTCAGCGTCATCCGCGGTGAGGGTCAGGTGATGGGGCGTGGCTTCGGCCGTCACCCACAGGTTGTTGCGTTTGGCCTGCCGGATCAGGTCGATGGCGGGCGCCGTGCTCACGTGCTGAAGGTGCACCCGGGCTCGAGGGAGCTCAGCCAGCAGCTCGAGCGCGTCGGCAACCGCTCGCACCTCGGCGACGGGCTCGCGGCCGAGCGCTTCGATCTGCGCGTGCAGCAGCACCGGCAAGCCGGCCTTAGCGGCATTCTGCATCGCGGCGCGAAGCGTCGACTTGTCCATGGCGTGGCGGCCGTCATCCGAGAGCGCGACAGCGCCCGCGGCTCGCAGGGCCACGGCATCGGTCGGCTCCTTGCCCTCGAGCCCGATCGTGAGCGCACCGACAAAGCTGACGCGCACGGGCAGGCTCTCCGCCCGCGCCACCAGGTTGCGAACCAGCTCGGCACGATCGGTCACCGGATTGGTGTTCGCCATCGCCACCACGTGGGTAAAGCCACCGAAGGCGGCGCTGGCAGTGCCGGTGGCCAGCGTCTCCTTCTCCAGGAAACCGGGGTCACGCAGATGCGCGTGCAGGTCCATCCAGCCGGGTGAAAGGATGAGCCCGCTGGCATCGCGGTCATCGCCATCGGGCACTTCCAGCTCGACCGTTGTCGGCGCCGTCAGTCCCTGGGCGCGCAAAACGCGGACATTGTAGAGCCGCATCAGCGTTCCGGCCGTTGCAGGATGCGCACGGCGTCCTCCGAGTCGAGCTCGGCCAGCCTCACCTCGACCCACTCCTGACGCGAGGTGGGAACGTTCTTGCCGATGTAATCGGGACGAATCGGCAGCTCGCGATGGCCGCGGTCCACCAGCACCGCGAGCTGAATCTGCGTTGGCCGGCCGGCGGCGATGATGGCATCGATCGCCGCGCGCACGGTCCTGCCGTTGAAGAGCACATCGTCGACCAGCAGCACCGGCCGCCCGTCGACCGCCTCCGCAGGGAGGGCCGGCAGGGGCGCGCTCGCCGACCGGGGCAGGTCGTCACGGTAGGCCCGGACGTCCAGCGCCACCACCGGCAGGCGCACGCCCTCGAGCTGTTCGATCGTGGACGACAATCGCTGCGCCAGCGGAACGCCGCGACGAACGATGCCCAGCAAGCTCAGCCGTTCCAGCTGGGGCTGGCGCTCGACGACTTCATGCGCGATGCGCCGCCAGGCGCGGCGCACGCCGTCGGCATCGAGGATGACGGCTTTGACCGGCGGAGTCTGCAGCATTCAGGCCCCCAGCACCCAGTCGAGCACCGCCATCCGCGCCCAGACGCCGTTGCGGCTCTGTCGAAAGTAGGCGGCCCGTGGGTCCGCATCCACCGCCGGATCGATCTCACCGACCCGAGGCAGGGGATGCATCAGGAGCGCGTGCTCCGGCAGCGCGCGCATCAGTTCGACCGTCACCACGTAGACGCCCCGATAGCGCTCATAGACCTCGGCCGATTCAAAGCGCTCGGCTTGAATCCGCGTCTGGTAGAGCACGTCCAGCGTCGGCACCACGGCGGCCAGGTCGCTCGTCTCCTCGACCCGCATCGGGCCGAGGGCGCCGATCACGTCCTCACTCATGCGCAGCCCCGGTGGCGACACCAGCACGAGCTCGTTGTCCGGGAACTGCGAGAGCAGCAGCGCCAGTGAGCGCACCGTGCGCCCGTGGCGCAGGTCACCAACCAGGGCGACCCGCAAGCGGTCGAGCCGGCCCAGCTCCTTGCGGATCGTATAGAGGTCGAGGAGCGCCTGCGTCGGGTGATGGCCCGCTCCATCGCCGGCATTGATGACCGGGACACTCGCCACTTCGGCGGACCGAGCGGCGGTTCCGATCTCCGGGTGGCGGATGGCGATCGCATCCGCGTAGCCGCTGAGCACGCGGATCGTGTCCTCGAGCGTTTCGCCTTTGGCCGCGGAAGACGTCTTGCCGGCGCTCTCGGCGCTGAGCACCTGACCGCCCAGGCGGTACATCGCTGCCTCGAAGGAAAAGCGAGTTCGGGTGCTGGGCTCATAGAAGATGGTGGCGAGCAGACGGCCATCCCGTCGCGGCATCGGGGTGCCACCAAGCTCGAAGGCCAGCGCGCGATCGAGCAGGTTCTCGATCAGGGACGCTGAGAGATCAGCCGGGCTGATCAGGTGTCGAAGGGCGGCGCCGGCGCGGGCGGGCGCCAGGGTTTCGCGCATTCGCGGCTCCTTTCGGTCTCGCTGGACCGGGTTAAAGGACGAAAGTCCCGGTAAGTGTAGGGGCGAACAAATCGCGCTGTCAACCAGCGGGGTGAAGCGCATGATATTGGGGATCTCTATCAAACGTATCGGAGAAAAGAATTGGACATATACCACGAACGCTGATAGCCTTGGTATAGCTTTTTGATAGGCGCGGTATCAAGATTTCTGTCAGCCGAAGGAGAGCCGGCGGGCAGATGGAGGCAGAGGGCAAATGGACGTCATCGTTTACACCCGGCCCGATTGCGAGAGCAGCCGGCGAATCAAGGAGATCCTGTCGGACCGTGGCGTCGACTTCCAGGAACACGTCTGCGCCGATGGCAAGCTGGACGGCAATGACCTGCGCACCCTCGATATCGACGTCAAGGACGTACCGCTGACCGTGATCGACGGCGTCCCGATCGCCGGCCTGCAGCAGGCGCAGATCGAGCAAGCGATCGGCTGGATCGGGTTCTAGTTCTAGTCGTCGCTTCTCACGACTTCGCTACCAAGCGGTAGCGGCGTCGGCGGAAGCCGGAGCTAGCATGAGTTCATGCCCGAATTCGGCAAGCTCCTCATCATCCTGGGCGCCTTTGTCCTCATCGTCGGGGTGGCGCTGACCTTCGGCCCGCGGATTCCGTTCCTGGGCCGGCTCCCGGGAGACATCGCCATCGACCGTGGCAATGTCCACTTCTACTTCCCGATCGTGACCTGCCTGCTGCTGAGCCTGGTCCTGACCCTTGTCTTGAACCTCTTCTTCCGCCGCTAGCGGCTCTCAGCTCGTCCGGGTTCGGCGAATGTCCCGGTATAGCTCCTGCAATGGCGGCGTGAGGGGCTCCGGCAAGCGGATCTCGAGGGTGGCGTAGAGGTCGCCCGGGACCCCGTCCTTCAGGGCCGGCAGGCCTTTGCCCTTCAGGCGGAACACCTTCCCGGCCTGGCTGCCCGGCGGCACCCGAAGCTGCAGCTGGCCGCCGGTCAGCGTCTGGATGGTGACTTCATCGCCGAGCGCGGCCTGGTCGTCGAGGACGCTCAGCGGCGTATAGAGGTCGCGCCCCTTGGCTGCGAACCGTGGATGGGGTTGCAGATGCACCCGAAGATAGAGGTCACCCGCCTGCGCCCCCTTCTGGCCCTCTCCCTTGACCCGGATGCGCGCGCCTTCGGTGACGCCGGCCGGGATGGTGACCTCGATCTGCCGCCGCGTGGCGAGGATGCCACTGCCACCACAGGTGGGGCAGGTCACGCTCTCCATCACCGTCCGGTTGCCCACCTTTCGGCGTTCGCCGATGAATCCCGAGCCACCACAGGTGGGACAGGTCTCCGGGACCTCGGTCTGAATGGTTCGCTTGCCGCCTTGGACCGCCTCCTCCAGCGTGACGTCGATCGGGTGCTCGATGTCCTCGCCGCGTTCTCGGGTCGCGGCGCGGCGACGGCCACCGGTCCCCCCAAGATCGAAATCGAAGCCCGAGGCGCCGCGGCCCTCGCCGCTGAAGAACGTGTTGAAGAAGTCGCTGAAGTCTCCGTAGCCGGCGGCCCCCGCCTGCTGGCCGGCCTGCGACTGGTACTGCCGCGCGAACTCCTGCTCGCGCTCGATCCGCTCCCAATCGGCCCCGAGCTGGTCATACTTCGACCGCTTCTTGGGATCGCTGAGGACCTCGTAAGCCTCGTTGATCAGCTTGAAGCGATCGGTCGCTTTGGGGTCCTTGTTGACGTCGGGGTGGTACTGCCGGGCCAGTTTGCGGTACGCGGACTTGATCTCCTTCTCGGTCGCCGTTCGCGAGACGCCGAGTGTCTGGTAGTAGTCCTTGTATTGCGGGGTGGCCATCGCTTAAGGCAAGGATGCCCGAAACGCGCCGGCCTGAAACTCAGCGCGAGGCGTGCGCCAGGGCGTATTCCCGGCAGTGCTGAACGAACTTGTCGACCAGCAGCGGGTTCTGCCCGAAATGGAGGTGGACATAGCTCGCCAGCAGGTTGGGCGCGATAACGCCCTCGTAGCCGATGACCTCACCTTCCGCGTTCTGCATCTGATACGCCGGCTTCAGCCCGCCGTTCTGGCCGACGATCCGGCTCCAGTGGAACTCGTGCCCTCGGTAGAACTGGCCTTTCGGCGAGAGGATGCTGTCCTCGAGGGTCAGCAGCTGCCGGTATCCGAATCGATGGATCTGACCATCCATCTCCACGTCGACCGGAATCACGCCTGCCATGTCATACGTCTTGCCGGTGTCCGTTCGCAGCGAACGACCAAGGTACATCAGGCCGCCGCACTCGGCATAGATGGGCATCCCGCTGCGGTAGGCGCGCGCGATCGATTCGGCCATCGCCCGGTTGCTGGCCAGCGGTTCGACGAACACCTCGGGGAAGCCACCACCCAGATAGAGGCCCGCGGCACCCGATGGGAGATGACCGTCCTCCAGCGGGCTGAACGGGACCACTTCGGCGCCGTGCTCCTCCAACAGCTCGAGGTTCTCGGGGTAATAGAAGTTGAACGCCTCGTCGTAGGCGACGGCCAGCTTGATCGGCGGCTCACTCGATGGCGTGCCCTGAAAGACTTTCTTGGGCACCAGCGGCAGCAACTCGGCTTTGCGCGCAATCCGGAGGAGCAGATCGAGATCGACGTCGCGGTCCATCGTCTCGGCGAGCACGCCGATCGTTCGGTCCCACTCCTTGTTCTCGGTGACCGGCAGCAATCCGAGCTGACGCTGCGGGATGTCCAGCTCGGGCATCCGGCGCAGCGCGCCCAGCACCGGCAGCTTCGCCGTTTCCCAGATCGCGTCCTCGACGCTGCGGCGATGGCCGTCAGAGCCGACATTGTTGAGCAGCACGCCCGCGATCTTCGGCGAATCGCTGTAATTCTTGAAACCAAGCGCGACCGCGGCGGCGGTCTCCCCCATGTTGCCAACGTCCATCACCAGCACGACCGGTGCTTTGATGATCCGAGCGACCTCAGCCGTACTGCCACCGCGGCTGTCGCCTCTGCCGTCGAAGAGCCCCATCATCCCCTCGACCAGCGCGAGATCGGCGCCGAGTGCACCCTGGGCAAGCACCTGTCGAATCGCTCCCTCGCCCAGCATCCACGAGTCGAGGTTGCGGCAGGGCCGGCCGCTGACGTGAGCCAGATAGGCCGGGTCGATGTAGTCGGGCCCGACCTTGAAGGACTGAACGGAAATCCCCCGGGCTTTGAAGGCCGCAATCAATCCGGCCGTCAGGACCGTTTTTCCGACGTTACTCGCGGTCCCGGCGATGACCAGCCTCGGAGTGCGGACTTCGTCCAGCATCCTTGCCTCGCTTTGTATTGCTAAGCAAGGTGCCTCTTCCCCAAAGCACCTGCCAACGGCTACCGTAGCACAGCGGTCGAGCCGCCGTAAAGACGCTAAACCGAACTCAGGACGAGCGCCGGCTGGAGCGAGGGACGCAGGTCGCGAAGATGGAGCCGAACCCGTTCCAACCCGTCCCACCGATCGCAGTCCAGCGAATAAACGAGGTCGACTCGCCGTCCGCCCGGCAGGTGGGCGGCCGTGGTGGCGCGATCGAAGGCAATGGCCTCGGCACTGGCGGTGGCGTCGCGCAGGTGGACGCGAAGGTGGCGGCGATCGGCGCCAAAGGTTTCTGCACGAACCACCTCGACGTCACGGCTGAGCAACAGCGGCTCGCGGTTTGCGACGCCAAAGGGCGCGAGCTGCTGGATCTCCTGATGGAGGCTCGGCTTGAGGTCGGCGAATGCCGCCGTCGCCTCGATCCGGATGGGGCGCGAGAAGGCGTCGCCGTTCAAACGCTCCGCCGTATAGCGCTCCAGACAGGCCTTGAGTTCCTGGTAGCGCGGCTCGAGCACAGTCAGGCCGGCGGCCATCGCGTGCCCACCGAAGCGATACAGCAAAGGCGCGCAGTGTCGCAGGCAATCGACGAGATGAAAGCCGTCGATGCTGCGGGCTGAGCCGCGGCACTCCGGCCCGTCGGTATTGAAGACGAAGGTGGGCCGGTAGAACTCCTCGACCAGCTTGCTGGCCGCCAGACCCAGCACGCCAAGCGGCCAGTGGCCAGCGCCCATCACGATCACCGCCGCCGCGTTGTCCAAATCGGCCACCTGGACCCTGGCTTCTTTGACGATCTCCGCTGTCAACTGCTGCCGCTGCGCGTTCTGCGCGTGCAGTTTCTGCGCCAGCGGATCGGCGGCCTCGCGACTATCGGCGAGCAGCAGGTCCAGGGCGAGCATCGCGTCTTCCATCCGTCCGGCGGCGTTGATCCGAGGGCCGAGTTGAAAGGCGAGATGCTCGGCGGTGACCGGCGGCTTGATATTGGCCACCGCAAGCAGGGCCGCGCACCCCGGGCTCGGCGACTGGCTCAGGCGCTGTAATCCGGCGCGGACAATCGCGCGATTCTCGGCGTGGAGCGGCACAACGTCGGCAACCGTGCCGAGCGCGACGGCATCGAGCGATTGCTGCGGATCGATTCGTCCTGGAAACGCGCGGCGCTCCAGTGCGACCAGCAATTTGTAGGCGACGCCGCAGGCCGCCAGCCCATCGAATGGATATGCGCAGTCGGGCTGCTTGGGATTGATCAAGGCATCGACCGGCGGCCGCGCCTGTCCCACTTCGTGATGGTCAGTGATGATCAGCCGCATCCCGCGCGGTCGCCCCCGAGCCACGTCGACAGAGTTGGTGCCGCAGTCACAACTGATCACGAGTCGGGCACCGCGAGCGTAGAGGTCGTTGAGGGCCTCGAGGTTGAGTCCATAGCCCTCGGTGAATCGATTCGGGATGTACGTGATCACGTCGGCACCGACCGCCCGCAATCCGCGGGCGAGCGTCACCGTCGCCGTCACGCCGTCGGCGTCGTAGTCACCGTAGATCGCGATCCGCACGCCGGCGTGCACCGCTTCCGCGATCAGGTCGCAGGCGACCGCCATGTCCTTGAGCAGGAATGGATCGGGCGCGCGCTCGAGATCGGTTTCCAGCCAGGGCGCGAGCTGCGCCTGCCGCATCACGCCGCGTCCGTGCAGGATCTGGCGGAAGACGGGCGAGAAAGCCTCCAGTCCTGGTTGTGCCCGAAGCGGCTCGGGAAGGATCCAGTTCCGGCGCTCTTTCTTCAAAGCCGCCGGCATCATCGCACGGAATTACGACAGCTGCCTGTCGGAGTTTTCCACCGTCATCCATCCACAGATCCTGTGGATAAGGTGCCGGGCGTCAGCCTAGTGCCGGGGCTTGCATTCCTCCAGCACGCGTTGCGCCGACTCGACATCACCGCGCTTCGTCACCAACACGCGGACGATTGGCAGGTCGAGACCTTTGGCCAGCTGATCGAATATCGCGCGGGTGTCGCCAGGTTTGCCCCCGGCGCCAATCCTGATGGCAACTCGACGCGTCGCCGCCTCGTCCCCATCGGCACTCGCCTCGAGGTCAGCAGCGACCCCCATGCGCTCGAAGTGCCGGCGATACGCGGGAAAGTTGAGGTAGCGAGCGCCAGCCGCCGCGACCGTTCGCTGTGCGATGACCGGGTCGGGGTCGACGGCGGTTCTGATGTACTCGACGATGACCGGCGCGGCACGTCCGGCCGCTCGGGCCGCGTCGTGAACCCGCTCCCGCGACCAGGCGACCTGTTCGGGCGTGCACCAGTTGAGCGAGACGCCATCCGCCAGCTCGCCCGCCACCGCGAGCATCAGCGGTCCGAGGGCGGCCGCATAGAGCGGCAGTCCCTTGGGGAGGAGGCGGCGCAATTCCGGAAGGTACTCACGCATCCGTGCGGCCGCGGCGGTCCAGGTGCCGCTGCCAACGACCAGGGTGAAGCGGCCATCGGTCACGTCCCAGAGCCTGCGCGCCTGGGTCGCATAGAAGTCGGCGGGTTTCCCATTGGCCGGCACGGCGGAGATCCCGGTCGGAAGCCCGGTTTCCCGATACCAGCGCAGGCATCGCTCGAAGGCAGCGCCGTCGGGGCCGGAGTTCGTCCAGGCAGACGCATAACCGAGCTCAGCCGCACGCTGCACCACGCGCAGTTCATCCTCTGGGTTGAATCCCTGGTCCGGATCGAGGCCGAAGGCGGTAGGCACCAGGGATCAGGCGGCGGCGACGTCACGGACGACGACCGGGGGTGTTCGCTCCTTGGTCCAGTTGAGCAGGAGGATGACCCCGACGAGCAGAACCGTTCCGACGGCCTGCGAAGCATAGAGCCGCTGGCCGAAGAAGATGGTCTGGCCGAAAAGGACCAGCAGGGGGGCGCTGGCGATGATGGTGGCCGCGACCGGGTACGCCATCTCGGCGATCGTCGCCAGGCTCGCCGGCGTGCTGGCGAGGGCCCGGTAGTAGAGCAGCAGCGAAAGCAGCCCGGGAATCAGCGCGATCAGCACAAACGGGACGATGTCGGTCGCCCGGTACTGGCTGAACGCGGCCGAGCCGGACTGCACCAGCAGAACGATGATCAGGACCGGAAGCGCCACGGTGAATCGCAGCGCCGTCGTCGTCGGGAACGAGAGCGTTCCGAGGACGAAGCGGCCGAGGACGGTTCCGCTGGCCCAAAGCGCGGCGGCCCCCAGGGCAAAGAGTCCTACCTCGACCTCCCCATGCTGCAGCGCGGTCACCGGCGCCGTCGGATCACTGGCGAAGAGCACGAGATAGACGGCAGCCAGCGCCAGGACGACGACGGGCCAGAACCAGATCCGCCGGCGCTCGCCGAGGATGATCCAGGCGAGCGCAATCGCGATCAACGGTTGGGTCTGCTGCAAGACATAGGTCTCGGCGAAGAGCTGGTGCTGCGCGGCGAGTTTGAACGATTCCGTGAACAACAGGGTGGCCACCGCTTGCGGACCGACCCCAATCAGCAAAACAGCAAGCCATCCGCGCCAGGAGAGGCGGCGCATTTCCGGCAACCCGCGGACCAGAAAGAACAGTAAGCACAGCGTGATGAGCCCGTCTTCGACGACGACGATCTGCGACGCGCTCAGGTGAACGAGGTGGCTACGAAACCAGATATCCGTGGCCCACATCGTCGCCGCCAGCGCCACGAGCAGTACAGAAAAGCGGTCGGCAAGGCCCTGGTCAACGTGGTGGACCGGGTTCTTCTCCGTCGTGCTCCGAACGGCCATCGTTTCGCTCCTTCGGCCAAGCGGGGCAGTGACCGGGCACACACCGGTGCGCGCCGAGGGCCTTCTTTCATCCCGACTGTACGGTCGGCCCCGGAATGGGCTTTCGCCTTCACCGGGTCATGCGCCAGAGGGCGCTCGCGGGCTATACCGCCGATCAGGGAGTTACACCCCTGCCCCGAAGACCGCTCTTAACTTAACAGGTTCAACCGATCGACCTAGTGCCGGAAGTGGCGCTCGCCGGTGAAGACCATGGCGATGCCGGCGGCATCCGCGGCGGCGATCGCCTCACTATCCTTCACCGATCCGCCCGGCTCCACGATCGCTCGGATCCCGGCTCGAGCCGCGACCTCGACGCTGTCCGGATAGGGAAAGAAGCCGTCGCTGGCGAGGACTGCCTGGTGCGCCCGTTCGCCGGCGCGACGGATGGCGAGCTCAACGGCTTCCACACGGCTCATCTGCCCGGCGCCGATGCCGATGGCGGCTCGGCGTTGCGCCAGGACGATGGCATTGGATCGCACGTGCTTGACGACGGTCCACGCAAACCGTAAATCGGCCCAGGTTTCTTCGTCCGGCACGGCCGCCGTCACCACCCGCGCGTCCTCCAGCATCGCTCCATCGTGGTCCGGCGTCTGGACCAGAAACCCTCCGGTGATCGGCCGGACATCGAGCGGCGGCTCCCAGCCTCCCAGGGCCGGCTGCAGCACCCGCAGCTTGCCCCGCTTTTGCAGGGCCTCGAGGGCAGGCTCGTCGTACCCGGGAGCCAGCAGCACCTCGAAGAACGGCTCGACCGTTCGCTGCGCCGTGGATTGATCCAGCGGGCGATTGAAGGCGACGATGCCGCCGAACGCCGACCGGCGGTCGCACTCCAGCGCGCGCTCGAACGCCTCGGCCGGGTCGGCCCCAAGCGCAACGCCGCAAGGATTGGCGTGTTTGATGATGGCGACCGCGGGCTCACGGAACTCGCCGATCAGCGACCAGGCTGCCTGCGCGTCGAGCAGATTGTTATAGGAGAGCTCGAGGCCCTGCCATTGTTTGGCGCCGGCGATTCCGCCGCCCTGCGCCGTCCGATAGAGGGCCGCGGCCTGGTGGGGGTTTTCCCCGTAGCGAAGATCGCGCAGCTTGTGTCCGCCAAGGGCAAAGTCTTCCGGCAGAGCGAGACCCGCTGTTGCACCACCCAGGTGATGGCCGATCGCGGCATCGTAGGCGGCGGTATGCGCGAACGCGATCGCCGCCAGGTGGCGCCGGAGCGCGGCAGGCACCCCCGCCGGATCCTTGAGTGCGTCGAGCACCGTGGCGTAGTCGGAGGGACGCACCACCGGCAGCACGTGGTCGTGGTTCTTGGCGGCCGCGCGCAGCAAGGTGACCCCGCCGATGTCGATCGACTCGATCGCCTGGGCATGGTCCGCACCCGAGGAGACGGTTTCGACAAACGGATAGAGGTTGACCACGACCAGGTCGATCAGCTCGATTTCGCGGTCGGCCAGCTCTTGGAGGTGACGCGGCTCATCCCGGCGGGCGAGGATACCGGCGTGCACGCTCGGATGCAGCGTCTTCACCCGGCCGTCGAGCAGCTCACTGAACCCGGTCAGTTCCGAAAGGGGCCGGACCGTGAGCCCGGCCTCGCGCAGCACGCGTTCCGTGCCCCCGGTGGCATACAACGTCACGCCCAGCGTCTGCAGCCCGCGGGCAAACTCGGGCAGGCCCCGTTTGTCGGAGACGCTCAGCAGCGCGTTCACACCGGAATCGGCAGCGGCTGCCCGGCAAGGCGGCGAACGACGACCGGAAGCAAAATGTGTTCCTCGGCCTGGATTCGCTCACGAAGGGTCTCGACGGTGTCATCCGGGTAGACCTCGACGCGCCGCTGGGCCAGGACCGGACCATTGTCGAGCTCGTCGGTGACGACGTGCACCGTGCAGCCGGTTTCGGTCACGCCCGCCTGCAGCGCCATCTCGACGGCATCCATGGTCCCGGCAAATTCCGGCAAGAGCGAGGGATGAATATTGATGATGCGCCCGGCGAACTGCCGCGTGAACGCCCGCTCCAGAATGGCGTCGTAGCCGGCGCAAACGACGAGCTCGGTGCCATGCTGCCCGAGGACTCGCGCCATCGCCAGGTCACGCGCTTTCCGGTCGGGGAAATCGACCAGGCGAAATGTCTGCCGGGTAACCCCCGCCTTTTTCGCGATCTCGAGTGCCGCGCACTCGCGGTTGGCGGCGACCACCACCACCCGCGCGGGATAGAGCGGATCCTTCGACGCCTGGATCAGCGCCTGCAGGTTGCTGCCCCGGCCCGAGACCAGGACGCCAACCCGAAGCCGGCTCACTCGACGATCTGCACTCGCCGCTGTTCGGACGAGACGACGTCGCCGACCAGGAAGATCTCGCCGGGAAGCGTCTCGAGCGCGATCGAGGCGCTGGGCTCGTCGACGACGACGATCATGCCAATCCCCATGTTGAAGGTCCGCCAGAGCTCCTCATCGGAAACAAAAGGCGCCAGGTAAGAGAAGATCGGCGGTTCTGGCCAGGTGCCGCGCTGGATGCGGGCGCCGAGCCCCAAGGGAAGGATGCGCGGCAGGTTGCCAACGATGCCGCCACCGGTAATGTGTGCCAGGCCCTTGACGCGAATCCGCTCGCGCAGCCGGCGAACGGGATCGAGGTAGGCGCGATGCGGCGCCAGCAACGCATCGAGGACCGTCTGGTCGGACTGCGGCATGGTCTGGGTCAAGGCCTGGCGCGGAATGACGTGGCGTGCGAGGCTGTAGCCGTTGGTGTGCAACCCGGTGGAGGGCAAGGCGAGCAGCGCGTCGCCTTCTCCAATCGATGTCCCGTCGATGATGGCGTCGCGCTCGCAGGCGCCGACCATGAATCCGGCCACGTCGTAGACGCCTGCCTGATAGAGACCCGGCATCTCCGCGGTCTCGCCCCCCAGCAGGGCACAGCCTACCGTCCGGCAGGCCTCCGCCATCCCGGAAACGACCTCCGCCACGACGCGCGGCTCGAGCACGCCGGTCGCCACGTAATCCAGGAAGAAGAGTGGCTCCGCCCCCGCCGTCAGCACATCGTTGACGCAGTGGTTGACGAGGTCGGCACCGACCTGGGCATGCCGTCCGGCGGCCGACGCGAGCAGCAACTTGGTGCCCACGCCATCGGTGCTGGCGATCAGCACGGGCTGCCGATAGCGGCCGGTATCGAGGGCGAAGAGGCCACTGAAGGGACCAACGCCGGCCAGCACCTCGGGTCCCTGGGTGGCCGCGGCCAGCGGCCTGATCAATTCGACCGTCCGGTTGCCGGCATCGATGTCGACGCCGGCGTCGCGATAGGTCGTCACCGGCCGACCGGCTCCAGGGCCAGCTTGTCCATCTCGAGCTGCACCGGCACCGGGACCGGGTACTCGCCGTCGAAGCATGCCATGCAGAATCCGGTCACGTTCTTGACCGCACGCAGCAGTCCGGCCTTGCTCAAATAGCGAAGCGAGTCGGCGCCGATCAGCTGCTCGACCTCGGCGATGCTCCGGCCAGACGCGATCAGCTCCGACCGGGTGGCGATGTCGATCCCCATGAAGCAGGGCCACTGGATCGGCGGGCTGCTGACGCGCATGTGAATCTCCCGGGTGCCGGCACGGCGCAGCTCTTCGACGATTTTTCGGCTGGTCGTGCCGCGAACGATCGAGTCATCGACCAGCACCACCCGCTTGCCGCGAAGGATCTCGCGCAGCGGATTGAATTTGAGCTTGATGCAGACGTTGCGCAGCCGCTGGTTGGGTTGGATGAAGGTGCGGGTGATGTAGCGGCTTTTGATCAGGCCTTCGCTGAACGGGATGCCGCTGGCCTCGGCAAAGCCGACCGCAGCCGGGGTGCCCGAATCCGGCAAGGAGATCACGATGTCGGCGTCGGCCGGGGCTTCGTTCGCCAGCTCCCGGCCCATGTTGCGGCGCGCCTCGTAGAGCGATTGCCCCTGCAGCCGCGAATCGGGCCGGGCGAAGTAGATGAACTCGAACATGCACATCGCCTTGCGGATCGAGGGCAGCAGCTGCTCCGCGACTGGCGCTCCCTGGCCCAGCATCACGGCTTCACCGGGCTCGACCTCCCGGATGAATTCGGCGCCGACCGTATCGAGCGCACAGCTCTCGGAAGCGATGACGTGGCAGCTATCTCCCAGCCGCCCGAGGCAGAGTGGCCGGATGCCGAGGGGGTCTCGGACCCCGACCAGGCGGTCGCGGGTCAGCAGCAACAGGCAGTAGGCTCCCTGCAGACGCGGTAGCGCCCGGCGCAGGACGGTGAGGAGATCGACGCCCGCGGTGTGACCGAGCAGCTCGCCGATGACCTCGGTGTCGCTGGACGTCTTGAAGCGGACTCCGTGCTGCTCCAGGTCGCGACGAAGGGCTTCGGTATTGGTGAGATTCCCGTTGTGGGCAATCGCCATCGAGCCGAGCGTCGGATGCTCGACCACGATGGGCTGCGCGTTCTCGAGGCGACTCGAGCCGGTCGTGGAGTAGCGCGTGTGGCCGAGCGCCAGGTGACCGGTGAGGCGATCCAGCGACGGCTGGTCGAAGGCCTGCGCCACCAGGCCGACGTCTTTGTGCATGCGCAGGCTGTGACCGTCACTGGTCGCGATGCCGGCACTTTCCTGGCCGCGATGCTGCAACGCATAGAGGCCGAAATAGGTGAGGTTGGCCACCTCCTCGCCGGGCCCGTCGACGCCGAAGAGCCCGCACTCTTCCGTCATCCGCTCGTCGGCGAGCCAGCCCCGCATCAGAACGGCGTCTCCCACGCCTGGCGCAAGGTGTCGAGCGAAAGGCGGATATCCACGCCGACCTGGAAGTCCTCACCGCCGACCACCCCCATGGCATGCAGCGGGAGGTGGTGATGGAGCATCAGCCGCTGCAGCTCCGGAACGCGCCGAGGCGCGACACTGACGATCACCCGCGCCTGCGACTCGCCGAAGAGGAACGCTTCGCGAGTCACAGGGCCGACGATGCTCGGACAGCGCAGGCCGCGGCCGCCGAAGAGCGCGCTCTCCGCGAGCGCAACAAGCAGGCCGCCGTCGGAAACATCGTGGGCCGAGCGTAGCACGCCTGCCGCGATGGATTCGAGCATGGCGACCTGCAGGCGTCGTTCGATCTCGAGGTTGACCGCCGGTGGCCGCCCCTCGAGCCTGGCGCCGAGCAGCTGCAGGTACTGGCTGCCCGCCAGCTCCTCGCCCGTCTCGCCCAGGAGGAAGATCAAATCGCCGTCTTCCTGAAAGCCGGCCGGGCAGCGGCTTGCCAGGTCGTCGAGCAAACCGACCATGCCGACGACCGGTGTCGGCAGAATGTTGCGTTCGCTGGTCTCGTTGTAGAGGCTGACGTTGCCGCTCACCACCGGGAGACCAAACGCGCGGCAGGCGTCGGCGAGGCCGCGCACACTTTCCTGCAACTGCCCGAAGACGACCGGGCGCTGGGGATTGCCGAAGTTGAGACAATTCGTGACCGCGAGCGGCCGGGCTCCGGTGCAGACGATGTTACGAGCCGCTTCGGCGACCGCCGCTTTGGTTCCCTCGTAGGCATCGAGCGCGACGTACCAGGGATTGCCGTCGGTGGTCAGCGCCAGGCCCTTCCGCGTCCCCGGCACCCGCAGCAGCGCCGCGTCGAAGCCGGGGCCGACGACGGTGTTGTCCTGCACCTGGTGGTCGTAGGTTCGGTAGATCGGGCGCCGGCTGCGCAGGTTCGCGCTCGAGAGCAGATCGAGCAGGATCGCTTCCGGCTCGGCGATCGAGGGCATCGGCGGCGAGGGCGGCCGTTCTGGCGATGAGGCCTTCTGGCTGCGCGGCGGCACGCCATCGACCAGCGTCTTCAGCGGCAGGTCGGCGACCACCGTACCGCCCTCGCGGACCCGGATGCGTCCGGTGCCGGTGATGGCGCCGACGCGGTCGGCGTGCAGCTCGAAGCGATCGACGACGGCGCGGGCGGCCGCTTCGGCCCCGGGCCGAACCACGACCAGCATCCGCTCCTGCGACTCGGACAGCATCACCTCGTAGGCGTTCATCCCATCCTCGCGACGGCTCACCCGATCGACATCGAGATCGATGCCGCGGCGGCCGCGATGCGCGAGCTCGCTGGCCGCACTCGTCAGCCCGGCGGCGCCCAGATCCTGGATCGCGGTCACGCCCTCGAGCTCGTTCAACACCAGACACGCCTCGCAAAGGAGCTTCTCGAGAAACGGGTTGCCGACCTGGACGGCCGGCCGGCGGGCCGCCGATCCCTGATCCATTTCGACCGAAGCGAAGGTTGCCCCCTGGATGCCATCGCGACCGGTGTCCGCCCCGACCAGCAGCACGACGTCGCCGGCACGGTCCGCCCGGGCGCGTCGAAGGCCCTGGTGCGAGACCAGCCCGACGCACATGGCGTTGACGATCGGGTTCTCGCTATAGGCGGGATCGAAATAGACCTCGCCACCGACCGTTGGGCAGCCGAAGCAGTTGCCGTAGCCGCCGATGCCCGCCACCACACCCTGAAAGAGGTGACGGTTGCGACGCTGGTCGAGCGGCCCAAAGCGAAGCGCGTCGAGGAGGGCGATCGGCCGCGCCCCCATCGCGAAGACGTCGCGCAGGATGCCGCCGACCCCCGTCGCCGCACCCTGGTAGGGCTCGATCGCCGAGGGATGATTGTGCGATTCGATCTTGAACACCACGGCGAGCCCGTCGCCGATATCGACGGCGCCGGCGTTCTCGCCCGGACCCTGCAGCACATGCGGCCCCTCGGTCGGCAGCTGCCGCAGCAACGCCTTCGAGGTTTTATAGGAGCAATGTTCACTCCACAGCGCGCCGAGCATGCCGAGCTCGAGATCGTTGGGCTCCCGGCCGAGCGCGCGGACGATGGCGCCAAACTCGTCATCGGTCAGAGCAACCGCCCGGAGCTGCGCGGTCCTCAGCGCGACCGCCATCAGCCCGGCACTCCGGCGAGCGCGTGGATCGCCGACTGGAAGACCAGCAGGCCATCCTCGCTGCCGAGCAGGGCCTCGCAGGCCCGCTCCGGATGGGGCATCATGCCCAGCACGTTGCCGCGGGCGTTGGTAATGCCCGCGATGTTGTTCAGCGATCCATTCGGATTCGCATCGGCAATCACCCGGCCGTCCGCGGTGCAGTAGCGAAAGAGCACCCGCGAACCCGCCTCCAGCCCATCGAGCGTCTCTCGATCGGCATAGAAGTTGCCCTCCCCGTGCGAGATCGGGATTCGCAGCAGCTGACCGGGCCGGCAGTCGAGCGCAAAGGGCGAGCCGCTCTGTTCGACCCGCAGGTGGACCCATTCGCAGCGAAACTCGCACGCCGCGTTCTTGAGCAGCGCGCCCGGAAGCAGCCGCGCTTCCTGCAGGATCTGAAAGCCGTTGCAGATCCCGAGCACCAGGCCGCCGCCGGCGGCGAAGGCGACGACGGCCTCCATCACCGGCGTGAATCTCGCGATCGCGCCACAGCGCAGGTAGTCGCCATAGGAGAAGCCGCCGGGCAGCACCACCAGGTCCAGCCCCTCCAGCGACGTCTCGCGATGGTCGACATAGTCGACCTGCTGGCCGAGGACGTCACCGAGCGCGTGCCCGCAATCGCGATCGCTCCAGGTCCCCGGGAAGACGACGATGCCCGACCTCAACGACCCCCACCCGAACGCCTCAAACGCTCGCCTGGCACTGGAGCGCCGCTCGCGTGGGCCGGCAGGCCCGGCCCTCCCCCAGAGGGGGAGGGAGTTTCTGAGCTTTTGTCAGTCGATGAGGAAGAGTCGATCATTTGGACGCGGTAGTCCTCGATCACCTCGTTGGCGAGCAGCTGGCGAGCCATGTCCTCCACCTGCCGGCGAGCCCGGGCCTCATCGGGCTCATCGAGCGTGAGCACCAGATACTTGCCCGAGCGAACGTCGGTCACCCGGTCGAAGCCGAGGGCGTGCAGCCCGCCGCGGATGGTCAGCCCCTGGGGATCATTCACCACCGGTTTGAGGGTGACGACGACCTCAGCTTTCAGCGCGCGCTCCCGCCGGCACCGCGAGCGCCGTGAGGCGTTGCAGCGCCTCGAGGTATCGCTCCGTCGTCCCGGCGACCACTTCGGACGGCAGCGCCGGCGCCGGCGGCTGCTTGTTCCAGCCGATCTGCTCCAGGTAGTCCCGGACGTATTGCTTGTCGAAGGAGGCTTGCGGGCCGCCCGGCCGGAATTGCTCCAGGTCCCAGAAGCGCGACGAATCCGGCGTCATCACCTCGTCGATCAGGATCACCTCGCCATCGATCAGGCCGAACTCGAACTTGGTGTCGGCGAGGATGATCCCGGCCTGGAGCGCCTGCTGGTGGCCGAATCGATAGAGCGCCAGACTGAGCTCTTCCAGGGTTCGGGCCAGTTCGCTTCCGGTCCGGCCCGCCAGCTCCGCGCGCGAGATGTTTTCATCGTGGCCGCTCAGGGCCTTGGTGGCGGGCGTGAAAATTGGTTCCGGCAACCGGTCGCTCTCGGTCAAGCCGGCCGGCAGCGGCTCGCCGGCGATCGTCCCCGTCCGTTGATAGTCCTTCCACCCCGAGCCGGAGATGTAGCCGCGCACCACGCACTCGAACAGGATGGGCTCGGCGGCGCGCACGCGCATGCTCCGCTCGGAGAGGTCAGGCACCGCACGCTGCAGCGATTCCGGCAGCCGCTGATCCTCGGTCAAATGGTTGGGGACGATCTGCTCGGTCTGTGAAAACCAGCTGCGCGACAGTTGATTGAGCACCCGTCCCTTCTGCGGGATCGGGGTCGGCAAGACCACGTCGAAGGCGGAGAGGCGATCGGTGGCCACCATCAAGAGCTCACCCTCGGCGAGACGGTAGGTGTCCCGAATCTTGCCTCGAGCATGGAGCGGGAGCGGCAAACTGGTCGTCAGGATCGGTGTCATGCTTGATGGACCTCCGTGGTTGCGGGTACGAGACCGATGCGCTGGAACGTGACGCCAAGGTTTCGCAGGTAATAGGTTGGATCGAAGAGCTCAGCGAGCTCATCCGCAGTGAGCCGTTCCCGGACTTCAGGCGCCTGCGCCACGATGGTCCGGAAGTCCTGCTCATCATCGAGGGCGCTGAGGGCCGCCCGCTGCACCACCCGATAGGCGTCCTGCCGGGACATGCCTTTCTCGACCAGGGCCAGCAGCACCCGCTGCGAGAAGACGACCCCACCGCTGCGATAGAGGTTGGCCCGCATCCGCTCCCGGTTGATGGCCAGGCCCTCGATGATGTCTCGCATCAAGCGCAGCATGTAGTCGAGCAGGATGCAGGCGTCGGGAACGATGATGCGCTCCGCCGAGGAGTGACTGATGTCGCGCTCGTGCCAGAGCGCCTGATTCTCGAGCGCGGTCAGCGCGTAGCCGCGCATCGTTCGGGCCAGCCCACAGACGCGCTCGCTCAGGATCGGATTGCGCTTGTGCGGCATGGCCGACGACCCTTTCTGTTCCTCACCAAAAGGTTCGCGGACTTCGCCGACCTCGGTGCGTTGGAGCTGGCGGATGTCCGTGGCAAACTTCTCCAGGCTTCCGGCCAGGATGGCGAGCGTGGTCAGGTAGGCCGCATGACGGTCCCGGGCGATGATCTGCGTGCTCACCGGGGCCACCCGCAAGCCGAGGCGGCTGAGCGCGTATTCCTCGACGCGCGGGTCGATGGTGGCATGCGTCCCGACCGCGCCCGCGAGCTTGCCGACCCGGATGTCTTCGCGGGCGGCCAGCAGGCGGCCGCGTTCTCGCTCGAGCTCGTCGAGCCACCCGGCCAGCACGAAGCCAAAGCTGATCGGCTCGGCGTGGATCCCATGGGTCCGTCCGGCCATCAGGGTGGCGCGCTCCTCGAGCGCGCGACGTCGGACGACGGCCAGCAACTGGTCCAGGTCACCGATCAGCACATCCGCCGCGGACACGAGCTGCAAGGCGAGCGCCGTGTCGAGGACGTCTGAGGAGGTCAGGCCGCGGTGCAGGAAGCGCGCCTCATCGCCGAGCGACTCCGCCAGGGAGTCCAGGAAGGCGATCACGTCGTGGCCCACGTGCTCCTCCAGGCTGGCGATCCGATCGACATCGACGGTGGCCCGATTGAGGCGCCCGAGCGCGCTCTTCGGCACCTCGCCAATCTCGGCCCAACCCTCGGTGACGAGCAGCTCGACCCGTAGCCATAGCTCGTAGCGCTGCCTTGGTTCGAAGATGGCGCTCATCTCCGGATGGGCGTATCGCGGAATCAAACGGCGGCGGGTCTCCTTGTGGGTGGCGGGCCGTCGGTGACGGGCCCAGTATAGCGGCCGTTCCCCCGGAAAACCCGTTCGATCGCGCCTTGCCGTAACCTGACAGGCCTTGCGGCACTTTTGTATTGACAGGGGGTCACGGATAATTTGGGCGGACTCGTAACCAAGTGGGGGCGCCTCCCGTTCACTCGACAGCGGGCGCCCCGAAGGGTGCCCTGATGCCGGACGGATTTGAAGAGCGGGAACTCGTCGAACACGCAAAGGAAGACCCCGAGGCCTTCGGGGCGCTTTACGACCGCTATTTCCCGCAAATCTATCGGTTTGCGTATTCCCGGGTTCGAGATCAATCGCTGGCTGAGGATGTGACATCGGAGGTGTTTTTCAAAGCGCTGCGCAACATCAAGCGGTACACCTACTCGGGCCATCCCTTCTCCTCCTGGCTCTACCAGATCACCCTGAATGCCGTCGCGGATCATTACCGCGGAGCGGCTGGGAAAGAGGTCGAGCTGGAGGAAGGCGCCGACATGCCCAGCCAGGCGCCGGCGGTGGTCGACGAGGTGGTCCGCCGTGACCGCAGCCGCCGCGTCTGGGCCGCGATCAACCAGCTGCCGCAGCAGCAGCGGACCGCCATGATCCTCAAGTTCAGCGAGGACAAGAAGATCGAGGACATCGCCGTGATCATGGGCAAGAGCGCCGGTGCGGTGAAGCTCTTGCTGCATCGCGGCGTCGAGCGCCTGCGTCGGGAATTGCCGCCGCAGCTGGAAGCGGAGGTGGGAGTCCCGTGACCGACGATCCCGAACTGCAGGAGATCTTCACCGACCCGGGCCATCAGGAGGTGGTCGACCTCCTCCAGTCCGGGCGCCCGGCCACGCCACCGCTGGATCCGCACTTCCGCAGCTACCTGCGCGCCAAGCTGATGACCGAGGCGCACCGCACCCTCCCGCGCCAGGCCCGACGGTCGTGGCTTGGGCTGGGATTCAAGCCGCGGACCCTCGCGCTCTCCATGGCCGCGGTCGCGGCCGGCTTCCTGGTTGTGCTTGGGGTCCAGATCTACCTGCACGGAGGCTCGACGGAAATGGGGCAGCCCGTGGCCGTCGATATCACCAAGACGATCAACAACAAGAGTGACGTCTCGACCGCCGCCGAGCCGATCCGGATCCCGTTCAGCGGGCCGGTCGACAAGAACGCGGTCGCGGAGTCGGTCGTCATCGAACCGGCCACCTCGGTTACCAAGCAATGGATCGGCTCGACGCTGGTCATCACGCCCACCCACGCGCTCGCTCCGAATACCACCTACACGGTGCGCTTGCAGGCGAGCGCTACGCCGGCTGCCTCGACCCCGCCGTCGGTCAAGCCGACACCGACTGCGGCGCCCTCACCGGTTGTCGTCCATTTCAGCACGGTTCGGCCTCCCATCCCGCCGGTCACCGCCCCCTCCTTCGCGAGTTCGAACGTCGCCTGGGTCAGCGACAGCCGTCTCGACAAATCCGGGACGATCCTGAACGCCGTCTGGACCGGCGGCGGCCAGCTGCTCGCGACGCGGCCGGCGGGGCAGCCGGGATCCGCCGCGTCGGCGACGCCATCGGCAACGCCCTCGAGTTCCCCCGCCTCCGGCTCGGCCACCGATGTCTGGCTGCTGAGTCAGTCCGGCACGCCCTTGCTCGATCTCGCGCCGGGGGCGAGCCTCCCGTCCGCGCCGTCGACGCCAGCCGTCAGGATGTTTGCCGCCTGGTCCGTCCACGGAGGCCAGGCGAACCTCGAGGTCCGTGACCTCCAGGGCAACCTGATCGCCACCGTTGCCACCATCAAAGGCACGCCTGAGCGGGCCGCCATCTGGCTCGGGAGCGACCGGCTTGCCTACGTCGATGGCAACGGGACCCTGAACGTCGTCGATCTCCACGGCAACCCGATCGTCCTCCCGCACCAGGTCAAGGTTTCCCGCGGCAGCGTCGAGGCGTCGCCCAGTGGCGGCCTGATCGCCGTCGACGGGGTCGAGGGCCCCGTCGTGCTCGACCTCGCCGGAGCACCCGCTAAGCCGCTACCCTCCGGCGCGACCGGCTTCGACTGGTCAGCAAAAGGCGACCTGGCGTTCCTGGTCCAGCAGCCTTCCGGTAGCGACCTCTATGTGGCAGCCGATGGAAAGCAATCCACCAGGGTGGCATCGAGTCCCGCTGGCCAAACCTGGACCGACCTGAACTGGGCGCCCGATGCCTCGTCCCTGCTGCTCGCGACGAAGCCCGCCGATTCCAGCTCCGGAGCACCGAGCTTGCTGGTCGTCAACCGCGACGGCTCGAACGTGGTGCCCTTTGGCGCCCATACGGAGTACACCGCTCCCGAGTGGTCGCCCGACGGCAACCTCGTGCTCTTCACCCGGCGCGACGACGCGACCGGCGGCGTCACCTTCCAGGTTGCCACGGTTTCGATCTCGGGCACGAACTCGGCCGAGCAACAGGCGATCGCCGAGGTGGATCGGTTCATGAAGGCCCGGCTTGCCGGCGACCGAAGCGGCGCGCTAGCCGAGCTGGACAGCAATGGCCAGGCGGCGTTCCAGAGCAGCGGCGCCCCGCTGACCAGTGCCGCCGGCAGCACGTTCGATCGCTACTATCCGGTGACCGTGCAGCTGACTCGGACTACGCCGAGCACCTTTCTGATTGGCGTGCGAACCTTCATCGCGAAGCCCGGCGGCGCCGAAACCAGCTTCGTCGAGGAGCAGCTGATGGTGGTTCAGCAGGACCAGCGCTATCTGATTCACGACGTGCAGGCATCCCCATCCCAACCGCTCAGCCATGGACCGACGGTCGTCTCGGTTGAGGTCCTTCAAACGCCCCCCGGTCAGCAGATCCAGGTGCGCTTCGACGCCGACCTCAAGGCCGAAACGGTCACCAATGGCACGGTTCAGGTCAAGACCCAGGACGGGACGCTGATCCAGAGCCAGGTCACGTTCGATCCCGAGACGCACCTGGCAACGCTGGCCGTGAAGCTCCGTCCAGGGACCTATCAGCTGGTGGTGACCACCGGCGTCAGCGACATCAATAATGTGCCGCTGGCGCAGGAATACGACGCCCCGCTGGTGATCAGCCGCTAGGCTGAACCAGGCCCGCCGACCGCGAGGCCGGCCGCGATCGCCGCAGCGATCTCACCGCCTCCGTAGAGCGGCTCCAGCGGTGACCCCTGCGCCGCAAACTGCCGGGCTCGCTCCATCAGCTGCGGGTGGTCCTCGATGAAGCCGGTCGAGATCTTGCCGGTGCCGAAGTCCGGCTCATCGAGCAGCGCGCGATGGAAGGGAACCGTCGTCTTGGGCCCGGTCAGCACGAGCTCTCCGAGCGCCCGGCGTCCGCGGCCGATGGCGGCCTCTCGGTCCTGGGCGAAGACGATCAATTTGAGCAGCAAGGAATCGAAATGCGGCGAGATCTCCTGGTGCGGCCGGATCCCGCTGTCGACGCGCACGCCAGGCCCGGTCGGCGGCGCATATCGCTGCACCCGGCGCGGCGCCGGCATGAAGTTGCGCAGCGGGTCCTCGGCGTTGATCCGGAATTCGATCGCGTGCCCGCGCGGCTCGCCGTAGCCCTGCTCGGGGATCCGCTCACCGCGCGCGACGCGAACCTGCTCGCGCACGAGGTCGATGCCCAGCACCGATTCAGTCACCGGATGCTCGACCTGCAGCCGGGTGTTCATCTCGAGAAAGTAGAAGTCGTCACCCGAGACGATGAACTCGATCGTCCCCGCGTTGTAGTAGCCGACGGCGGCCGCCGCTGTGACAGCGGCCTCAGCCATGTCCCGCCGCCGGGCGGCGGTCAGGCCAACGGCCGGCGTCTCCTCCAGCAGCTTCTGGTGACGCCGCTGGATCGAGCACTCGCGCTCGCCGAGCGCCAGCGTCGTCCCGTGGGTGTCGGCGAGGACCTGCATCTCGATGTGTCGCGGGTGGGGCAGGTAGCGCTCGAGATAGACCTCGGCGCTCCCGAAGGACGCCTGGGCGGCCCGCCGGCACGCCTCGAAGGCCGCCGGCACCTCCTGGCGGTTCTGCGCCACGCGCATGCCGATGCCACCGCCGCCGGCCGCAGCCTTGACCATCACCGGGTAGCCGATCCGATCGGCCTCCTCGATCGCGACGCGCTCGTCGGCAAGCGCGGCGCTGCCCGGCACCACCGGCACGCCGGCCGCCATCATCCGGCGGCGCGCCTCGACTTTGTCGCCCATCGCGCGCATGCTCGTTGCAGAGGGACCGATGAAGGTCAGCTGCGCCGCGGCGCAGGCCTCGGCGAAGCTTCCGTTCTCTGAGAGAAAGCCGTATCCGGGATGGATCGCGTCGGCGCCGTGATCGCGCGCCACCTTGACCAGCTGCTCGATGTCGAGGTATGCCTGCCGCGGCGACGTTCCCGAAAGGAGGACACGGTCGTCGGCGAAATACGTGTGCGGGGCCCGCGCGTCGACCTCGGCGTAGACGGCCACGGTTGGGATCCCCATCTCGCGGCAGGTGCGCATGACGCGAAGGGCGATCTCCCCGCGATTGGCGACCAGGACTCTGGTGACGCTAGCCAATCGTCATCAGGACTTCATTCGGCGCCACGATCACCCCCTCCCTGGCAAACACCTCGCGCACCGTGCCGGCAACCGTGGCCACGATGTCGTTCTGCATCTTCATCGCCTCCAGGATCACGACCACGTCGCCGAGGCGCACGCGGTCGCCCTTGCTGACCTTCACCTTGACGACCATGCCCTGCATCGGCGCCTGGATGGCGCCGTTGGTCGAGCCGCTCGGCGGCGCGCTCGGTGGAGACGGTCGCTCCTGGGCGGCGGCCACCGCCGGCATGGCGCCGTCGCCAATGATCCGGACCTTGTATGGCTCGCCGTCGACCTCCACGGTGAACTCCCGCGCCGTGGGCGCCGCCGGCTCGGGCGCCGGGCCGTGGTCGACCGGCGCCGGCGCGGGTTCGATGGCGGGAGCGTGGGTGGCCGTCGTCGAGGCGGGCGCCGGTTCGGCGCTGCGCAGGGGTGGTCGCATGATGGCGGGGGCATCCTCCGGAAAGAGGATGTAAGTCAGCACCTGGTCCACGCCCGACGGGGTCAACCCCTGTTTTCGCATCTCGCGCCGGGCGCGCTCCAGACCCGGCTCGAGCAGATCCGCGGGCCGCATCGTGATGGCTTCCGATGATCCGAGCACGCGCTTGCGGACGTCGGGATCGATCGACGCCGGCGGTTCGCCGAACAACCCCTTGACGTAGTCGCGGAAGGGCTGCTCGATCTGCTGGTACCGCTTGTCGCTCAACGTGTTGGAGAGAGCCTGCTGGGCCGCGATCCGGTTGATCGGCGCGGCCATGGGGGGGTATCCCATCTCCTGGCGGACGCGCACCAGCTCTTGCATGAGCCGCTCGGTACGATCGAGCGCGTTCCGCTCGCGCAACGTCCGGATCACGACCGCCAGCACCGGGGTCGGCAGCTGGTGCTGCAGGACGTCGACGTCGTTGCTAAAGGCGATCGGATCCTGGAACTCGAGGTACTCGTCGTGGATCTCGTCGAAATACTGGCTGGCATGGCTGATCCGCGCGATGTCGAGGCCGGTGTCATGCGGGCCGCCCTGCAGGGCGGCGACCATGGTCTCGGTGGCCGGCTGCGAGGCGCCCCAGGCAAGGGCTGAGAGCGCGGTATCGACCCCGGTGGCGCCCGCCTCGATCGCCGTGAAGTAGGTGATCGGGGCGAAGCCGGTCGTCGAATGGGTGTGGATGCTGACCGGCAGGTTGGTGCCACGAATGAGCGCCGCCACCAGTGTCCTGGCGGCAACCGGGGCGAGGATGCCCGCGACATCCTCGACGCCGATCCAATCCGCGCCCATCGCCTTCAGGCGATTCGCCGACCTCACAAACCAGGCGTCGTCCTGGGCCGGACTCGGACTGTAGACCAGCGCACCGATCACCCGAGCGCCGGCCTTGCGGGCGGCGGCGATCGGCACCTCGAGGTTTCGGGCGTCATTCAGCGGATCGAAGACGCGCACGATCCGGATGCCGTCTCGAACCGCCTGCTCGATGAAGGCGCGCACCACATCATCGGGTTGATGCGTATGGCCGATCAGCGTCTGGCCGCGGATCAGCATTTGCAACGGCGTCTTCTCGATCGCGCCACGAAGCGCGCGCAGGCGCTGCCAGGGATCTTCTTTGAGCGCGCGCACCGAGGCGGCGAGCGCCCAGCCGCCCCAGGCGTCCAGCGAGTGATAGCCGATGTCGTCCAGCGATTTCGCGACCGGCAGGATGTGCTGGAGCTTGAGCCGGCCCTGCACCAGGCTCTGCTGCGCGTCGCGCAGCACAGTCTCAGTGATCAGGACCTTTGGCACGCGCTTAGTCTAACGCCGCTTTTTAGCCGGGCTTTTTCGTCCTTCCGGCCTCGCGGTGCCTGCGCAGCCGGTCCCTGGCCGCGGGGTCGTTGAGGGCCAGGATCGCTACCGCCAGGTGGGCCGCATTTTTCGCGCCGGCATCGCCGATCGCCACGGTGGCCACCGGAATGCCGGCCGGCATCTGGGCCATCGAGAGCAGCGCGTCGAGACCGCCGAGGCTGCCGCCCGACATCGGCACGCCGATCACGGGCAGTAGGCTCCAGGCGGCGACGGTGCCCGGCAGTGCGGCGGCACCGCCGGCCGCCGCGATCAGGACTTTGAGCCCGCGGGCCTCCGCGCTCGAGGCCCATTCGCGACACCCCTCGGGGTCGCGGTGTGCCGAGCGAACGACGATCTCAAAGGCGACTCCGTAGCCTTCGAGCACCTCGCAGCATTTCTGCATGGTGGCGCGATCCGACTCGCTGCCCATGACGATCCCGACGATGGGATCGCTCACGTCGGCACCGGGGCTTCCAGCTCGCGCAGCGCCAGGTCGCGCCGGCAACTGGCGCCCTCGAAGCGAATCCGATCGGCGTTGCGATAGGCACGATCGCGCGCGTCGCCCATCGAATCGCCGAGCGCCACCACCGTCATCACCCGCCCCCCGCTCGTCACGTAGCCGGCCTCATCGGCAGCGGTCCCGGCATGAAAGATGAACACGTCGCGATCCATCGACCCCAGGCCGGTGATCGGATGACCGGTCAGGTACGGACCTGGGTACCCGCGTGAGGTGAGGACGACGCCGACGCTCGAGCGCGTCGACCATCCGGCGGTCGTTGATGCCAGGCTGCCGTTGGCGGCCGCCTCGAGCAGCGGCACCAGGTCGATCTCGAGCCGCGGCAGCACGACCTGCGTTTCGGGGTCGCCGAAGCGCGCGTTGTACTCGAGCACCTGTATGCCCGCCGCCCCCACCATCAGCCCGGCGTAGAGACATCCGCGATAGGGCGTGCCAGCCTCGCGCAGGGCGTCGACCACCGGCCGAATCGCGACCTCGATCGCACGGGCGCACTCGCTGGCCGGGAAAAACGGGACCGGCGAGTAGCCGCCCATGCCGCCGGTGTTGGGGCCTTTGTCGCCGTCGAGCGCCCGCTTGTAGTCGCAGGCGGGCTCGAGCGCGACGATGTGCTCGCCATCGACGAGCGCCATCAAGGAGACCTCGCGACCATCGAGCTTTTCTTCCAGGACGACCCGGTCGGCCGCCGACCCCACCGTGCGGCGCAGCATCAGGAGATCGATGCACTCCAGTGTCTCCTCGAGGTCGCGCGGCACCAGCGTTCCCTTGCCTTTGGCCAGTCCATCGGCCTTGACGACAAAGGCGCGGCCTTCGCCGCGCACGAAATCCTTGGCCGTGGAGGGGTCCTCGAAGACACGGTAGGCGGGCGTGGGCACGCCGGCCCGCTGCATCAGCGCTTTGGCAAAGGCCTTGCTGCTCTCGATCCGGCCGGCGGCCCTGGTCGGGCCGAACACCGCGCGGCCATCAGCCAGGAGGCGGTCGGCGAGGCCGGCCTCGACGGCGGCCTCGGGACCGATGATGGTCAGCTGGATGTCTCGCTCGCGCACGAAGCGCGCGATCCCCTCGACGTCGGTAGCCTCGATCGGCTGGTTGACCGCGATCGCCGCGGTAGCGGCATTGCCGGGCGCGCAGTAGACCGCATCGGTCAGCGGGCTCTGCAGTGCCTTCCAGGTGAGCGCGTGCTCGCGGCCACCGCTGCCCACCACGAGAACTCTCATGCCCCCACCCTACCCTCCCCCATAGGGGGAGAGAGCGTTGCGCTTATTCCCATTCGATCGTCGAGGGCGGCTTGGAGGAGATGTCGTAGACGACCCGGTTGACGCCTGCGACCTCATTGACGATCCGGGTCGAGATCCTCGCCAGCACCTCGTAGGGAAGGCGTGCCCAGTCGGCGGTCATGCCGTCTTCGCTCTGGACGGCGCGCACCGCCACGACATTCCCGTAGGTTCGGTAATCCCCCATCACCCCGACGCTCTGCAGTGGCGTCAGGATCGCAAACGATTGCCAGAGCGATCGATAGAGGCCGGCGGCCTTGATCTCGTCGACCACGATCCAGTCGGCGGCGCGCAGCGTTTCCAGCCGCTCGCGGGTGACCTCGCCGATGATTCGCACAGCCAGCCCTGGTCCAGGAAAGGGCTGCCGGTGCACCATGTCATCGGGAAGGCCCAGGGCCGAGCCGATGGCGCGAACCTCGTCCTTGAAGAGATAGCGCAGCGGCTCGACCAGCCGGAAGCGCAGATCAGCCGGCAGACCACCGACGTTGTGGTGGGTCTTGATCCGATGGGCATTGACCGTGTCGTGGCTGGTGCTCTCGATCACGTCGGGGTAGAGCGTGCCCTGCGCCAGGAACTCGACGCCCTTCAGGCTGGCCGCTTCTCGCTCGAAGATGCGGATGAAGGTGGCACCGATCCGGCGGCGCTTCTCTTCGGGATCGATGACGCCACGTAAGGCGTTGAGGAAATCGTCCGCCGCATCCACCGAGCGCATCTCGATGCCGAGATGGCGGCGCATCACCTCCTCGACCCGCGCCCGTTCGTCTCGCCGGAGCAATCCATTGTCGACGAGCAGGCAGGTGAGCTGGCCGGGGATCGCGCGATGCACCAGGGTTGCGCAGACGGCGGAGTCGACGCCGCCCGAGAGCGCGCAGAGGACGCGGCCGCCCAAAACCTGCCGGCGGATCGCGGTCGTCGCTTCGTCGATGAAGGCGGCCGGCTTCCAGCTGCCGGCACAGCCGGCGACGCGATAGAGGAAATTCTTCAGGATCTCTCGACCCTGCGGGGTGTGAATGACCTCGGGATGAAAGGCGATGCCGTAGCGCCCGATACCGTCGGTCATGGCGGCGATCGCCGAGTTCTCCGACCGGGCGATAGCGGTAAAGCCCGCCGGCGCTTGCAGCACGGTATCGCCGTGGCTCATCCACACCGGGAGCTCGACGGGTAAATCCTTGAAGAGCGGCGAGC
>DATASI010000076.1:0-7111 GCA_036269255.1 Candidatus Dormiibacterota bacterium
ACCTCGATGCCGTGCTCGATCAGCGCCCGCCGCTTCGCCGGGTTGTTCGTCAGCAGCCGGACCGTGGTGATGTCCAGATGCTGAAGAACCGCCGCCGCCGCCCGATATTCCCGGGCATCAACGGGCAGTCCAAGCGCACGATTGGCGTCTACCGTATCGAGTCCCTGATCCTGCAGCGCGTAAGCGCGGATCTTATTGACGAGTCCGATCCCGCGCCCTTCCTGATGGAGGTACAGCAGCAGCCCGCTGCGCGCCCGGGCGAGTCGACGCAGCGATGCCTCGAGCTGGGTGCCGCAGTCGCAGCGGGCCGAGCCGAGCACATCGCCGGTCAGGCATTCCGAATGCAGGCGAACCAGCACCGGCCCGCGGGCCGGAAGACCGCGCCAGACGGCGACGACCTGCTGATCGTCGTCTCCCACCTGAAAGACGGCAATCCGAAAACGACCATACCGGCTCGGCAATGCCGCTTCCGCGACCTTCCTGACCGCCGGCCCTGGTGAAGGCGCCAGCATCTCCTGCCTTCATTCTGCCTGCGAGAACTGCTCAGCTCCAAACTCCAATTCATATGATCCGGTGGGATGAGCCGCTCCCCAGGCCTTCTGCGCCTGACACTCGTGACCGAGGGCGATCCGGAGCAGCTGACCGGCGGCTACCTCTATCAGCAGCGGATGGCCCAAGCCGCAGCGCAACACGAGGCGCAAGTTCGCTTTCTTGCTGTTCCGCGCCGCCCGTTTCCGATTGGAACCATTGATGTTCGGCGCGAACTGCGACCGCTTGACGACGCCGACGTCCTGGTCGTCGACAGCATCGTGGCAGCCCTCGCAGCGCCCTGGCTTGGATGGGTCACACGCCGCATGGCTGTTATCGGCCTGGTGCATCAGCAGCCTGGCGGCGCCGACCACGGTCGCCTTCGAGCTGCGGTTCAACGACGGCTGGATCTGCAGGCATACCGCCAGGCGCGACGGGTGATCGTAGTTAGCGACTTCCTCGCGGAGCGGCTGGTTGGGGACCGGATCCCGCGCGAGTCGATCGTTGTGGTGACGCCGGGGCGCGATCCCAGCGATCGCCAGCAATCGGTCACCGGGGATGAGCTTCGGCGGGGCCGGCAGGCAGCACTCCTGTGCGTCAGTAATTGGATGCCCAACAAGGGCATCCATCTCTTGCTCGAGGCGGTCGCGAGGCTGCAGGGGACGATGGCGACCCTGCATCTCGTGGGCGAGCCGAGCCTGGACACCGGTTATGCGCGCCGGCTGCGCACCCGGATCGGCGCAGCGGATCTGCGGGAGCGCGTGATCGTTCACGGAGCAAAGTCACCCCCGGAGGTCGCGGGCCTGATGGCGGCCGCCGATGTCCTGGTGCATCCCAGCCGCCATGAGGCATATGGCTCCGCGGTCGCAGAGGCGATGGCCGCCGGCCTACCCGTGGTCGCCTTCGCGGTCGACAACCTCCCGAACCTGGTTCGGGATGGGATCGATGGGATCCTCGTCCCTTTCGGTCAGATCCCGTCCTTGACGGCGGCGATCGCGGTGCTGGTCGGCGATCCTGCCCGTCGCGCGACGGTGGGCGCCGCTGCCCGGGCCCGCGCTATGACCTGGCCGACCTGGGCTCAGAGCGCCGATCGGTTTTTTGGCGCGGTGCGTGAGATCGCGCGCGGTTAAGGCGAGGAGGTCGGACTGGGTTGAACCGTTGACTGGGTGGTTGGCGACGAGCTCGGCGACGAACTCACCCCCGTGGCCGGTGACGCCGACGCCATCGGCGTCGCGCCCGGGGTGGTGGGGGCGGTCTGCATGTCGTGCTTGAAGTCGGTCGCTGCGATCGCGTTCATCTGACTCTGTACGACGCTCGACGCCCAATCCGTGATTCCCTGACAGTTGTAGTAGTAACCGCTGCTCGCCACGGCCTGGCGGATATCGGAAACCTCCCGGTGAACCAGCGCAGCCTCCTGCCGCACGTTCGGCGGGATCACCGTGAGGTCGGCGACCTGAACGACCTGCTGGATCGCGATGGCGCAGGTCACACAGTTCGTGCAGCCGTAGTTGACCGCGACGGCGGCGTTGTGTGGCTGAAAATTCCGCGGATCGGACTTGACGAGCACGATCTGCAGCGCCAGGGCAAGGGTTTGGCAATTCGTGCAGGAACTGTAGGCCAGCGCGACATTTTGTGGGGCCGCGTTCGGTCCGCCGATTTCGCCGACCTGATCTTTGCCCCTCCCCGCAACGGAGTTGTCCGTGGCATTGGAGACCTGGACGATATTGACGGCGCCGCCGCCCCCCGGATAACCCAACAGGTCGGTGGCGCTTGGGCTTGGCTGTATCGATGCTGAGGCTGTGGGCGACGTTGACGTGCTGCCAGAGAAGGTGGTCGTCGCGGCAAGCACGCCACCGCTCAGCGCAAGAATGACGGCGAGTCCGACAAGTGGATAGGCAATCCGCCGGTTTCTCGCGATAAGCGCCAGTAGCTTTTCCATGTCAATCATTTCCAAGGAACTGAAGCTGGCGGATAGGGCCAGGCCCCATCCGCCAGCCGTTTGTCAGGTCTTTAGGCCGGACGGCCTTCGGCGAAATTCTTGAACCGAATCAGGTAAAGCTCGATCCGCTTTTCGACCCACTCCGGGCCCTGGCCGGCTTTCTTGACGGCGTCCGGGTTGTAGCGAAGCTGCATCCGTACCTTCGACCCGCCATCGGCGGGCTCGAAATTCGCGGTCCCGGCCTCGCTGTTGCGCAGCTCTTCCGGCATGCCGTTCCCCGAGCCACCCTGGCCATTGGAGAGTCCCATACCCGGGCCGCCTTCCTTCGTCCACTCCGTCCACTTCTGACGGGCTTTCTCTGGAGGAAGACCGACCTGAACCGAGCTCTCCGCCATGGTCATCGTCGTTGCCATTCCCTGTACCTCCTGGAGTATTCCGGACGATTTCACCGGCTGTGACTACTGGCTACTCGGTGAATCCGGATGGTTGACATGTCATGGATGTTATCACATAGAATGAGGACGGGCAATGCAGAAAGTCCTACACAAGCTCATCCACTACAACAAGAACGGCATCAACCTGGTGGCCGAGGTGAACGCCGCCATCGCCACCGGAAATGACGCCACGACGAGTGCCAGCGTTCGCAGCTCCAGTCGCATTGTCCAGCGTAACGGTCGCACGACAACCGACTCCGAGACGCAGCAAACCGATGAGAAGGAGGTCAACCATGGCAAAACCGACGCGTGACGAGAATCAGAACAAGGCTCTCTCTAAAGATGAGCTCGAGTCGCAGGTCGGCGAAGCGCTCCCCGACCGGGAGCAGATGTCGCTGATCAACGCCAATGTGGCGGCGCCGATCAACCTGGCGCTGGCAGCCAACGTGCTGTCCGACAACTCGATCGCCTATGCCAACGCGGAGCAGACGGCACCGATCGTCCAGACAAACTGACCAAGCCAACTCGTTAGTTCCGAAAAGGAGGTTCGTGCAAGTGGGTACGTCCAAGGATTCCGGTCTTACGAAGCAGGAGCTCGAGTCCCAGACAGGCGAGCAGCTCCCCGATCGCGAGCAGATGTCGCTGGTCAACGCCAACATCGCCGCTCCGATCAACGCGGCGCTCGCGCTGAACGTCTTGAGCGACGGGTCAGTCGCCTACGCCAACGCGCAGCAGACGGCGCCGATTACGCAGGGCAACCTGTAGCCAAGGAGGCCATTGAATGGGTACGAAGCAAACACCGGGCAAGCTCTCCGACGAAGAGCTTCAGGCCCAGCAGGGCGAGCAGTTGCCGGATCGCGAGCAGATGTCGCTGGTGAACGCCAACCTGGCGTTGCCCATCAACGCGGCGATTGCAGCGAACGTGCTTTTGGACGGATCGACGGCGTACGCGAATTCGGTCCAGGGCACGCCAATCCAGCAGGGCAACCTGTAAGCCGTTTAAGACACCGACGACGTATCGAGGGAGGGCGGTCGCTTCCGACCGTCCTCTTCATTTGCCAGGAGGCTGACACTGGGAGCTGAACCCGCGACCGATCCGTCCGACCGCAGCTCGTCGGCACACGCGGCGCAGCCGACCGGCCCTAACGGCACGACGCCCAAGCGCGCCGAGGGCATCGAGCTGCTTGGTGAGTACAAGGACTCCGGTTTCAAGGAGGCTCCCTACCTTGCCCGCCGCGCGGACGGCCAGGTGCTGCAGCTGCCGCGGCTCCTGTATCTGGTGGCAGAAAAGGCCGACGGTCGCCGGAACTACGGGCAGATCGCCGAAGCGGTAACCGAGGAGTTCGGTCGCGGCGTCAGCGAAGACAACATTCAGCAGCTGGTCGACACGAAGCTGCGCCCGCTCGGCGTTCTGGCGCAGGCCGATGGGTCGAGCCCCAGGCTGTCGCGTCCGAATCCGCTGCTCGCGCTCAACTTCAAAACCGCCGTTGTTCCGAGCTGGCTGGTAACCGCCGTCACCACGGTCTTCCGCCCGTTCTTCTGGCCCCTGGTCGCACTGGCCGCCGTCGCCGGCTTCATCGCTCTCGACTGGTGGCTGTTTTTCGTGCACGGCATCGCCCAGGGCCTTCGTCACCTGATCAGCGAACCGGTCTTCTTCCTCATGGCCTTCGGCCTCGTCGTGCTTTCCGCGGCCCTCCATGAATGCGGTCACGCCACCGCCTGCCGCTATGGCGGTGCCCGTCCCGGCGTGATGGGCGTCGGCATCTACCTGGTGTGGCCGGCCTTCTACACCGATGTCACCGACGCCTACCGGCTCGGCAAAGGCGGGCGGCTCCGAACCGACCTTGGCGGCGTCTACTTCAACGCCCTGTTCATGATCGCGGCCTTAGGCGTCTATCTCCTCACCCATTTCGAGGTGCTGATCGCGGTCGTCGTGCTGCTGCAATTCGAAATGATCCACCAGTTCTTGCCCTTCATCCGGCTCGACGGGTACTACGTAATCGCCGACCTGACCGGAGTCCCCGACATCTTCGGGCGGATGAAGCCGGTGCTGCTCAGCATGCTGCCCTGGCGTAAGCCCGACCCCAGCGTGACGGTTCTCAAGAACTGGGTGCGGATCGTCGTGACCGTCTGGGTGCTCTTCACCGTTGGCTTCGTGCTCTACGCCTACGGCATGATGCTCCTCCACCTGCCGACCATCGTCGGCACGGCGCTCGCATCCTTCGTAGCCTTATTCGGTCATGCCTCGCTGGCATTCAAGAGCGGGCAGCTTGCGATCGGGTTGTTCTCGGCGTTTCAGCTTCTGCTGCTCGCGCTCCCCGTCCTGGGCCTCGGTTGGATGCTCGGCCGGCTGATCCAGCGCCTGCTCGTCGTCAGTTGGGTCAGGACAAGAGGCCGGCCGTTTCACCGGGTGACGGCATACCTCGCGATGGCGGCCGGAGCCCTCGTCCTCGTCGCGGCCTGGACACCGCCGCGTGCCAACTATCAGCCGATCTCCCCCAGCAGCCAGGGCACGCTTCAGGACAGTTTCGCAAATGCTCCCGCGGTGTTCAGTCAAATGGGCGTGCCATTGCCGGTTGCCTCCCCGTCCCCATCGCCGGGCACCTCGGCCAGTGCATCGGCGGCGCCCAGCGCCAGCAGCGCGTCGCCATCGGCTTCCGCCAGCGCCTCGACCAGCGCCTCGGCAAGCGCATCAGCGACGCCGTCCACGAGCCCCTAACGGGCGATGCGCAAATAGACGGCGCCGCGGGCGTCGAGGTACGTGTAGCCGTTGGTTTGAACGATCCGAACCATGGCGGCCTCGCAGGCTGGGCAGCGCAGCACCACGCCCGGGGCCTGCGTAAAGGCGAGCAGGGTCCCCATTTCGCCCTGCCGGCCGCAGGCGGTGCACTCGGTCGGAGCCGCCGTCATCTCGGCTGAAAATACGTCATAGAGGACGCCCGCCGCGGCGTTGCCGTCCAGCATCAGCGACCGACTCATGTCTTCGCCGTTCGTGCTCATCAGATCCTCCTCAATTACCGGTAGGTCCGAATCGTTCCGTCCGTATCCGTTCGGCCGCAATCCCCAGCGCCAGCAGGTTGTTGGCCGCCGCCTCGACCATCAATGTCGGTCCGCAGATGTAGGGTCGAACCATCGGGCCAAACGGCTCGAGCATGTCGCGGAGCATGTCATGATCGATGCGGCGGTGGTAGCCGGTCCATGCTCCGGGCGCCTGCCGCGTGTAGTCGAGAAACACCTCGACCCCCTCGACGCGTGAGCCGAGCTGCGCCAACTCTTCCGAGTAGAGCACATCATCCGGCGATCGGACGCTGTAGAGCAGGCGCGTCGGAACTACGGAATCCACGGCGACGCGATGGCGGAGCATGGCCATCAGCGGAACGACACCGGAGCCACCGCCGACGAGGAGCAGCGGGCCACCGAGTCCGACGTCCCAGACGAAATATCCGCCGATCGGGCCACGAAGCTCGAGCTTGTCTTGAGGCTGCAGCACATCGTGCATATAAGGCGAGACCTCGCCGTCGTCGATCCGCTCGACCGTCAGCTCGACCACGCCTTTGCGCTCCGGTTCGGAGGCGATCGAGTAGCTGCGCTGGGCCTGGTAGCCGTCGGGAGCCGTCAACCGGATGTCGTAGTGCTGTCCGGGTCGATGGGCGTTCCATTCGGGAAGCGCGACGGTGAACGTCTTTGCGCGCGGCGTTTCGGGACGGATCTCCACGACGGTTCCGAGCTGCCAGCGCAGCACAGCGGTCATCAGTCGCCGCTGTAGCGCTCTTCTTTCCAGGGATCGCCGCGGCGGTGATAGCCAAGGGTTTCCCAGAACCCCAGGCGCTCATGGTCCTCGAGCCGAAAACCCTGGATCCACTTGGCGCTCTTCCAGAAATAAAGGTGTGGGACCACCAGCCGCGCGGGGCCTCCGTGCTCCGGCGTCAGCGGTTGGTCGTAGGCGCGATAGGCAATGAACGCCTGGTCGTTGACGACGTCCGGAATGGCGAGATTCGTGGTGTAGCCACCGGTGGAGAACGCGGTCAGGAACGCCGCGCGCGGGTCGAGCTCGACCGCCTCGAAGAGCGTGTCGACACTGACGCCCTGCCAGGTCATGTCGAGCTTCGTCCACTTCGTGACGCAGCTGATGTCAACCGTGTAGGTTTTGGACGGCAGCGCGAGAAACTCATCCCAGGTCCAGCGTTTCGGCTGGCCGACCAGCCCTTCG
>DATASI010000077.1:0-6917 GCA_036269255.1 Candidatus Dormiibacterota bacterium
GGTGCTACTCGCCTCCGCGGCCCTGGGGGCCGGCCTCATTCTTCGGACTTCCCCCACCCTGCCCTCCCCCAGAGGGGGAGGGAAGACTGGACTCGGGGGGGAATCCCTCAAGAGGCGTTCGCGATGACCGTTGGGCTAAACCTCCTGCTGGTGGTCTCGGCGGCGCTCCTGAGCGTGGGCACCTTCGCGCTCGTTGCTCGTCGCAACGCGCTCATTACGCTGCTGGGTGCGCAATTCATGTTGCTGGCCGGCGGGATCGCCTTCGTCGCCTTCGGACGCTTCGGGCTCGGGGCGCAAAATCGCAACGGCGCGGCTGCCCTCGCGATGTTCGCGGGGGCCGCGGCACTGGCCCAGCTTGCGATCGGGTTGGCGATGGCAGCGGTTCTCTATCGCGAAGGCCGCAGCTTTGCCCTCGATGCGGACCGCGGGTAGGCCGGCCGCCTCGTGACACTCGCGCTGCTGGCCGCGGCTCCCAAAGGGCCTATCGACACCTGGGACCCCTCGCTGATCGCCCTGTTCGCGCTGCTGCTTCCCCTGTTCGCGCTGCTGGTCATCCTCGCGTTCACCATCGACTCTCGGCAGCTGAGCCTGGCGATCTCCGTGATCTTCACGCTCGGAGCGGTGATCTGCACCTTGCTCGTGGTCGCCATCGAGGTGGCCCATCCGATTCACGTCGAGAGGAACGCCACCTTCCTGCAATTCTTCACCGGCCAATCCGGCACGGCGTCGGAATTCGTCCTGCAATGGGGCGTGCTCGCCGATCCACTCGCCGCCACGGTGCTGGCCGCCGTCGCGCTGACCAGTCTCTTCGTCCAGATCTATGGCCTCTCGTACATCCGGCGCGATGACGGACCGATCAGGTTCTTCTGCGTATTGCTGTTCGCGACCTTCTCGATGATGGGCGCCGTGCTGGCGACCTCCTACTTCGAGATGCTGATCTTCTTCGGCCTGATCAGCCTCACCACCTACATGATGGTGGGGCACTGGTGGCAGCGCGCTGAATCAACCACCGCCGCCGCCACGACCTTCGTGATCTCTGCCCTCGGCGACGTCGCCTTGCTGGGGGCGGTCGCCTACATCTATTTCCGCTTCAACGAGTTGAATTTCCACACGCTGGCCGGGCTGTACACGGCACCGGGCAAGATCACCGCCAACGGCCTGTTCATCATGTCGGCGCTGGTGCTGATCGCCGCCGCGGCAAAGTCGGCGCAGTTTCCCTTTCATGTCTGGCTGCCCGCCAGTGCTCAGGCGCCGGCTCCGGCCGCGGCCATGCTCCACGCCGCCGGCGCCGCGCTCTGCGGCGTCTACCTGATCGCGCGGAGTTACGCGCTCTTCCATTCGAGCCCACGTGCGCTGGCGCTGCTGGCGATCCTCGGCGGTGTCACGGCGCTGCTCGGCGTGGTCTTTGCCCTCTTCCAGGCAAACCTGAAACGAGCGATCGCCTACACCACAATGGCGGAGCTGGGCCTGATGGTGCTGGCGCTCGGCATTTCGGCGTACGGCGCCGCGGTCTTCGAGGCCTTCACCCAGGCCTGGCCCAAGGCGCTGCTCTTCCTCGCCGCCGGCGTCGTGATCCGCGAAGTGCGGACGGAGCGCATGTCGGAAATGGGCGGGCTGTGGCGACGGATGCCCTTCACCGGATGGGTGATGCTGATCGCGGTCGCCGCGGCGGCCGGTGTGCCGCCGTTCAGTACATTCTGGAGCAAGGACACGATCCTTTCCAGGGCGCTGGCCATCAACAGCACGCTGGCGGTCGTCGTCGTGGTCGCCGTGACGGTTGTGGGCGCGATGGCGTTGGTTCGGATCTTCTGCCTGGTTTGCCTCGGCGAGACGGCACGTCGCCGCCGTTTCGAGCCGGATCGAATTCGCGATGCCGGTGGGCGAGTGGCCTTCGCCATGTTGTGCTTCGCCATTCCGTCGGTGGTCGCCGGCATCCGCGGCATCCGTGGCCGAACCGATCCAATCGCGTTTGTGACCTTTCCCGGCATCCCGCTGCCGAACTCGCATTTCGCCGCCGCCGGCGTGATCGCGGTCGCCGCGCTCGCTGGAGCAGCGCTGGGGTGGCTGATCTACGGGCGGCGCCTTCGGGTGCCGGGTCTCCAGCGGGCAAATCCCGTTCTGGCGGAGGGCCTTTACCTCGGCCGAGGCTACGCGCTGGCCGTCTCGCGCGCCTTACTGCCTGCCAGCGCCGCCCTGGGCTGGGTGGAGCGCTCCGTCATCGACGGCGCATCGGACCTGGTCGCCGACAGCCTGGCGTATGCAGGCCGGCCCCGCCGCTGGATCGCCGACCTGTCCACCCGGCAGCTGGCGATCGGCGTCCTGGCCGGCGCGCTTGTTCTCGGGGTGGTGGTCATGATCATGACCGGCCGCCTCTTCGGGACAACCGGATGATCCTCCTCGAGACCACCACCACCGCTCCGGCGGCCATCTCGATTCCCACCCTGCTGCTCAGTGCCATGGTCTGGATCCCCGCCATCGGGGCAATCGCCCTGCTGTTCTTCCCCAGCCGGACCGATGCCGAGCGCGATCGGATTCGTTCCTTCGCTATTTCGGTGGCCGCGGTGGTGTTCGGACTGGGCGTGCTGATGTGGTATGGCTTCAGCAGCCAGACCGGCACCTACGCGTTCGAGGAAACCCGCGGCTGGCTACCCGGGCTCAGCTCGAGCTATCACCTGGGCGTTGACGGCGTCAGCATGCCGCTGTTGCTGCTGAGCTCGGTGCTGTTCGTCTTCGCCTTGATGGCCTCCCCCCGAGTTCGCGAGCAGGCGAAGGAGTACTTCATCCTGCTGCTTGTCCTGGAGACCGGTGTCAACGGCGTCTTTGCCTCGCTCGACTACCTGCTCTTCTTCCTGTTCTGGCAGCTACAGGCGATTCCAATGTTCCTCCTGGTTGCGCGCTTCGGTGCTGTTCGCCGGCTGGCCGCCGCCTGGAAGCTGCTGGCCGTCGAGCTCGCCAGCAGTGCGCTGCTCCTGCTCGCCATCTTGATCCTCTACCGGACCGCAAAGACGCCCACCTTCGACATCGCGACGCTCCATGATGTGACGGTGCCGGCGGCGAGCGCGCTGCTGGTGACCTGGCTCTTTTTCATCGCCTTCGCCGTCAAGCTGCCAGTATTTCCGTTTCACACCTGGTTGACCGATGGCGTCAGCGAGGCGTCGCCGCCGGTCGCGCTCCTGCTGGCCGGCATCGGGGTGAAGCTCGGTGGTTACGGACTCCTCCGCGTCAACGTCGGCGAGTTTCACAGTACCTTCCACAAAATCGTCGGCGCGGTCATCGTGATCGCCGTCATCAGCGTGCTCTGGAGCGCCGTTGCCGCCCTGGCCCAGGACAACCTGCGGCGGCTGGTCGCGTATGTCGTGATGAGCCATATGGGGCTGGTCCTGCTGGCCGCGGCATCCGGGTCGCCGGTCGCGATCAACGGCGCCGTGCTGCTCATGGTTGCCGATGGCCTTGGTGCCGGCCTCCTGGTCCTGATCGTCGCCGCGATCGTCGAGCGGGCCAACACGACCTCGATTCGGGCGATGGGCGGGATGGCGGCGCGGATGACGCGCGGTGCCGTGCTCGCCATCCTGGCTGCGCTGGCGGCGATCGGCTTTCCCGGCCTCGCCAGTTTCGTCGGCCAGCTGATGATCGTGATGGGGGCCTACGGAAGCCACCGGCTCGCCATCCCGCTGGCGCTGCTGGGCGTTCTGGTGCTGGCGGCCGCCATGATCTGGACGATGCAGCGCATCTTCTTTGGAGTGCCGCTGGAGAGCCAGACGCGCATCCGTGACCTGGGCATGCTCGAGCTGACCAACACGATCGGCTTGCTCGCCTTGATCGTCCTGTTGGGCCTGCTTCCCGGGGTCCTGATGGACAGCATCAATTTCTCGGTCATCACGCTGCTCACGGGGGCCGGATGACAACCTTCGGCAACCTGCTCGCCTTTTCGCCCGAGCTCTGGCTGCTGCTGGGCGCCATTGTGATCGTCGCCCTGGGCAGGGTCAGCTCCGCGCAGACCACCACCAGGCTGGCGCTCGTCACGCTGGTCCTCGCTTTCGCCGCGCTGGCGACTCAGTTCAAACAGACGATCACCATCCTCGATGGCGCGTTCGTGCTCGACGGATTCGCCATCGTGGTCGACGTCATCATCCTGGCGACCGTCGCGCTGGCGGTCCTGGCGAGCCGGGCCGACATCCTGCCTGGAGACTCGGACCTGGCCATGGTCCCGGCCTTCTACTTGCTGGTCGCCCTGGGGGCGATGCTGGCAGCCTCAGCGACGCAGATGATCTCCCTGTTCGTCTCACTCGAGCTGCTGGCCGTGAACCTCTATATCTTGACGGGCCTGCTGCGTCGAGGTCGAGGCTCAGTCGGCATCGCCCTCGGCTATGCGGTGATCGGCGCCGCGACCTCCGGTCTGTTGCTCTACGCCCTCGCACTGCTCTTCGGGCTGACCGGGGAGCTTCAACTCGGCGCTGCCGGGACGGCGCTGAAGGCCGTTCGCCCCGGTCAGCCTGCCGTGCTCTTGATGCTGAGCCTGCTGATCGGCGGGTTTGCGCTGCGGCTCGGGCTCCTGCCCGTTCGCTGGTGGCTGCGCGGCTTTGAGAGCGGTGTTTCGCTCCGGGTGGTGCTGCTGGTTCAGTCGGTCGGCGTGGTAGCGGCCTTCGCCGTCTTCGGACGGGTGCTCGCCATGACGTTCGCGGGAACGCAGATTGCCTACGCCCCGGTCCTCGCCGGGCTGGCAGCAATTCTCATGACGGCGGGGACGTTCCTGAGCATCACCCAGACCAGCCTTCGTCGGCTCCTGAGCTACTCCGCGATTGCCCAGGCCGGGTTCGCGCTGGCGGCCTTCACCGATTTAAAGGGCGCCGGACTGAGCGCGCTCCTGGTCTTCATGGTGGCGCTGGCGCTGACGACCGTGGGAGCCTTCGCCGCCGTAATCGCCTATTCGCGGTCGGTGCACAGCGATGCGATCCGCGATCTGGCCGGCCTGGTTGCCCCGACGCCTGGGGTCGCGCTGGCGCTCGGCCTCGCCCTGCTCTCGATCGCCGGCGCCCCGCCGCTTGCCGGATTCCTGGGCAAGCTGCTCATTCTGCAAGCGACGGTTGACGGCGGCTACGCCTGGCTGGCGGTGATCGGGGTCGTCAACATCGTGATCGCGACGCTCGGCTACGCGCGGCTGATTCGGACCCTCTTCGTCGATCCGCCGGTCTTCGAAGTCGTGCCCGTCCGGCTGGATCTGGGAATCCGGGCGGCGGTCGCCATCGCTTCCGCGTCGATCGTCTTCATGGTGGCGCTGATGGAGCCGCTCTACCGCGCCGCCGGCTATGGCCGCTCATCGATTCTTCACTGACAGTGAAGGCGCGAACCGCTATCAGGCTTTGAGCTAACGGCGCTGCCGGCGGCATCGCCGGACCCACGGTAACCTTCCGCCGCATGGCCTCGTTTACCGGACGCCCCATGGGAACGTCCGGATCGAAGCGGCGCCGCCGCAGTTCCCGTGGTCCCTTTCAACGGACCCCCACCCTACCTTCCCCCGTTAACGGGGGAGGGGAAGAACGCACGCGGACGAGGAGAGGCCGAGGTTCCTACCTGCTGCGGCGGGTGCTGCTGATGACTGGGGCCGGCGTGCTGATCATCACGGCCGGCACCGGGACCCTGCTCTACAGCTACGCGGGCGAGCTGCCCAGCCTGAACAACCTGAGCGCCCAGAGCCTGCCGCAAACGACCAGGATCTACGCGCGTGACGGCGTCACCCTGCTCGACCAGCGCTACCAGCAGCGTCGAACCGTCGTCCCCCTGGGCGAGATCTCCTGGGATCTGCGCCACGCGACAATCTCGATCGAGGACAAAGACTTCTACAACCACGGGGCGGTGAGCCCGGTTCGCATGGTCGCGGCCGCCATCTACGACCTGTTGCATCGCAGCGCCGCGCAGGGCGGCAGCACCATCACCCAGCAGCTGGTCAAAAACTACCTGCTGAGCGACAGCGCCAGCAGCCGAAGCCTGGATCGCAAGGCGCGCGAGCTGATCCTCTCGGTCCAGCTGGAGCAGCAGTACAGCAAGGACCAGATTCTGGAGATGTACCTGAACACCATTTTCTACGGCAACCAGTCCTTCGGCGTCGAGGCCGCGGCACAGACCTATTTCGGTGTTTCCGCGCGCAAGGTCGACCTGGCGCAAGCCAGCTTCCTCGCCGGTCTGCCGCAGCAACCCAGCACCTTCAATCCCTTCCTGACGGAGGGCTTCACGCAGGCCCGGATCCGGCAGAAGCAAGTCCTCGACGCCATGGTTCGCGATGCCTACATCACGCCGGCGATCGAGTCGAAGGCCTATGGCGAGGACCTGGGGCCGGCGCTGCGCGCGGCGCACCAGGCGTTGTTGGCGCAGCGGTCCCCGCTGGCCCCACACTTCATCGACTATATCTGGAACGAGCTGGAGCAGCGCTACGATCCCAGCTACCTGCTGACGGCTGGCCTGAAGATCATCACTACCCTCGACCCGAAGACCCAGGCCCTGGCGCAGCAGGCGGTCCACGATGGCATCGCGCACTTTGCGGGGAGCTACCTCGTCAATAACGGCGCCATGCTCGTGATGAATCCACACACCGGCGAGGTCCTGGCGATGGTGGGGAGCGCCGACTACAGCAACGGGGCGATCGGCGGCGAGGTCAATTACACCGTGGAGCCGCGCCAACCGGGCTCATCGTTCAAGCCGTACACCTACGTGACCGCCCTGATGAATGGCTGGACGCCGGCATCGCCGCTGGATGACAGCAATGGGACCCATGCCTTCCCGGGCTATCCGGTGCACGACTGGGATGGCAAGGAGCTGGGCACGATCACGTTGCGCCAGTCCCTACAACAGTCACGCAACATCTCCTCGGTGCATCTCTTCAAGGACGTGGGCATCCAGAAGGTCCTGACGACGGCGACCAC
>DATASI010000078.1:0-9575 GCA_036269255.1 Candidatus Dormiibacterota bacterium
GCCGTCGAGCGGCTGGTGGGGGGACGCCCCGGCTAGCGCGGCGGCATCGGCTCGGGTTCTTTTCCCGCGCTGAGGCTGTCCGATAAGGACATCGTTCGCCGGTAGGCGGCCCAGACGGCATCCGCCAGCACCGTACGAAGACGTCCGCGTTCCAGTTCGTAAAAGGCCGCCGCCGAGGTCCCGCCCGGTGACGTCACCATGTCGCGCAGCTGGGCCGGGTGCTTTTGCGTCCGTTCGGCAAACGCCACCGAGCCCTTGATCGTTTCGAGCACCAGGTCGTGCGCCAGCTCACGCGGGAATCCCAGGTGCACGGCGCTGTCGATCAGCGCCTCCATCACCAGGAAGACATAGGTCGGACCGGTGCCGCTGATCGCGGTGGCCATGGCGACGAATCGCTCGTCGCCGACCTGCAGCTCGTGGCCGAGCGCGCCAAGGAGCGCCTTCGCCTGCGCCCGCTGGGCCTCGCTGGTCGCGGGCGTCGCATACCAGATGTTGACGCCCTCGCTGATCTGGGCCGGAGTGTTCGGCATGACGCGAACCAGGGCCGGATGATCGAGGCCCTTTCCCAGCGTGTCGGTGCTTGCGCCGGCGATGATCGAGATCACCAGCTTCTGCGGAGCGAGCTTGCCGCGCAGTTCCTTGAGCACCCCGGTCATGACCTGCGGTTTGATTCCCAGGACCACGACATCGGCGCGCTCGGCCGCCTCCGCGTTGTTCGACGTGACCTGGACGCCGTATTTCTCGGCGAGCGCCTGGCGTCGATCAGCTCGCGGATGGCTGGCGATGATCGATCCCGCCGGCAGCAGCTGGCGCTGGAGCACTCCGGCGATGATGGCTTCCGCCATGACGCCCGCGCCGACCACGGCGACGGTGGAGTCGCGTAACGGCATTCGCGGATTGTACGAATCTCGCTTCAGGGTTGACCTCGGCCGACAACCTTCAGTACAGTGAGTCGCCTAGGTTGTTGATTAATTCGATCTAAATAGTCAACTTTCCAAGGAGGGGAAGCATGGCCACCTTACTGAGGGCAGATCCAACCTTCTATCCGTCGCCGCGGCTCGCGGCGCAGGCGCCACCCGAAACACTCGCCTACGTGGTCCTGGTGAACCCGGGGAAAGGACCCGATGGCCTCGCCGTTGTCGACGCCGATCGGCACTCGGGCACCTACGGCACGGTGCTCAACACGCTGACGACCACCCATTCGGGCGATGAGCTGCACCACTTTGGCTGGAATGCCTGCAGTTCCTCGCTCTGCCCCTACGCCGCGCATCCCCATGTCGAACGCCGCTACCTGCTGGCGCCGGGCATTCGATCATCCCGGATCTACGTGATCGACACCAAACCGGATCCACGCGCGCCGCGGATCGTCAAGACCATCGAGCCAGAGGAGATCGCCAACCGCGCCGGCTACAGCCGGCCTCACACCAGCCATTGCGGCCCGGACGGCATTTACGTCAGCGCCCTCGGCTCGCCCAGCGGCGATGGTCCGGGCGGGATCTTCATCATCGACCACGACACCTTTGACGTGCGCGGCCGCTGGGAGCTGGATCGCGGGCCCCAGTACCTTGCGTACGACTTCTGGTGGCATCTCGGCTACGACACGATGGTGACCAGCGAGTGGGGCACGCCCAAGATGATCGAGGACGGCGTCAACCCCGAAATTTTGTTGAAGGGCGGCTATGGGCACCAGCTGCATATCTGGGACTTGCCCAAGCGCCGCCACCGGCAGGCGATCGACCTGGGTGCCGAGCAGCAGATGGTGCTGGAGTTGCGGCCGGCGCACGACCCGAGCAAGGCGTACGGATTCGTCGGCGTGGTCACCAGCCTCAAAGATCTCAGCTCCTCGGTCTGGGCCTGGTACCAGGAGGGCAGCACCTGGAAGGCACGCAAGGTCATCGAGATTCCCGCTGAGCCAGCTGATCCGGAGGTCCTGCCACCGCTGCTCAAGGGGTTCAAGGCGGTTCCCCCGCTCGTCACCGACATCAACCTGTCGCTCGACGATCGCTTCCTTTACGTCTCGGCCTGGGGAACCGGTGAGTTCCTGCAGTACGACGTCTCGGACCCGTTCAACCCAAAAAAGACCGGCTCCGTGCATCTGGGTGGAATCGTCCGCCGGGCATCGCATCCCACGTCCGGCCAGCTGAACGGTGGACCGCAGATGGTCGAAGTGAGCCGGGACGGCAAGCGCGTCTATGTGTCGAACGGGCTCTACAACGCCTGGGACGACCAGTTCTATCCGGATGGACTGAAGGGCTGGATCGCAAAGTTCGACGCGGGCGATAACGGTGGCATCGAGCTCGACAAGAAGTTCTTCGTCCAGTCGGAGCAGCGGTTCCACCAGGTGCACCTGGAAGGTGGCGATGCGTCGTCAGACTCGTACTGCTTCGCCTGAGTTCGACTAGATGACCGCGTGGTGGCCCTGGGATGTGCTGATCATTCTCGGGGCCTACCACGGCCTCAATCCCGGTATGGGCTGGCTGTTTGCCGTTGCGCGCGGCCTTCAGGAGCGGCGCCGCTCTGCCGTATGGCAATCATTCCTGCCGATCGCGATGGGACACGAGGCGGCGATCGCCGTGGTCGTGGTGCTGGTGGCTGTAGCCCAGTTCCTGATCGCACCCCAGGCGCTGCGAGTTGCCGGCGCCGCGGTGCTCTTTGTCTTCGCGGCCTACCGGTTATGGCGGAGAACCGCGCATCCTCGCGGATTCGGGATGCGCATCGGTGCGCGCGGACTGTTCGGCTGGTCCTTTCTGATGTCGTCGGCGCATGGCGCCGGCTTGATGCTGGTGCCGATTCTCCTCCGGCTCTCATCCACCGGCGGCGGCGGCGGCGGAAACCAGGATATGAGCCTGATCGCCTACACCACGATGTTCTCGCCATTGGAGGGCGTTGCCGCGGCCACCCTGCATACGGCTGCCCTGCTGCTCGTGATGTCACTGGTCGCGAGCGTGGTGTACGAGCGGCTGGGCGTCGCCTTCCTTCGTCGGGCCTGGCTGAACGTCGATCTCATCTGGACGGTGACCCTCCTGCTCGCCGGCGTGATCACCCTCTTCAGCTAGGCTCCTGCGTTCGCAGGGTCGTCTTTGGCTCTACCGGCAGGGCGCGGCCGTGGTCGTCCACCGGTAACGTGGCGGCATGACCAGATTGACGCAAATAGGCGCTCAGCGATCACGGGAGCCAGAAGGCTCCCAACGTTCTCGCCACGTCGACATCCTGATGGTCGAGGACAACCCCTACGACGTCGACTTGATGACCCATGCCTTAAAGGATTACGTCCCGCTCGAGCAGATCAAAGTCGTCAACGACGGCGAGGAGGCACTGGATTTCCTGTTCAGCCAGGGAAAATACGCCAAAGAAAAGGCCGCCGCCAGGCCTCGGCTGATCCTGCTCGACCTGCACCTCCCAGGAATCGGCGGCCTCGAGGTGCTGCGCCAGATCCGTGCGGATTCGAGAACGCGCGAGATTCCGGTCGCCATCCTCACGCAGTCGAAGGAGGACGAAAACGTCGTCGACGGATACAAGTTGGGCGCTAACAGCTTCCTGGTCAAGCGGCAGGATTTCAACGAGTTCATGAAAGCCGCGCAGGCGCTGGGCGTCTACTGGCTCGTGATGAACAGAACGGCGCTCAAGACCGGGGTCTAGCTACCATGACGTCGGAATGATCGAGAAGGTAAACGTCGCCGACAAGTTCGACCAATTTCGCGAGCACTGGCAGCCAAAGATCATTGGCGAGCTCAATGACTCCTACATCAAAGCGGTCAAGGTCAGAGATACCTTCGTCTGGCACGACCACCAGAACGAGGATGAGCTCTTCTTCGTTGTCAAAGGGCGAATGGTGCTGAAGTTGCGCGACGGCGACATCACGTTGCTTCCTGGTGAATTCGTCATCGTGCCGCGCGGCGTTGAGCATTGTCCGGTCGCCGACGAAGAGACCCATGTGCTGCTGCTCGAACCCAAGACCACGGTCAACACCGGTGACGTCAGGAACGAGCGGACCGTGCCGACCCCTGAACGGATTTAGCCGCTGGTCAGGAAGAGGCGCTACGCCAAAGCCTATGCGGCGCTGATCGCCGCGCGCATACGATCGACGATCTCCTGGAGAATGGCGGCGCTCGTGGCCATGGCTACTCGCACAAACCCTCTCCCCTGCTGCCCGAAGTTTGGTCCTGGCGCGAGCGCAACTCGCCCGCGTTCGAGAAAGACCTCGACTGGCTCGGATGGAAGCGCGAGCCTGCGGCAGTCGAGCCACGCAAGATAGGTGCCCTCCGGCGGCTGGTACCGGATCGCGGGCAGCTGCTCAGCGACCAGCTCGGCCAGCAGCCGGCGATTGCGGTCGAGGACGACCAGGAGGTCATCCAGCCAGCCGATCCCATCGCGATAGGCGGCCGTCGTGGCGATCACGCCGAGGCTGCCGGCTCGGGCGATCAGCTCCTCGGGAAGCCGCCTCGTGATCGCGCGCATGGCGTCGGACGCGATCACGGCCTGGGCGCACTTGAGTCCGGGAATGTTCCAACCCTTGGTCGCCGAGACGAAGGCGATGCCGCGAGCTGCCGCCGAATCACCCAGCGACAGGAAGGGGGTGTGCTCCGCGCCTGGCAACGTGAGCGGCGCGTGAATCTCGTCCGCCAGCACGATCACGTCATATTCCTCGGCGAGTTCGGCGACCCGTTGCACCTCGACACGCGAAAACACCCGCCCGGTCGGGTTGTGCGGATTGCAGAAAAGATAGAAGCGCGCTCCGTCGCGGAAGGCTTGCTCAACCGCGTCGAGGTCGAGCTGATAGCCATCCGGCTCGTCGGCAAGCGGCGCTTCCACCACACGGCACCCCCCCTCGGCGATGTGCCTGAAGAACGGCGGATAGACGGGGGTGTTGATGACCACGCCGTCCGCCGGACGCGCAGCGGCGCGCAAGAACTCGGTGATGCCAACCATGACGTCCGGAATCACGAGGATCGTCGATGACCGGAGGTCCCAGGCGAAGCGCGCCCGGACAAAATCGGCGAGCGCCTCGGTCAGCTCGGGCGAGGGCGATGCATAGCCGGTGTCACTCCGGCGAACGGCAGCGGCGAGCGCATCGCTGACGGCCGGCGCGAGCGGGAAATCCATTTCGGCGACAAATGCGGGCAGGACATCGCTCGGGTACCGCCGCCATTTGTCGCTCGTCCGCTTGCGTAAAATGTCGAGAGAGAGATCGTCGAAAGAGGCGATCGCCGGCGTCACCTCCAACTTCCGAGCCATCGAGGCTGATGCTAACCGCAATCAAAGGCGGCGGCCTCGCTCGTTGGCACGACCGATGAATTTTCGAGCCGGCCACAGTCTGCACAGGTAGAGATCCGTAGTAAGGAGGCTGAAGATATGCGAAAGCTGGTTGTTTTGACGTTTGTCACGCTCGACGGCGTAATGCAAGCCCCCGGCGGGCCGGGAGAAGACGACAGCGGCGGCTTCAAGTACGGTGGATGGTCCGTCGGCTATTTCGACGAGGCCCTGGGAAACGCCATGGGCGAACAGATGGGGCATCCGTTCGATTTGCTGCTCGGTCGTCGCACCTACGACATCTTCGCCGCCCACTGGCCAAAGGTTGGCGATGAGGACCCGGGGGCTCGCGTGATCAATAACGCCCGCAAATATGTTGTCTCCCACCGACCGGTCAGCACCGATTGGAAGGGCACGGTACCGATCACCGGCGATGCTCCGGCGAAGATCGCGCAGCTGAAGAAAGAGGATGGGCCGGAGATCCAGGTGCATGGGAGCAGCAACCTGATCCAGACCTTGATCAAGAACGACCTGGTCGACGAATTCTGGCTGAAGATCTTCCCGGTTACCGTGGGCCCGGGGAAGCGCCTGTTTGGCGACGGGACGATGCCGGCTGGATTCGCGCTGACGAGTAGCCAGGTCACGCCAGGTGGCGTTATCGTCGGCACCTATGCGCGCGCCGGCGCCATCAAGCTGGGCTCGTTCGAGCTGGCCGCCTCGGGCGAACAAACGACGCGCAGCTGACCTCAACCAGAAACCCGATTAGCGGCTAGGCGCGGGCGACAGCGTCTCTCCGCCGAGCAGCAGGCGCTGGGGAACCTGGTGCAGGCTCAGCACGCCATCATTCGTGACCCTGACAAGTTCGCCGACCTGCACCCCCGCCCGCGCATCGGTGGTGACGACGTTTGGCTGGATGACGAGCGTCATGTTCTCCTCGAAGACGAAGTCAGCCATTGGCCCGTGCGAGGTGGCCGGCGTTCGCAGCACCGGCGGCAGGTAGCCGCCGCCATAGCCATGGACCAGGTCGTCGCAGGCGGTGAAGCCACGGGTCTCGATGATCGAACCAGCGTTCGCGGCCTCGCCGACGTGAACCGCCGGCCGGATGGTTGCCGCGACGGTATGGAATGCTACCCAGGCGACTTCGAGCAAACGGGCATACAGGGGCGTCGGCTCGGCGTTGATCGTCAGCGTGCGCAAGATCTGTCCGGCATACCCGCCGAATGTCGCGCTGAGCTCGAAGAAGACGACGTCGCCTTCCTGCAGCCGCCGATCGGTGAGGTCCTGCTGGGGAACCATCCGATCGGGGTTTGCCATCGGCGTGGAACTCAAGTACAGAAAGTACGGCTGGCCACCCGCCCGGATCGCCGCTGCCGTGGCCGCAGCCTGCAGCTCCAGCTCGGATGAGCCGGGCACCGCGGCCCGTACCAGCGCACGCAGCGCTGTATCGGTAACCTCGGCGGCGCGACGCATGATCTCGAGCTCCTCGTCGCTCTTGACCAGGCGCAGCTTAAGGAAGCTCGTGCTGACGTCCACCAGTACCTGATTGACAAGACGGCTCGCAAGCTGCTGCTGAGCCTGGTATGGGATTGGCCCGACCAGGCCGACGCGGCTCCCGGCTGCAAGTCCGGCCAGCTCGTCGGCGACCGCGGCGACAGACTGCGGCCCGCCCCAACGAACCTCGCCGCGCGCGATCCGGCTTGCGTTGGGCAGGTGGTTGTAGTACTGGACAAAGAGGATCGGGAGGCGCCCAGGCACCGCGATGACGTACGCCTCTTGATGACCGAGAAAGCCGGTAAGGTAATCGACCTGCGCCTGCCCCTGGCGCGCGTTCGCCGAGGTGCCGTAGACGACGAGGGCATCGAGGCGTTCGTGCTCGCAGAGCCGCGCCACCGCCTGATCGCGGCGACGGTACTCCTGTTCTGTGAAGGTGGCTACGCCAGCTGTTCCTTCAACCAATCGGCCATCAGTGGCCGGTATCTGTAGGAGATGTTGTTGCAGACGTGGTTGCCGTCCGGATACATCACCAGCGTCGCGTGCGGAGCCTCGCGAGCGATGCGCTCGGCCTGCGCCGGAGGAAAGAGCCGGTCGCGAGCCCCGTGGATGACGAGCAACGGTTGGTCGACATCGCGAAGGACACCCTCGAGATTCAGCGTGTAGGCCTTTTGCTTCGCCTCCGCTTCATCCTTCGACTTCGTATAGAAGATGTAGCCGCCTTTGGTCAGCGGATTGAGCGCGTCCCAGCAATCGCCCAGGTTGTAAGGCCCAGCGAGGCCGACCACCGCCTTGACCCGCTTCTCGTGCGCCGCGGCGCGCGGGCCGTAAATCGCCCCCATGCTGATGCCCATGAGGCCGATTCGGTCGAGGTCGACCGCCAACTGGCGTTGCGTGAGGTCGTCGACCAGCGGCGTGATCACCGTCTCCCAGTTGGGGCGGATGGCAAAGTGCACCGAGTTCTCGGATTGGCCGGGCCCGTCGATGGTGAGCGTCGCCATCCCGCGGCGAAGGAATTCTTCCTCGATGGCGAAGAGCTCCTCCTTTGATGAGTCGAGTCCGGGCACGATCAGGATCAGCGGCGGCCGCCGCAGCTCACGCGGCCGTCGCAGGTTTGCCGGGATGAAATGGCCCTCGAACGGGATCTCGAGGCGCTGCCCGCGTGGATCCAGATTGGGAAGCGCCTTCCGATAGACGGCCACCGAGCGATCGCGGAGCTCGCCATGGAGGGCGGGATCCTCGAACCAGAGAAATTTCCCCAGGTGGTAGCACCAGCTGGCCCGCTGAAACGCCTCGGTAGCGGAGATGGCCCGGCCGCGCGCCTCGGCGTCACGACCGAGCTCCTCGTGGACCTGTCCGACGGCGAGCCAATTTGGGCCCCAATCCTTCCACTCGGTCGTCTTCGCGACCGTGTCGTCGAAGTCGTTGACGTCGATGCCGTTGGCGACGAAGCGCGGCCGCCAGTGGTGGGCGGCGACCTGGACCCGATTGGTGGTTTCAACACTCATGTGACTTTCTCCCGTTCGCGTTCATGAATTGCCTCGTCGAGCGAGGAACCGAGGTCCTGCAGAAGGACGGCCGCACAGTTTCGTCCTGGCAGCCCCGAGACGGACCCACCGGGATGGGTGCACGCGCCGGTCTGGTAGAGCCCGCTGATCGGCGTTCGATAGGACGACCATCCCTCAACCGGCCGGTACCACCCGCTTTGCTGCGGACTGCTGGCGCCGCCGTGACAGGAGCCACGCCAGTTGGCCGGGTTGCGACGTTCCAGATCGGGAGGGCTGTTGACCGCTCGCGCCAGCACGATGTCCTTTGAAAGGTTGGTCGTCAACGGCACGATCGATTCGAAGAGACGGTCTGCAACGTCGTCCTTGATGGCATCCCAGTGCGAGGGGCCCTTGACCAGGTCGTATGGCAGGAAGCTGATCAGCTTGAAGGTGTGCTTCCCGGCCGGCGCTCGCGATGGGTCGATCACGCTCGGCGTGAGCGCCAGGATGACCGGCTGATCGAGATCAAGCCGTCCGGCGCGAAAAGCGGTCAGCATGCGGTGGAGCGCGTCGAGCGACTCGAGATTGCCCATCGTCACGCTCTCGATCGGCCCGCCCTCGGTGCGAAAGCGCGGCGCCTCGCTGAGCGCGTAGTGGCTGGTGAACATGGTGACGCTTGGCTGCCAGCGCTCGACGCCGGCGCGATAGCCGAGGGGAAGGGCGTCGGCGCCGACGATCTCGGGCAGATGCGTGATGTGGATGGTCGACACGATGGCCTTCTCCGCGCGATAGCTGGATCCATCGGCCGTCACGACACCGGTCGCGCGCCCGTCTTCAACGGTGATTCGCGAAACCGGCGCCGATGTCCTGATGGCGCCGCCATGCTCCTCGATGATTCGGGCGAGGGCGAGCGGCAGGCGGTTCGATCCACCCTCGGGCAGGATCCAGCTGAAGCGCTGGCGGCCGGCGACCAGCGAAAAGGCCAGGACGCCCGTCTCCGGCTCATCCAGCGGATGCAAGGTCATAAACGCGATCCAGGCAAAGAAGGCGCGAACGTGCTCGTCTGTAAAGCGCTCGGTGATGATCTCGAGGGCGCTGGCGCGCCGGATGCGAAGCCCTCGTTCGCCGAGCGGACCGGCCGCCGTCCGGGCGGCGACGGCATCAGGAGGTTGCGGCGGATGTTCGCGCTCCTCGTTGATGATGGGAGCCAGCCCCTGCCAATCGTTGAGCAGCTCGCGGTAAGCGCCGGCGTCAGCGTTCGAGAAGCGGGCCAGCTCGGCGCAGGTCCGGTCGAGGTCTCGCCACATCGTGATACTGCGGCCGTCGTGAAACGGCATGGTGAAGACG
>DATASI010000079.1:0-7998 GCA_036269255.1 Candidatus Dormiibacterota bacterium
GGTCAACGCGATGTGCGGCAACCTGACCGATCAGGTGCGCAATATCGCCCAGGTGACCACAGCGGTGGCGCGCGGCGACCTGTCACGCAAGATCACCGTCGACGTGCGCGGCGAAATCCTGGAGCTGAAGGACACCATCAATACGATGGTCGATCAGCTGAACGCCTTCGCCTCCGAAGTCACCCGCGTGGCGCGCGAGGTCGGCACGGAAGGCCGGCTCGGCGGCCAGGCCCACGTCCCGGGCGCCTCGGGCACCTGGCGCGACCTGACCGACAACGTGAACTCGATGGCCGGCAACCTGACAGCCCAGGTCCGCAATATCGCCGATGTCACCACCGCGGTCGCGAAAGGCGATCTCTCGAAGAAGATCACGGTCGACGTTCGTGGCGAGATCCTTGAGCTGAAGAACACGATCAACACCATGGTGGATCAGCTGAACGCCTTTGCCTCAGAGGTAACCCGAGTGGCGCGCGAGGTCGGCACGGAAGGCCGCCTGGGGGGCCAGGCACAGGTGACCGGCGTGGTCGGCATCTGGAAGGACCTCACCGACAACGTGAATTTCATGGCGGGAAACCTCACCGCCCACGTTCGCAACATCGCCGAGGTGACGACGGCGGTCGCCAATGGCAACCTCTCGAAGAAGATCACCGTCGACGTTCGCGGCGAGATCCTGGATCTGAAGAACACCATCAACGGCATGGTCGATCAGCTGAACGCCTTCGCCGGCGAGGTCACCCGGGTGGCGCGCGAGGTCGGAACTGAAGGCCGCCTCGGCGGTCAGGCTCATGTTCCAGGGGCATCCGGCACCTGGAAAGACCTGACCGACAATGTCAACCAGCTGGCCGCCAACCTCACCACCCAGGTGCGAAACATCGCCCAGGTGACAACCGCCGTGCAGAAAGGTGACCTGTCCCGGAAGATCACGGTTGAGGCTCGCGGCGAAATCCTCGAGCTCAAAGACACCATCAACGTCATGGTCGATCAACTGAACGCGTTTGCCTCCGAAGTTACGCGCGTGGCGCGCGAGGTCGGCACCGAAGGCAAGCTGGGTGGCCAGGCTCAAGTGAAGGGCGTCGCGGGAACCTGGAAAGACCTGACCGATAGCGTCAACTTGATGGCCGGCAACCTTACCGATCAGGTGCGCGGCATCGCCCGGGTCGTGACCGCGGTCGCCAACGGCGATCTGCGCCGGAAGGTCGTCTTCGAGGCCAAAGGCGAGATCGCGGCGCTCGCGGACACGATCAACGAGATGACCGACACCCTGGCCACCTTTGCCGACCAGGTCACTACCGTGGCCCGTGAAGTCGGTTACGAAGGCAAGCTGGGCGGACAGGCAAGCGTGCCCGGCGCGGCCGGGACCTGGAAGGACCTCACCGACAACGTCAATCAGCTCGCCGCCAACCTCAGCACCCAGGTGCGCGCCATCGCTGAGGTGACCACCGCGGTCACCGAAGGCGACATGACCAGGTCGATCGGCGTGGACGCGCGTGGCGAAGTCGCGCTGCTCAAGGACAAGATCAACCAGATGATTGGCACTCTGGCCGAGACCACCATCAAGAACATGGAGCAAGACTGGCTCAAGACCAACATCGCGAAGCACACCCGGATGCTGCAGGGTCAGCGCGATGTCCGCACCGTCGCCAACTTGATCCTCACCGAGCTGGCACCGCTCGTCTACGCCCACTACGGCGCCTTCTTCATCGTCGAGGCCATTGATGGCGAAGAGCCGGCCCTGCGGCTTGCCGCCGGCTATGGGATGCCCACCTCGGAAAACACCAACCGGATTTTCCGCTGGGGTGAGGGACTGGTTGGGCAAACCGCGCGAGACGGCCGCCGGATCCTCTTGACCAACGTGCCGGCCGGCTACATCGCCGTTCGTTCCGGCCTGGGCGAAGCCCCGCCTGCCGCCATCATCGTTCTGCCGGTCATCTTCGAAGGCCGGATCAAAGCGGTGATCGAGCTGGCGTCGATGCAACAGTTCTCCCCCACCCATCTCGATTTCCTCGATCAGCTGACTGAGGGCATCGGCGTCGTGATCAACACCCTGGAAGCCAACATGCGAACCGAGGAGCTGCTCAAGCAATCTCAGATTCTCTTCGCGGAGGCGCAGGAGGCGAGCAAGAGCAAGAGCGCCTTCCTCAGCATGGCCGCCCACGAGCTGCGCACGCCGCTATCCGTGATTACCGGCTACCTCTCGATGCTGCAGGACGGGACGCTCAGTCCCGACAAATGGGAGCGCCCGCTTAAAGTGCTGATCGGCAAAGCGACCGAGCTCAACAGTATCGTCGACGACCTCCTGACCGCCGCGCGCATCGAAGGGGGCACCGTCCCGACGGATACCCAGATGCTCGATCTCCGGGAGATGGCTCGGCAGGCCATCGCCCGTGCGGAAGCCAGAGCCGGACTGCTGATGGCGGAGGTGAACTACAACGAGCCGGATGAGCCGATCCTGGTCAATGCCGACCGTGATCAGCTGGCGCGCGTGATCGACAACCTGATCAACAATGCGCTGACCTACACGACCGATCACCCCTGGGTCAGGCTCACGGTCACCACCGACGGTGGGCCCGGCTTGATCGTCGAGGATCGCGGTATCGGTATTCCGCGCGAGAAGCACGAAAAGATTTTTGAGCGCTTCTACCGCATCGACGATCCGAATCTCGGCCCGCAACCGGGCACTGGCCTGGGCCTGTTCATCAGCCGCGAGCTCGCGGAACGGCATGGCGGGTCATTGGTCCTCGAACGCAGCGAGATCGGCAAGGGCAGCACCTTTGTCCTCCGCCTTCCTGCGGTCGCGGGTGCCGGACCGACTGCGATCTTCAGCGCCCTCCCCTCTCCGGAGAGCGTCGCCCGCTGACCTCATTCCGTCCCCCGTTTACGGGGGAGGGCAGGGTGGGGGTCGAAATTGATGACACGCCTCGCTTGTGCGGGCTCCGTCACCTATGCCAGCCTCAGAGCAGGTGGCTTCGAAATCCGAGCTCAGCAGTGAGCCTCGTGACGAGATCCGGCTGGGCGGACCGGCAGAAGATCGAGATGGACCCGTCGGGCAGCTCCAATCGGTCGGCGTGGAGTTTCCGGCGATGTCTGTGTGCTATCTCCGCCTTGCCCTGTTTCCGCTCGGACAGCGAATCGCACACTCCTCGGCGATCCTGAGCGCCGACGGCGAGCTCGTCGCGCTCGCCGACAGCTGGCACGAATCACGCTGGCCGGTTTCCTGTGGCCCCGCCGCCCTGCTGGAAGTTCGCCGTGCCATGGGGATCGAGGACGTGGCTGGTCGAGGGCTCGCCAGGCTGGAGTACCTCTGCATCGGGCACGACTCGCACCAGGTGAAAGCCGTGGTCGGCAGCCGCGGCCGCCTCGCTCCCGAGCTCCGCATGATTCCGAGTCAACGCATCCAGGGCTTCCGAGCGAATATCCTCGAGACCGACCTCGATCCAAACGAATGGTCGAGCCTGCCGCGTTTTGAGCTGGACCGCTACCTCTATGACGACGTCATCGATGCGCTGGAGCGCGACCCCCAACTCAAGTTCCTCTCGCTTCGCGCGCCCGACCTCATGGGTCGCCACGCCGTGACCGCGCTCCAGGTCTCGGTGCAGGATCAGGAAGTGACCCTGCGAGGCCACGTTCGCTTCTCGGGTCTAGACCGTCGCGCAATCCAGCTGGTCAAATCGGTTCCGAGCGTCCTCCGGGTCGAGCCAAAGATCTTTTGCGATGACATCCTCGAGCTCGAGATTGCTGAGACGCTGGCACGGGCGCTCGGCGAGGTCACTTCGGCATTCACGATCAGGTCCTATCTCGGGCATATCGACCTCGTCGGCGACGCTCCGCGTGCCTTGAGGCAACGCGCCGAGCAGCTCGCCGCGCAGGTGCCGGGCGTCATCCTCATCCACACCCCGGACTGATGGATAACGTGACCCTGGCGCGAGCCACCATGGGGACCTCCCTCGCTTTCCACATCGTCTTTGCCGTGCTTGGGGTTGGCATGCCATTGCTCATGTCTGTTGCCGAGGCAATTGGCTTGCGTCGCGGCGATCGCTTCTGGCTGGCGCTGGCGCGCCGGTGGTCGAAGGCATTCGGCCTCATCTTCGCGATTGGCGCCGTGTCCGGCACCGTCCTCACCTTTGAGCTCGGCCTCTTGTGGCCAGGGTTCATGGGGTTTAGCGGCAGCATCATCGGTCTCCCCTTTTCGGCGGAAGGCTTCGCCTTCTTCATCGAAGCGATCTTCGTCGGCATCTACCTCTATGGCTGGGACCGCCTGCGCCCGCTGGCGCACTGGTTGTCCTCGATTCCGATCGTCATCAGCGGCGCAGCCTCTTCCCTCTTCGTCGTCATGACCAATGCCTGGATGAACTCGCCGGCCGGCTTTCAGCTCGTCAATGGCCGCATTACCCATGTCGACCCACTCGCCGCTGCGCTCAATCCATCGACCCCCACCGAAGACCTTCACATGCTGGTCTCGGCCTACGTGGTGACCGGCTTCGCGGTCGCCGCCGTCTATGCCGCCGGCTTCCTGCGGGGGCATGGCGATGCCCTCCACCGGCGGGCTCTCCCGCTGGCGATGCTCATGGCCGTCCTCGCCGCCGGCCTGGCTGGCATCACCGGGGATGCCAGCGCCCGATTCGTCGCCGGTAACCAGCCGATCAAGTTCGCCGCCCAGGAGGCCCAGTTTCAAACCCAGCCGGGCGCCCCTCTGCACATCGGCGGCATCCCGTTGCCATCGCAGCGCAAGACCATCCTTGCGGTTGAAATTCCGCACCTGCTCAGCTGGCTGCTGACGTTCCGTACGGACGCCACTGTGCGCGGGCTCGACGCCTTCCCCCCCAGCCTCTGGCCCAACATCCCCGTCGTCCGCTGGTCATTCGAATCGATGTCCTTTCTAGGCATCCTGTTGGGATTGCTGAGCCTCCTGTACTGGTACCTGGCGATCAGGCGCCGGGCACCTCCATTGTTCCCGCGCCTGCTGAGCGCCCTGGTCGTCGCCGGACCGGCGGCGGTGCTTGCCATGGAAGCCGGCTGGTTCGACACTGAGTTCGGGCGTCAGCCTTGGATCATCTACAACCTCATGCCGACCGCGGCGGCGGCCACCTCAGCCTCGGCGCTCGGGCCGACTTTCATCGTCTTCATCCTGATTTATGTCGCGCTGGGCGCGACGCTGGTCTGGCTCCTGCTCGCGTTCGCCGCCCGGGAGCGAGCGCGTCAGGCTGCACCGGCTACGGCGGCCCGCCCCCGATCCGCATGACGCTCGCCACCGCCGTCGCCGGCCTGTTGTGGCTAGCCATCAGTGCCTATGCGGTACTTGGGGGCGCGGATTTTGGCGGCGGGTTCTGGGACTTGCTTGCCGGCGGACCACGCCGGCAGCGTCAGCGAGACGCCATCGCCGGCGCGATGGGTCCCGTGTGGGAAGCCAACAACGTTTGGATGATCTTTGGCATGGTCGTGTGCTTCACGGCCTTTCCCGCTGTCTTTGCCACGCTCGGTCGCTTGCTCTACGTGCCGTTCACGATCGTCCTCATCGGCATCGTCCTGCGAGGCGCCGCCTTCGCGTTTCGCGCCCACGGCAGGGAGGCGGTCGGTGAGGTACCCGTCTGGGGACCGATTTTCGGAGCGGCCAGCATCCTCGCTCCGGCCTTCCTGGGGGCGGCGGCGGCGGCGATTGCGACGGGCCGGGTCAGCCCGCACATTCACGGAGGCGTTCCTGGCTGGCTCACCCCGATCGCCATCGACCTCGGTCTCCTCGCCGTCTCGCTTTGCGCCTACCTCGCCGCAACCTATCTGATGGTCGAGACCGAAGCCGATCCGGAGCTCCAAGCGGATTTCCGCAGGCGTGCCCTTGCGGCCGCCATCGTCTCGGGAGCCCTCGCGGTTCTCGCGCTCATCCTGGCCTACGCGCAGTGGCCGGCGTTGTGGGATCGCCTCTCCGGGCAGGGATTGCCCTTGCTTTTGCTTGCCCTGGTCAACGGTCCGATCGCCCTGATCGCCGTCCTGACCACCCATCCGAGAATTGCCCGCCTGGCGGTGGCGGGACAGATGTTGTTTGTGCTTTGGGCCTGGGCGGTCGGCCAGTGGCCCTACATCCTGCCGCCGGATTACACCCTGAGCAACAGCGCCGGGCCGGACGTCACCCTCCGGGGACTGCTGATCATCGTCGCTTTCGGCATGGTGATCTTATTGCCATCCCTGTTCCTTCTCTTTCGGATTTTCAAAGGCCGCAATTCGGCCGAACCTGAGCCCGACAGTTTCACGCTGTCCTCACGATTGACGACACCATCGTCTTGACCGGGTTGCGCGACGCTCAGCATGCTGGGTGAATGAGTGAGAACGAACCGCAAAACGACGTGGAGCTCGAGGCTGAAATCGGGCACATCATCCACGAGGTCACAGGCGGCGAAGGCGATCTTGTTGACAAGCCGGTGCCACCGCCTCGCGGGCCGTATCAGTTCATCCAGCGCGTGGTGAATCCGGACGATCCGATCGAGCCGTCCAACGAGCAGCAACAGGCAGCGCCGGGGCCACCGCCGCCACTTCCACCACCCGAGGACATGCCCGACCAGCCGTAGATTTCCCTCCCCCGCTTGCGGGCCTAAAATTCCCTCCCCCGCTCAGCGGGGGGTAGGGTGGGGGCTGTGCCTGACGACCTGGCCGCGATCCGCCGTCTTTACGACCGTCTGGCGGAACGGTACGACCGTGCGCAGCAGGGCGGCTGTGTTCGCTGGATCCTCAAGGATGGGCGCGTCCGTGCCGCACAGCATGCGCGTGGTCGCCTCCTCGAGATCGGCATCGGCTCCGGCGCCAGTCTTCCCTTTTACTCTCTGGAAATTGAGATCACCGGCATCGATGTCAGCCCAGGGATGCTGGCGCACGCCCAACACCGGCTAGAGGAACTTGGCCGGTCCGGCGACCTTCGGGTGATGGACGCGCAGAAGCTCGAATTTGCCAATAGGTCATTCGACTCGGTCGCCTTCAACCTTGTGCTCTGTACCATCCCCAACCCGGCTCAGGCAATTCGCGAGGCACTCCGGGTAGCGAAGCCAGGCGCCCCCATGACTTTTCTCGAGCACGTCCGCAGCAATCACTGGTGGGTCGCCGCTCCCCAGGACGTTCTCAACACGATAACCGCTCGCTACGCCCACGACCGGTTCAACCTCGAAACCGAGAAGCTGATTCGCAGGGCTGGCATCGAGGTCGTCAGCAGCGAGCGCTGGCTGGCAGGCGCCATGACCTTGATCGTCGGCCGTGCGCCGCTAGAGTAAAGCGATGAGTGAGACAACGCCTGCTCGCCCCCGTGCACTGATCACCGGCGCCTCATCCGGAATCGGCGCCAGCTTTGCCCGTCAACTGGCTGCCAAAGGTTATGACCTGGTGCTGGTCGCCCGCCGTCGGGATCGGCTCGAAGGGTTAGCCGATGAGGTCCACGGAGCAAAAGCGTCCAGCGAGGTCCTCACCGCTGACCTGGTGAACCAACATGGCCTCGACCAGGTCCGGGACCGGATCGGGCGGGGTGACCTGGAGCTGTTGATCAATAACGCGGGCTTCCCCGGCTATCGTCCGTTCGTCGAGCTGGATCCCGACGTCGCCGACGATCTCGTGCGCCTTCACGTTCGAGTCCCAACCCTCCTCAGCCGAGCCGCGTTGCCGCACATGGTGCGCCGACGCAGCGGCGGCATCGTCAATGTCGCCTCTTTGCTGTCCTTGAGCGGCTCGATTCCGCCGAATCCGATGCCCTATCGCGCCGTCTACGCCGGGGCTAAGGCCTACTTGTTGACCTTCACGCAGACCCTGGCCGGCGAGCTGAAGGACAGCGGCGTCCGGCTGCAGGTTCTCCTCCCCGGTGTCGTCGACACCGAGTTTCACGACCGGCTGAACATGGATCGTGGTCGCCTCAAGACCATGGCGATGAAACCCGACGAAGTAGTGGGCGCCTCGCTTGCCGCCTTCGAAAGCGGCGAGCTCATCTGCGCGCCCGGGCTCGACGACCCGACCTTGATCGAGGAGCTCGGC
>DATASI010000080.1:0-19677 GCA_036269255.1 Candidatus Dormiibacterota bacterium
GGGGCAGACTTGCATCGGGTCGCCGACGCGCTGCCGCGCGGGCGGGGCTGGAGCCTCGATGTCGACCCAATGTAAGGCAACAATCCGATGGCTGTTCTCCCGATCTTGACCCAGGAAGCGCCCATCCTTCGCCAGAAAGCGAAGCGGGTTCCGCGTGTCGATGGCAGCATTCGCAAGCTGATCGACGACATGGTCGACACCATGATCGCCGCGCCCGGCGTTGGCCTCGCCGCCCCGCAGGTGGGCGTCGGCCTTCGTGTGGTCGTGATCAAGACGGACCAGAACCTCCACACCCTGGTCAATCCAGAAATGGTCAAGGGCGAGGGCGAACAGATCGGCCTGGAAGGATGCCTCTCGGTGCCAGGCTATGTTGGCGAGGTCAAGCGATACATGCGGGTGGTCGCCCGCGGCCTGAACCGCCAGGGAAAGCCAGTGAAAATCAAAGGTGACGAGCTGCTGGCCCGCGCCATCCAGCACGAGATCGACCATATCGACGGCATCCTCTTCACGGACCGGCTGACCAGCCTCGACACCCTGCGCAAGGTCGAGCCCGAGGAAGAGGAGCAAAAAGCGGAAGTCGTCGGCGCGTAGGCCAGCACTGCGGATCGTCTTCGCCGGTACGGCGGCTTTTGCGGGCCCGACCCTCGAGCAGTTGGCCGACGCCGGCCACGACCTGGCGCTGGTGGTGACGCAGCCCGACCGGCTCGGCGGTCGAGGCATGAAACCCCTGCCGCCATCCATCAAGCTGCAGGCCTCCGAACGTGGTCTGCCGATTTTTCAGCCGGCCCGCATCCGAGACGAGGAGGCGCAGGCGCGTATTCGCGATCTCGCCCCCGACCTGATGGTGGTCGTGGCGTACGGGCAGATCCTGCCCGCCTCCCTGATCAACGTGCCTCGACTGGGAACCCTCAACGTGCATGCCTCGCTCTTGCCCCGTTATCGTGGACCAGCGCCGATCGAGTGGGCGATCCTCGGCGGCGACCGCGAGACGGGCGTAACAATCATGCAGATGGATGCCGGCGTCGACACGGGACCGATCCTGACGCAGCAACCCGTCGCCATCGGGCCAGATGAAACCGCGGGCCAGCTCGAAGGGCGCCTGGCGACGACCGGTGCGGCGCTGCTGGCGCGCACCGTCGACGAGCTCGAGGCTGGGCGCGTCCAACCCCGTCCGCAAGCACAGGAAGGGGCATCGCAGGCGCCTCGGCTGCGGGCCGACGATGGCAAGCTCAACCCGGCCACGATGCCGGCTATCGACATCGACCGCCGCGTCCGCGCGCTGGCGGAGCGGGTCGGCTGCTGGCTCACGCTCGAGGGCTCCGAGGTCAAGATCTTCAAGGGGCACGTCGACGCCGCGGCCGGCGGCGGGCTGACCGTCCCCACCATCGATGGCACATATGTGGTCGATGAGCTGCAGGCGCCCGGCGGCCGGCGAATGAGCGCCGCGGCGTGGGCGCGTGGCCGGCGCTGATGGGGAAGAAGAAGTCTGACGCCGACACGACGATCGCGAGCAACCGCGCCGCTTTCCACAACTACTTCATCCTTGAATCCATCGAGGCTGGGATCGAGCTCCGCGGTACCGAAATCAAATCGCTCCGCGCGGGCGGCGCCAACCTTCGAGAAGGCTACGTGCGCATTGGGAACGGCGAAGCCTTCCTCGTCAACGTTCACATCAGTCCCTACGAGCGCGGATACAGCAGCAACCACGAAACCAAGCGCGAGCGGAAGCTCCTGCTGCATCGGAGCGAGATCATCCGGCTCGGCATCACGATCAAGCAAAAGAGCCTGGCGCTCGTCCCGTTGCGCATGTACTGGAAGGGCAACCGGGTCAAGGTCGAAATCGGCCTTGGTAAAGGCAAGCGCCAATACGACAAGCGGGAGGCCATCGCGGCAAGGGACGCCCGTCGCGAGATGGACCGGGCACGCAAGACGCCCGTCTAGCGCCTGCACCATCCCGACGGGACCCTGACCAGGACAACCTACTACTGGAAGCAGCTGGCGGACGGTTGGAAGCCGCCGCCGCGGGTAAAATAGATCTGCTCCGACAGGCTGGCGGGGGCGCCAGGTCTCGACGGGGTAGTGGTCTGCAAGATGGCGAGCCGTGTCGCCGAGCACGTAAAAGCGGCAAGGCTATAAACGCCAACAATCGCGAACTGGCTATCGCTGCGTAAGTAGCGAAAGTCAACCGGGGATTCATCCCCGGCGCCGGCCCGCTCTCGGTCAGCAGGAGCGGCGTCCGGCGTAAACTCCGCTGACTCGCTCCCGGCGGGCGTCGCGGCCGTCGGGGGGACTCAATACCGCGACTGGCCGCTGCGGATCCGGTCCCAGGGGAGACGCAGCGGCGAGACCAAATCCGGGACTACGCTCGTAGAGTTCTTGCGGGACGCTGCTTCGGACGCGAGTTCGATTCTCGCCGCCTCCACCAGCCAGCCGGAGATCTTTCCCTCCCTCCATGCGGGGGAGGGTCAGGGTGGGGATCAGCTGCCGGCGAAGGTGAACGAGCTCAGCAGCTGTTGAAAGGCGGTATCGTACGACGTCCCAGGCGCCCGTTGGAGCTCGTAGGTATTCGCCTGGTGCTCGAGCACGACGATGACCGAGCCGCTTGCGGGCCCGGAATCGGCCACCGTGATCTCGTCTGCGGCAAGACCGGCCACGGTGATCTGGCTCACCTGGTTGCCCTGCGTCAGGCTCTGCTCGGAATCGGCCTTTGAGCCGGCGACGACACGCACCTCCATGGGCGGCGTCAGAGTCCCGGATGCGGGAATGTGGGTCGGCACAGCCGAGGGCGGCCCAAAGGCCACCACGCTGACCGCGCCTCCGCTGCCAGGCTCAGCCGTGTAATCGCGCGCCACCCAACCGCCGGGATAGCAGAGGTGGTAACCGAGCGTCGTGTGCTGGTAGCTTTGCCCGGTCTTGCAACCGATGCTCGACGATGCGCTTGCCTGCAGTGGCGTCGCCTGGCTCTGGTCCTCGCCGCAACCAGTGAGGAGCAATGCAGCGAGCAGGCTGAACAGCCCCCCTAGGAAGCGGCTTCGGGCCACCGGGGAAGCGTACAGGAAAACCGGTCCGGGGAACCGCCGAGCTTAATGAATCAGGGCGGCGGCCAGCCACCAGCAGGCGAGCGCGCCGAGGATGGCCGGGAGAATGCCGCCGAAGCGGGTCAGCACTGCGGCGATTTGTGCCGGGATCACCCAGAAGACCGCAACCGGGTCTGCTTTGACCACCCCGACACGGGCCTGCTCCGCAACCGGACCGGCCTCTTCGTAGGCAGGCAAGCCGTGGGCCGCGCAGGCCAGGCCGAGCCAGATCTGCAACCAGGTCACCCAGGTGGCGGGGAGATCGAGGATTACCCGCGGCGTCAGCCCTTGAGCCAGGCAGATGACCGCGAGCACCCACAGGGTCAACGTTGGGAGATAGGCGATCGCGATCGCGGTCCCGAGCCGGGGCGGGGCCTCATAGACGGTGTAGCCGGCTGGGTCATCGACGCGGAAGTAGACCACCTCGTCGATGGTGAGCCCGGCACGGTGCGCGATCGTGTACTGCATCGCGGTCCGCAGGACAACCGCTGGAAAGCCAACGAGGTGGATGGTTCGCGCCACCGCCAGCGGCAGGGCACGGATCAGGCTGATCTGTGCCGTCGCGCGGGCGAGGCGGAAGGTGTAGGGCGCGCCGCGTTTCACTGCCAGCTCGGCGACCGTTCCCCCCTGGCGCATCGCCAGCCGCGCCGCTTCGCCGCCATGCCTGGCGGCCAGCCGTCCAGCCAGGGCGACCTGTTGGGCGCCGCCCCGGATCATCGGCGTCGCCTGCGCGCGCCATTGTGCCCAGGGCAGTGATCGAAACTTGCTCCAGAGCTGCTCATAGAGTGAGGGAGGGAGATTGCCTGCCGCGGCCGGCGGCTGCGCCGCCTTCGACGGAGCAGGTTGCTCGCCAGCTCCCTTTGGTAGCTCGAAGGGCAGACTCTCCTGGATCGGGTCCTGTGCGCCGCTCATTTGCCGGTTGCCTTTGGTTGAACCGCCGCGGCGCGGATTTTCGCCGACAGGGCGAGCTGGTCCGCCCGCGTATCGAGGGTCACGTTGGGATCGAAGCTGACCGCCGTATACCAGGCCGAGAGTCCGGCCTTGTTGTCGTGATCGAGGAAGTAGCAATAGGCCTCGTAGGCCCAGGCCTTCGGCGAGTTGGAGACCGCTTCGACCGCTTGTTCCATCTCGGCCGCGCATCCGGGGTAGTCGAGGCTCACCAGACGGGCCTTGCCGTCCTGATAATGATGCACGCCGTTCCAGGCGCCGAGCACTCCGGCCGAAGCCAAGAACGTGAGTGCCAGCGTCACGCCGAGCACGCACAGGACCCAGCCCGGCATGTCGGGTAGCCCCGCCCGGGCTCGTCGAAGCGGCTGGAGCGCCGCTTCGTATCGCATCAGCCGGTCGGCGATTTCGGAATCGGATACCTCCGGCAGGGCCGGCCGGCGCAGACGCTTGGCGTCGCGCAACAGCATCACCGCGCCCGCGACGTCGCCCGCGGCATAGCGCAGGTCGGCCTTGAACACCAGCGCATCGCGGGCTGCCGGGTCGTACCGAAGAGCCCGGCCCAGGTAATCGTCGGCGACCGCCGTCTCACGTTTCCAGAAGGCGATCATGCCCTGGCCGAGCAGCGCGGCGGGATTCTTGGGCTCGCGGGCCAGGACCTTCTCGTACGCTTCCTCGGCCCCGACGAAGTCCGACAGCCGAATGCTGGCCAGCCCGAGCAGGGTCAGGGCGTCGGTGAAGTCCGGATGCACCTCCACGATCTTGGTCAGGAGGCTGACCGCGGGTTGCGGATCCTGCGCACCAACGAAGGCATAGGCGAGGTAGTAGGCGGCATAGGCGTCGTCAGGACGCTTGCGCACCTCGGCAGCCAGCAGCGGCAGGGCGCCTTCAAAATCATGCCGGCGAATCAACGCCAGGCCGTCGTTGATGGACATGTCCCGGGCCTAGCCGGATAACGCCTGTATTCGAAGGTGCTTGCGCTAGGCCGCTTTGTCGAGCCAGCGTTCCGCGATGAAGGCAAGGAACGCGCGGTCGAAGTCGAGGCCCTGCAGCTTGCCCGTCGCAGGCCAGGTGGTGCGGACCTCGTTCTGCAGACGGCGATACTCCTCGAGGTCGAGGCCCTGCGCGAATTCCCAGGCTCGGGCTGCGAGCTCCGCGTTCAAGGGTCTCATGGCTTCTCCTACCACCTACAACGTCGTCTCCCGGCAAATGGATTCACCATGGCGTTGTGTCACGCTACGTCCAATCCGCAAGGCGGTCTGGCTCGATCGCGTCAAACGGATCATGCAGTTTCCCCACGCGAAGAGCGCGATCATGATTACCGGCGCGGCCGTCCTGTTGATCGTCCCGACCCTGATGGTCATCGCGAGGAAACCAGCAGCGAGCGCGAACGCGCCGGTCGCGATCAGGCCGCTCGGCCATGCGGCGAATGCGGAATCAGCCGCCCGCCATGTCGCGAGGTTGCTGCTGGCCAACCCGACTCCCACACCGTCGCCCACACCGGCGCTGGTTGCAGCCAGCACCGCAGGCTCGACGGCGGCTGGACAACCGGTCGTCCATCACGCGCCGCCGCCGCCTCAGGCACCGCCGGCCCCGCCACCGCCCGGTGTCCCGGCCTTTTCACATGTCTTCGTGATCGTGATGGAGAACCACGAGTACTCCAGCGTCATCGGGAGCGGGGCAGCGCCCTACATCAACAGCCTGGCGGCCTCCTATGGGCTGGCCACGAACTACTACGCGGCCTCCCATCCGAGCCTGCCCAATTACCTGGCGCTCACCGCTGGCAGCACCTTCGGCATCGCCAGCGACTGCACGACCTGCTTCGTCGGGGCGACCAATATCGCCGACCAGGTCGAGGCCAGCGGTCGCACCTGGAAGGCCTACATGGAGGACATGCCGTCACCGTGCTACACGGGAGCGTCGTCGGGCAATTACGCGATGAAGCACGATCCGTTCATGTACTACAACGACATTCGCACCGACGCGGCTCGCTGCGCCGCGCACGTCGTGCCGTTCACCCAGTTCTCGGCTGACATGAGCAGCGGCAACGTGCCCAACTTCGTCTGGATCACGCCGAACATGTGCAACGATATGCACGACTGCTCGGTCGCCACCGGTGACAGCTGGCTGCGCGGCGTGGTTCCCTCGATCACCGGCTCGGCCGCCTTCCGCAACGGCGGCGTCCTCTTCATCACCTGGGATGAGGGATCGAGCAGCGCCGGCTGCTGCGGAGACAGCTCGGGCGGGCAGGTGGCGACCCTCGTCATCTCGCCGCGGGCGATCAGCGGCTACCGCTCGGGCGCAGCGGAAAACCATTACGGTTTGCTGCGCACCATCGAGGACGCCTTTCGCCTGGCGCACCTCAACGCAGCGAGCTGGACCAGCAATGTCCCGCTGCGGGAGTACTTCCGCTAGCCCGCGCCTAACGGTTCGATTTCTCGCCGAGCTGTCTGATCGGGTCCAGCGACGCCATATCGTCGATCGATGACAGGTCGCCTGGCGGGTTACCGAGGAAGACATTGCGGATGACGCGCCGGAGGATCTTCCCGTTGCGCGTCTTGGGGAGTCGCGGGATGACATGGACCGCTCCCGGCTTGAATGGCTTGCCGAGCGATTGCTCGACACTCTTCGAGACCGCGGCGGCAATCGCTTGGGGGTTGGCGTCGGGACGAGGCACGGCGAAGACGACGACGGATTGCCCCTTCATCGGATCGGGGATCCCGACGGCGGCCGCCTCGGCGACGTCAGTGCCATCGAGGGCCGCCGCCTCCACTTCCGCGGGCCCGACGCGCTTTCCCGCCACCTTGATCGTGTCGTCGGACCGGCCAAGGATGTACCAGAGCCCGTCGTGGTCGATCATCGCCCAGTCGCCGTGGACCCAGACGCCAGGCCATCGGGACCAGTACGTCTCCAGATACCGCTCGCGGTCGTTCCAGAACCCCATGGTCATGCCCAGGTACGGCTGGCGAACGACTAGCTCGCCGACCTGGCCACGGACCGGTTTGCCGCTGTCGTCGAAGACCATGGCGTCAACCCCCGGCACCGGGCCGGCAAAGCTCCCCGGTTTCGCCGGCGTCACGACATTGCCGCCGACCAGCCCGCCGCCGCACTCCGTCCCCCCGGAGTAGTTGATGATCGGGAGCCGTTGACGGCCCACCTTCTCAAAGAGCCAGGTCCAGGCCTCCGGTGTCCAGGGCTCGCCGGTGGACGCCAGGATACGAAGCGCCGGCAATGGTTCGGGTGGCTGAGCTCGAAGACCGGCCGCCATCAGGACGCGAGTCAGGGTGGGGGAGATACCCAGGTGGGTCACGCCGTGGCGTGCGGCGGTCGACCAGATGCGTGACGGTTCCGGGTGATCGGGCGCCCCGTCGTAGAGCACGGCGGTCCCGCCCAGCATCAGGCTGCCGAAGACGAGTAGCGGTCCCATCACCCAGCCCATGTCCGTCACCCAGAGAAAGCGCTCCTCGGGCTTGAAATCCATGCAAAGCGCCCAGTCCTGCGCCGCCTTGATCGGAAGGCCGGCATGGCCGTGGACCGTGCCCTTGGGCCGCCCGGTCGTGCCCGAGGTATAGAGCAGCATCATCGGCTCGTCCGGGGCCATCGGCTCGGTGGCGACCCGCGGCGCGCCCGGCGGCGCGAGCGCCGCCCACTCGACATATCGCCCCGGCTTCATCTCGCTCTCGAGGCCGGACCGGACCAGGACCAGGGCCTCGACGTGCGCTAGATCGCTGATGGCGCGTTGCGCGATCGGCTGCATCGCCACGGCACGTCCACGGCGGCTTGCGGCGTCGGTCGTGATCAACACACGGGCCTGCGCGTCGGAGAGCCGTTGGCGAATCGCCTCGGCGCCGAAGCCGGAAAAGAGTGGGACTGCGATCGCGCCCAGCTTGGCGCAGGCCAGCAGGGCGACGGCATTCTCGATCACCAGCGGGAGATAGACGCCGACGGCAACGCCTTTCCCGATCCCGAGGCGATGGAGCCCGGCGGCCACGCGCTCCACCTCGTCTTCCAGCTCGGCAAAGGTCAGCTGGCGGACGGCTCCGCTCTCGGTCTCCCCGATCAGGGCAAGCGCCTGCGGCCTGGCCTCACGCTGGCGAACGACGGCCGACTGATAGGCATTGAGACGGCCTCCCGGGAACCACTGCGTGAACGGCTCGCCCTCCGAAGTGTCCATGATGGACGTGTAGGGCGTTGACCAGACGATCCCCAGCATCTTGACCAACGCGTCCCAGAACCAGCGCGGGTCGGCGGCGGCGCGGCGACAGAGGTCGGGGTAATCGCGGCAGCCGTGCGCATCCATGAACCGGCGCAACACACTGACGCGGGCCTGCTCCGGCGGCGGGGACCAGACGGGGCTCGCCTCCGTCATCCGGCCGGCTTGCCCTGGCCGGTCCAGAAGCCTTCCGGATCCGCGCGGCGAATATAAGCGAGCTCATCGGTGGAGGGTGCTGGCGTGTCGGGCGTGGAATCCTCGACCTGCAGCGGAAAGCCGGTCGCGTCGCGGACCTGCTGTGCCGTCACCGCCGGATGGAGGCTGCGAACCCGCACCCCCGCGGGCGACAGGTTGAAGACGCCGAGGGTCGTGATCAAGGTTGACGGACCGCCGCGCCGGCGGCCCGGGAAATGTCCTGGCGAGGTGATGTAGTCGACGCGCGGCCGAAAGCGGCGTGGCTCGTGCTCCATGATCAGCACGGTGCGGCCCGCGAGCGAGGCAATGTCACCGCCCCCGCCGCTGCCGGGAAGGCGGACCATCGACCCACCGCCGCTGGTCCGGGTCGTGTTGAGATTGCCCATCGGGTCGATCTCGGCGCCGCCGATGAAGCCGACATCGACGCGGCCCTGTTGCAGCAGGCTCATGACGTCGACCAGGCCCAGGCAGGCGATCGCGCCGGCAATGTTCGGGGGATCCCCCATCGTGTAAATGAATGCTTCGGCGGGCCGGTCGCGGATCACCCCATTTTCGAACAGTCCGACGGCGTGAGGGGCGTGCGTCGCCTTGGCAAGCCCGAAGCCCAGCAGCGGCAAGCGCATGCCGACGAAGACCACCTCATGATCACGGATCTCCCGTGCCGCAGCCACCACCATCAGCTCCCGACGGGTATACGTGGCGATCATGGCGCGAAGTTTGCCGGCGCGGCCAGGCGCGACTCTCGAACGCGAAGCCGCTCAACCGCGGCCGGCCCCATGTGATTCAGATACGCCGGGCGGTCAGCGATCTCGAGCACCCACTCCCGGAGCCAGGCCTGGAAGCCTTCTATCGTTTTCGACCGCCGGTGGTATTCGAGGAACGGCTCGAAATCGCGGCGCCAGTAGCCCTGCACGGAGGAGGGCAGGGCCCCACCGGGCTCAGCAACGACGGCGGTCACGAGCAACCCAGGGATCATCGTCCGATTCGGATCGCTTCGAATCACCTCTTCGGCGACGATCTCCTCGCAGGTGATGATGGTGCGGCGGGCCGCGTAGGCCGCCTCGACGGTCAGTCCCAGGTTCCCCCAGAGATGGGCGTTGCCCTGGGCGTCCGCACGCTGAACGTGGATGATGGCAACGTCAGGCGCGAGCGCGCCGACGGCGAGCGGGCTGGGGCCCCCAAACGGGTCGTCGATGGCACGGATCCGCGGATGGTTGCGAATGATGTCGCCGCCGATCCCGGTAAAGGTCGGCAGGAATGGGACGCCCATCGCCGCCGCTTGCAGTGCCAGCCCCACGGTGAAGTTCGAGTGGTCTTCCATCACGAGACGGTGCGGGATGCCCTGCTCATAGGCCCGCCGAAAGCCGTACCCAGAACCGCCGGCCACGTTCCCGACCCAGGCGGCAATCACCCGGGAAACCGTTCCGGCCGCGATTAGCTGATCGAAGGCCATGTCGGAAATGGGGCCGATCAGGGTCAGGTCGCGTCTTCCCTGGCGGATCAGCTCGTGGACGGCGGCAAAGGGAATGCCCGACTCGAGGGCGAGGCCAAGCGCAATGGCGTCGCCGTCGTGAACCTGTTCGGCAAGCGCGTCGCCCAGCGACCGGATTTTGTTCGTCAGCGATGGCTCCAGGCCGGCGAGCGCTTCTGAAGGAAGGCATCGATGCCTTCCTGGGCGTCGCGCGAAGGCGCGATGACAGACCGATACGTTTCGATCGCGGCATCGAGCCGCTCGAGGATCGCGCCCGCGCGCTGGCCCCGGGTTGCCGCAATCAGTGCCTTCAACGCCGCGCCGCTGCCTGCGGCAATCGCGCTGGCCTGCTCGGCAGCGGCGGCGTCCAGCTGGGCGCGCGGCACGACCGTGCTGACCAGGCCGAGGCGCTCGGCGGTCGCAGCACCGATCGACTCGCCCAGCATCAAGCGCATCGCGACCGGCCAGGGGTAGCGTTCGGGCAAGAGGGCCGCCGCGATCGGCGGGAAGGCCGCCAGGCGGATCTCCGGAAAACCGAGCGTGGTGTCATCTGCGGCGATCACCTGGTCACAGAGCAGAGCGAGCTCGGCGCCACCGCCCAGGGTTGCGCCGTGGATCACCGCGATCGTCAGCGCGTTCAGGGCCAGAAGCCGGCGGGCCTGTTCCCGAACCTGATCGAGCATCGCCGGCAGCCGCGCGGCGGTGTGGTCGCCGATCTCGACGCCGGCCGAGAATGCCCTGGGAACCCCGCTGCGGAGGAGCACGACTCTGACCTCGTCCGAGGCACAGGTTGCCAGCGCCTGGTTGAGCTGACGGAGGGCGTCGGTGTCGAGCACGTTCAGCGGGGGGCGGTCGATGGTGATCTGCGCCAGGCCGTCACGCAGCTCGAGACGGATGGCAACGATCGACGAAGAATCCGGTGCCGGCACCTTCGTTAAATCGTAGGCTTATGGCTGTGCAAACCTGCCCTCGCTGCCGGCGAACGGTATCGGCGGAGGCCGCCTTTTGCCCCAACTGCGGTGCGCAGCTGCGGGTGCAGCCGGTTCAAGGAGAGGTGATCGACGGCACCAGGCGTTTCGCACGCAACCGGCCGGTCAGCCCGGGCCGGGCGGCGCGGTTGTCGATCGTTCCCGGCCTCGGGCACTGGTACGCCGGCGCCCCACTCAAGGGGGTCGCCTTCTTCGCGGCCATCATCGGGCCGCTGGTGCTGGGAACGGAGCTCGATATGACGGTGATCGGGGCTGCGCTCGGGATTCCGCTCGATCTAGGCGGCGTTGCGCTCTGGGGGTTCTGCGCTTATGACGCGTACCGGACCGCACGGAATCGGATGCGGCCGGCGGCCTGAGCCAGCGCAATAGTCATCGCAAGCTTGCTCGCCTACGCTCGCCGTGTGGCGCGGGAGCGGAGGGTTCTTCTCGTTGAAGACGATCGTGACATCGCCGAGATGTATCTGACACAGCTGCGTCGTGACGGCGTTCCCGTCGAGCATGTGTCGACCGGGGAGGCCGCCGACACGTTTGTGCGCAGCCGGGTCCCGGCCCTCATCCTGATCGATCTCAAGCTCCCCGATGGCGACGGCCGCGAATGGGTCGAACGCTGGGCCACCGATCCGGTGTGCGGCGCGATTCCGATCTGGATCGTGAGCAATACCATCCCTGAAAACAACCTCTGGTGGCACTCGGCGCCCAACGTGCTGCGCTACTTCCAGAAGTCGAAGGTCGTGCTCTCGCGGCTCAGCCTCGAGATCCGGGCTACCCTCGGTCTGCCTTACGGCGAGCGGATCAATCGCGCCGCCAGCTGAACGCCTCCGCTGGCTGGACCTGCTGGTGGTGCTCGCCTTTGCCATCGTCGGCCTCGTCCTTATCGTGGCGATACTGGTTGGCATCGCCCGTTCGAACCGCGCCTTCTACGTGGCGAATGCCGAGACCATCAGCCTGTGCGCCACGCTCGCCATCTACCTCGCGGTGGGCGCGGGGATTGCGGTGGCGCTGCGCCGCCTGCGATCGCCACGGGCCTATCTGGGACTGCGCTGGCCGCCCCCTCGCGACCTGCTGCTGACGGGCCTGCTGATCATTCCGTGGTACGTCGGCCTGGTCCTCGTTTCCTCGCTCTCGTCGCTGCTGCTGAACGGCGGCCGGCTCGTGCCCGGGAACAGCCGGCTGCTCTTCATCCAGCGGCCGCACGGCATCGGCCTGCTGCTGCTCGCGCTCCTCGTCACGGCGGTCGCGGCGCCGATCTGCGAGGAGCTGTTCTTTCGCGGCATGCTGTTTCGCCTGCTCCGCCAGCGGACCTATCTCTCGGTCGCGGTGCTGATCAGCTCGCTGGCTTTTGGGCTGGCGCACGCCAGTCCGGCGATCAGCCTGGCGCTGCTCCCGAGCTTTGTCTACATGGGGATCGTGCTGGCGATCGTGTACGTCCGGACGGGCTGGCTGACAAATTCCATGCTGCTCCATGGCTTGAACAACGCGCTGGTCACGATCGCCGCCTTCAACCTGGCGGTCAAGTGAACTAGCCCATCTCGGTCGGGATCAGCGCCACCTTCTGGCGGGGTACCCGATCGACGACCACCTCGCAGGGCGCGTTGCGGACCACGTGCTCGGCGACTCTTCCCAGCGGGCTTTCGTTCGTGCGGTTCTGATGGGTGATGCCCATCACGATCAGGTCGGCGCCTTCTTCGCGCGCGATCTCGACGATCCGGTGACCCGCTTGGCGGGCGACATTGACCCGGGTGCGCGGCGTGATTGCATGCTGGGTGGCGATGAAGGCGGCGGCGTCGAGCGCGCGCTGGATCCGCGGGTCTTTCTCGGGCATAACCAGCGGTGCCTGCAGCGGAATCTCGTGCACGTAGACGATCACCATCTCGGCCTTGTGTCCCTGGTTCAGGCGCGCGGCCAGCTCGACGGCGCGAACCGAGGCGCCCAGGTCAAGGACGGGGACCAGCACCTTCCGGATCGACTCGACGGACCGCACCGTACTGGTCGCTCCTCGCGGCGCGGGAGGTGGAACGCGCAACATCCAGCCGAGCGTGCCCGCCAGCGCGACGATGAAGGCGACCGCGAGCGTGATGCCCAGCGGGCTGAGCACGAGCCTCACGGGCGAAGTCTGGCAGCGACCTGCAGCCGCCAGGCACCGAAGGCCAGCAGGCCAACACCGGCGATGGCGTAGGGGATGGAATGCACCTGGACCGCGTCGCGCAAAAGGATCAGGACCCCCACGAATGCCGAAAGAAAACCAACCACGCGGGTATAGACGTAGGGGGTCACGGCCGCGTGCTGCCTCCGTCCCGCTCGGCGAGAACGGCTTCGTACTCCTCCAGGGACTCGAACTCTTCGGCTTCGCGCAAGACTCGCTTTTGCGCATCCTCCCAATCGCGCGGAACGTTGCCGGTCGGCGGTTCTCCCTGGTGCCGGCGGTACAGCATGTAGAACGTCACGGCGATGACGATCCAGAGCGGGCCCGCGATGCGCCCCAGCGGGTGGGTCAGGATCACTTCCGTCCAGGTGATCGCCACGCCCAGCAGTCCGAGCGTGCCGAGGATGGGGAATGACACGGTGTTGCCGCGGTACTTGATCGAGACATTCAGTGGCATTTTGTAGGGACGCGGCGTGAAGGGGTCATGCAGACGCAGCGAGATCAATGAGACGAAGACGATGAGATAGCCGCTGGTTGCACCGAAGGCGTAAAGGTCGGTGAGGAGGGTGATCGCCGCGTTCTCGGTGGCGGAGCCGCCCGGCGTGAAAAACGCCAGCAGCGTCTCCAGGACGGCAACACCGCTGAAGACCACGATGGTTCGCATTGGCGTGGCATATCGCTGGTTCACTTTGTTGAACCACACCGGCAGCAGCTTGAACTGGCTCATCGAGTACGTGAGCCGCGAGGCGCTCACCACGCCGGAGTTGGCCGAGATAAACACGATGATGCCGCCGATCAGGGCGGTCAAGGGCGCGGCCACGATGCCGATGACAGGAATCCGTCCGGCAATCAGCGCCACCGGATCACCGGCATGCCCAGCGAAACCATTGTGCGTCCCGGGCCCAAGGGGAAACATGCCGGCGGCCAGGATCGAAAACGCGAGCGCGAAAAGCAGCACCGAGAGGATCAGTCCGATCGAGGTGCGCGGGATGATGGTCGCCGGCCGGCGGGTTTCCTGCGCGACCTGGGAGATGGATTCCAGACCAACAAAGGAGATGATCGCCAGCGAGGAACCGAGCGCGAAGTCGCCGAGGCTCGCCGGGAAGTGCGTGAAATTATTGATGACCAGGCCCGGATCCCACACGAGGCTGAAACCGGCGATGACGATGATTGCCTGGCCGGCGATAGCAATCACTCCCAAATAGTTATTGAAAGTCGACGAAATCTTGATGCCGCGGACGTTGAGCCAGACCAGGACGCCGATCCCGGCCAGGGTCTCGAGCAGCCAGACCCAGTACAGGTGGGTTGGGCCGACCTGGATGTTGATCTCCTTGGCGGCGGGAAAGAAGAAGTTGAAATAGCCAAACGAGATGACGGTGAAAAGTGCGATGTCGATCGTGTAGTCGAGCAGCAGGGCGGCGCCCGCCACGAAGCCCCACAGGTCGCCCAGTCCGCGCAGCGCAAAGTACTGACCACCGCCCGCCACCGGGTACGCGGAGGCGAGCTCGGCATAACAGAGTCCGACCATCGCGTAGACCAGACCGGCCGCGAGAAAGGCGAGCGGCGTGAAGCCCAGGGCGGCCAGCGCAACGATGCCCAGCGCCACGTAGATGTCGGCGCCGACGTCCGCGTAGCCCCACATGTACGAGCCCCAGACACTGACATCGCGCCGGAGCTCGCTGGCGGTAATCGCCCCGGCGGGCCTGTCCTGGCTCGGGCTCACTTGGCCTCGAAAAAGCGCTTGACCTTTTCCGCGCCCACTGTGGTCGGGCAGACGGTCTCCAACCCCAGCTCCCGGTAGAGGTCGGCGCGCGCCGGGTCGTAGATACGGCAGATGACCTTTTTGACCCCGAACTCATGCTGGGCCAGCTGGGCGGCCATGATGTTGGTTGTGTCGGCGTTGGTCACGGCGACGAAGGCCTGGGCACGGTCGGTGCCGGCCCGGAGCAGGATGTCCTCGTCCACCGCGGAGCCGAAGACCATCTCGCCGGAGAAATCCTCGCCCAGCCGGTTGAAGGCCGCTTCACTGGAATCGACGACCGCCACCTCGTCCCCTTCTTCGCTCAAGAGGCGGGCCAGGTTGGCGCCGACCCGGCCGCAGCCGACGATGACGGTTCGCATATCTCTCGCCCCAAGGTATTCTACGGGCGATTTCCCGTTTAGGCCCAAATTCGGCCGGGTATATACGCCCCAGCTTGCTGGGCTAGCAAGACTCCGCCCGGCACGCGCAAAGAGAAGGAGTAATCACAACTATGGCTAAAACAGTAGGAATCGACCTCGGCACCACCAACTCGTGTGTGGCAGTCATGGAGGCCGGCGAGCCGGTCGTTATTCCGAATGCCGAGGGTGGACGGACCACACCGTCCGTCGTCGCCTTCACCAAGTCGGGGGAGCGTCTGGTGGGCCAGCTGGTCCGCCGTCAGGCTGCTGTCAACCCTGAAAACAAGGTGTATTCGATCAAGCGGTTCATGGGCCGCAAATACGACGAGGTCGAGCGCGAGCGCAAGATGGTGCCCTACAAGGTCGTCCCCGGAAAGGACGGCCGCGTCGAGGTCGAAATCCAGGGTACGCGCTACACCCCTGAGCAGATCTCAGCGATGATCCTGCAGAAGCTCAAGGCGGACTCCGAGGCCTACCTTGGAGAGAAGGTCACCGACGCCGTCATCACGGTGCCGGCCTATTTCAACGACTCGCAGCGCCAGGCGACCAAGAATGCCGGCGAGATCGCGGGTCTCAACGTCGTGCGCATCATCAACGAGCCAACCGCCGCGTCGCTCGCCTACGGCCTGGAGAAGAAGGAGAACGAGAAGATCCTGGTCTTCGACCTTGGCGGCGGCACCTATGACGTCTCTGTGCTCGAGGTCGGTGAGGGCGTCTTCGAGGTCAAGGCGACCAACGGCGACACCCACCTGGGCGGTGATGACTACGACCGCCGGCTGGTGGATTACATCGCCGATGAATTCAAGAAGGAGAACGGCATCGACCTGCGAAATGACCGGCAGGCGCTGCAGCGGCTGACCGAGGCCGCCGAGAAGGCCAAGATCGAGCTGTCCAGCCGGGTCGAGACGGAGGTCAACCTCCCGTTCATCACGGCCGACCAAACCGGTCCCAAGCACCTGACGATCACCATCACGCGGGCCAAGTTCGAGCAGCTGACCGCCGATCTCACTGAGCGGACCGTCCCACCCTTCCAGGCGGCGCTCAAGGACGCGGGCCTCAGTGCTTCGGAGCTCAACGAGGTCATCCTCGTCGGTGGCGCGACCCGGATGCCGGCCATCCAGGAGCTGGTCAAGCGTCTGACCGGTGGCAAAGAGCCGCACAAGGGCGTCAATCCGGATGAGGTGGTCGCGGTCGGGGCTGCCATCCAGGCGGGCGTGCTGAAGGGCGAGGTCAAGGATGTGCTGCTGCTCGACGTCACGCCGCTCTCGCTCGGCATCGAGACGCTGGGTGGCGTCATGACCAAGCTGATTGAGCGGAACACGACGATTCCGACCTCGAAGAGCCAGATCTTTTCGACGGCGTCGGACAATCAGCCCTCGGTGGAGGTGCACGTGCTCCAGGGCGAGCGCGAGATGGCCTCTGCAAATAAGACCCTCGGCAGGTTCCATCTCGACGGCATCGCGCCGGCGCCGCGTGGCATGCCGCAGATCGAGGTCACCTTCGACATCGACGCCAACGGCATCCTCAACGTGCGGGCCAAGGACCTTGGCACCGGGAAGGAGCAGCGGGTGACGATCACCGCTTCCACCACCCTCAACAAGGACGAGGTCTCGCGGATGGTGAAGGACGCCGAGGCGCATGCCGAGGAAGACCGCAAGCACAAGGAAGAGGTCGAGGCCCGTAACCAGGCCGATAGCCTGGTGTACCAGGCCGAAAAAGTCCTCAAGGACAACGCCGACAAGATCGATGCTGCGATTCGCTCCGAAGTTGAGAGCAAGATCGAGCCGGTCAAGCAGGCGATCAAGGACAACGACGTCGAGCGCATGCGCTCGACCAGCGAGGAGCTGGCCCAGGCGATGCAGAAGATCGGCGAAGCCGTCTACCGCCAGGCGCAGGGCGCACCCGCCGGTGCCCAGGCCGGCTCGGCGACCGGCACCGAAGGGTCAGGGTCCGGAAAGTCCGGTGACGGCGACGTCGTCGACGCGGACTTCAAAGAGGTTTAACCCGGTCGTCGATTCCGATGACGCCTTCCCTCCCCCGGTTGCGGGGGAGGGGAGGCGTAGGGGTAATCTCGTTTAAAGCCCGATCGCTGTCGGGTAGAGCTTCACCATGCCGTTCCGTCCAGACCGTCTAACCGAGAAGACCCAGGAAGCGATCCAGCAGGCGCAGACGCTTGCCCAGGAGGCTCAGCAGCAGGAGATCACGCCCGAGCACCTGCTGCTGGCGCTGTTGCAGCAGTCTGATGGCACGGTCCCGCCGATCCTTCGCCAGGTCGGGGTCGATCCGGGTCGCGTTGAGAACGAGCTCAAGGCGCAGGTCGATCGCCTCCCGAAGGTGTACGGCGCAGAAGCCTACCTCGGTTCACGGCTCCGGCGGTTGCTGGACGCGGCCTCCACCGAGATGGAGAAGCTCAAGGACGAGTATCTCTCGACCGAGCATTTGCTGCTTGCCATGGTCGACGAGACCAACAGCGATGCGGCACGGATCCTCCAGCGCAACGGGGTCACGCGCGACAAGATTCTGCAGGCGCTTACCCAGGTGCGCGGCTCGAGCCGGGTCACCGACGCCACGCCGGAGTCGAAATTCCAGGCGCTCGAGAAATACACGCGCGACCTGACCAAGCTCGCTCGCGAAGGCAAGCTCGATCCGGTTATCGGGCGCGAGCAGGAAATCCGCCGCGTCATCCAGGTGCTGTCCCGGCGCACCAAGAACAACCCGGTGTTGATTGGGGAGGCCGGTGTCGGGAAGACGGCGATCGTGGAAGGGCTCGCCCAACGCATCGCCCAGGGCGACGTGCCCGAGTCGTTGAAGGACAAGCGCGTCGTTGCCCTGGATCTCGGGGCCCTGATCGCGGGAACCAAGTACCGCGGCGAATTCGAGGATCGGTTGAAGGCGCTTTTGAAAGAGATCGAATCCTCGAACGGGCAGATCATCCTCTTTATTGATGAGCTGCATACCCTCGTGGGTGCGGGCGCGGCTGAAGGGGCCATGGACGCCTCCAACTTGCTGAAGCCGGCGTTAGCCCGTGGCCAGCTCCGTTGCGTCGGCGCAACCACCCTCGACGAATACCGCAAATACATTGAGAAGGATGCGGCCCTCGAGCGCCGGTTTCAGCCGGTCTTCGTCGGCGAACCCTCGGTAGAGGACACGATCTCGATCCTTCGTGGGCTAAAGGAGAAGTACGAGGTTCACCACGGCGTGCGCATTACCGACTCGGCCATCGTGGCCGCCGCCATGCTGTCGCAGCGCTATATCACGGACAGGTTCCTACCCGACAAGGCGATCGACCTGATTGATGAGGCCGCCTCGAGCCTGCGCATGGAGATCGACAGCCTGCCGCAGGAGCTCGACGAGATCGAGCGCCAGATCCGTCAGCTGGAGATCGAGCGCCAGGCGCTGAAGAAGGAAACGGACCGGGCCTCGTTAGACCGGCTCGCCGCCATCGAACGCGAGCTTGCCAACCTGCAAGAGCAGAGCAAGGTGATGCGAGCGCAGTGGCAGCAGGAGAAGGCGCTGATCCAGCAGATCCGCGAGATCAAAGCCAGGCTCGAGCAGTTGCGGCAGGATGCCGAGCGCGCCGAGCGCATGGCTGACTTCGAGGCCGCCGCCCGGCTGAAGTACGGCGAAATCCCCAGATTGCAGCAAGAGCTCGACGCCAAGAACACCGAGCTCGTCAATTTGCAGAAGGATCATCGCCTGCTCAAGGAAGAGGTCGACGAAGAAGACATTGCCCGGATCGTTTCTCGCTGGACCGGCATCCCGGTGCAGAAGATGCTCGAGGGCGAAGTCCAGAAGCTGCTCAAGATGGAGGAACGTCTCCACGATCGTGTGGTCGGCCAGGACGAAGCGGTCACCGCGGTCGCCAACGCGGTTCGCCGGGGGCGCGCCGGGCTGAGCGATCCCAATCGGCCGATCGGCTCGTTCATTTTCCTCGGTCCGACCGGCGTCGGAAAGACCGAGCTCGCTCGGGCGCTGGCGGAGTTCCTCTTCGACGACGAGCAGGCCATGATCCGCATCGACATGTCCGAGTACATGGAAAAACACACGGTTGCGCGCCTGGTCGGCGCGCCCCCGGGGTATGTCGGCTACGAAGAAGGTGGCCAGCTCACCGAGGCGGTTCGCCGCCGGCCGTACAGCGTCATCCTCTTCGACGAGATCGAGAAGGCGCATCCGGACGTGTTCAATATCCTCTTGCAGATCCTCGAAGATGGCCGCCTCACCGATGGCCAGGGGCGCACCGTCGACTTCCGGAATACCGTGATCATCATGACCTCGAACCTGGGCAGCCACATCCTCCAGGATCCAGGCCTGCCCGAGGAAGAGAAGCGCCGGCTGGTCATGGAAACGGTTCGCCAGAGTTTCCGGCCCGAGTTTTTGAACCGGGTCGACGAGATCATCATCTTCCGACCCTTGAGCCGCGAGCAGATCACCCAGATCGTCAACATCCAGCTGGAGCGGCTACGCAAGCGCCTAGCCGAACGGCG
>DATASI010000081.1:0-3107 GCA_036269255.1 Candidatus Dormiibacterota bacterium
GCTTGAGCACCATTCCGGCACCACCGCCGTAGGGGACGTCGTCAACCTGGCGATGGCGATCGTGGGTGTAGTCGCGCAGGCTGTGGATCCGCAAACTGATCAGGCCGGCGGCCATCCCCCGTCCGGTGACGCCGAAGCCCAGCGGGCCGGGAAAGAGTTCGGGGAAAAGCGTCAAGACCTCGAAGATCACGCGTCGATTTCCTGTGGGAGATCGACCACGATCAATTCCTCATCTCGCTTGACCGCCTGGACCACGGTCTTGAGCATCGGGATCAAGACCTCACGCTGACCATCCGTCACGCGCAGGACATCGTTGGCGGCGTAGCTCAAGACTTCGGCGACCCGGCCAATGGTTCGCTGCTGCCGGATATCAAAGACCGAAAGGCCCACCAGCTCGAAGTGGTAATAGTGGTCCTCGGGAAGCGACCGGGCGGCGCTCAGCGGAAGCGTTATGTAGGCGCCACGCAGCGCCTCGGCGGCGTCTCGGTCGTCGATCCCCTCAAAACTGACCAGCAGGCCGCCATCCTGCTCGCGGGCATCTTTGACGGTGAAGGGCCGTCCTGCAATGTCGACGGCGCGACCGATGGCGAAGCGGTCGGGGAAATCCGTCAGCAGCTCGACCCGCACCGCCCCCTTCACGCCGTGCGCTTTTATGACGCGCCCGATGCGAAGCTCAGCCGGCGCGCCGGCGGTCAAACGATCTCAACCATCACCCGATCATGATTCTTGAGCGCGGCGGCGCGCACCACGGCGCGGATGGCATCGATGTTCCGGCCACCGCGGCCGATGACCTTGCCGACGTCGTCGTTGGCGAGCGAGACTTCGACGCGATTGGTGCGCTCGCCTTCCACCATGGCGACCTTGACGTCTTCCGGTTTGGACACCATCGCCTTGATGATGTAGCCGACCAGGTCGGTGTAATCCTGCATCGTCAGCTCTCCGCCGTCGCGCCGGCCGGCTCACCAGCGGGGGGTGCCGCGCTGGCCGCCGTCTTCGGCGGCTTGGTAGGCCGCGTGCGCGCCGACTCTTTAGGCAGCAGTCCCTGCTTGATCAAAAAGTCGCGCGCCGTGTCCGATGGCCGCGCCCCTTTTTGCAGCCAGGCTTTGATCTTCTCCTCGTCGATATTGAGCTTGACCGGGTCGGTCATCGGGTCGTATGTGCCGAGGATCTCGATGAACTTCCCATCGCGGGGCGAGCGCGTGTCGGCCACGACCAGACGGTAGAACGGGTGCTTCTTGGCACCGATGCGTCGCAATCGAATCTTTACGGACAACGAAAACCTCCTTTGATCACGAACCTCTTAATAACTGCGCTGGATCGATTGGGAGTCCTTTGACCCCCCTCCCCTTCCCCATCTGCCGCATCAGCTGCTGCATCTGCTGAAAGCCTTTCAGGAGCCGGTTGACTGCCGCCAGGTCCGTCCCGGATCCGCGGGCGATCCGTCGACGGCGGCTGCCGTCGATCGCTTCCGGGCGTTCTCGCTCGGCCGGCGTCATCGACAGGATGATGGCTTCCATCTCCTTCAACTGATCGTCACTGGGCATCGCGCCGGCCAGGTTCTTGATCTTGCCGGCACCCGGAAGCATGCCGATGATGCTGTCGAGCGGCCCCATCTTCTTGACCTGCTTCAGCTGCTCCATGAAGTCGGTCAACGTCAGCTTCCCGGCTCGCAGCTTTTTTTCCATGGCCCTGGCCTGGGATTCGTCGACATGCTCCTGCGCCTTCTCGATCAGCGTCAGCACGTCGCCCATGCCAAGGATCCGCGATGCCATCCGGTCGGGATAAAAGATCTCGAGATCGGTCAGCTTCTCGCCGACGCCGATGAACTGGATGGGGCACTCGGTGACCGCCCGCAACGAGAGCGCGGCGCCGCCGCGGGCATCGCCGTCGAGCTTGGTCAGGATCGCGCCGGTCAACGCAATGGTCTGCTGAAAGGCGGTGGTCACGTTGACCGCTTGCTGACCCGTCATCGCGTCGAGGACCAGTAGGCGATGCTGCGACGGCACGGCGGCGGTGATCTGCTTGAGCTCGTCGAGCAGCTCCTGGTCGACCTGGAGGCGTCCGGCGGTGTCGATCAGCACCACGTCGGCATTGACGCGTCGTGCCTCCGCAAGCGATTCGCGAGCGATGGCGACTGGCTCCGTGCCACGCGGCGCGAACGATGGCGCGTTGATACTCTTGGCCAGCACCTCGAGCTGCTCCATCGCCGCCGGTCGCCGGACGTCGGTGGAGACGAGCAGTGGTCGATGGCCTTCACGCCGTACGAAGAGCGCGAGCTTTCCCGCGGTCGTGGTCTTCCCGGAGCCCTGCAGTCCTGCAAGCACGATCACGGTGGGCGGCGATGCCGCATAGCTCATCGCGACCCGCTCGCCGAGCAAACGGGCCAGCTCCTCGTCGACGATCTTGATCAGCTGCTGTCCGGGGTTGAGGCTCTCCATCACCTCGACGCCGATGGCACGGGCACGCACGCTGGCCATGAAATCCTTGACCACCTTGTAGTTGACGTCCGCCTCGAGCAGCGCCAGTCGCACCTCGCGCAGCCCGGCGTCCACGTCGGCCTCACTGAGCTTGCCGCGGCCGGTCAGCTTCTTGAAAGCCTGGTCGAGACGATCGGTCAGGGACTCAAACATGCTGGATACGCGCCAACCCGAGCTTGCGCTCGTAGTCATCCAGGTTCGACATCGTTCGTCGCACCACGTCGTAGATGGCGGTCCGCGAGACGCCCTGCTGCTGGGCAATCTCGCCGTACGACCAGTCGAGCTCCCAGGCGAGATGCAGGATGTGGCGCTGATGCTCGGTCAGCAGCGACCCATACAGGTCGAGCAGGCGCAGCTGTCCTTGCCGGCGGCGAGCACTGTCAAGCATTTGGCCTTGACAGTATACCCAGGTTAGCGCAGGTCTCGGCCGCGCTCCTCGTTGCCAACCACGAACTGCACCAGCCACAGCATGCCGACGACGACCGCCCCCAGGGCGAGGGCGCCAGCGGCCCCCAGCAGAATCACCAGGAGCACCGTCAGGGCAGCTCGTCTCCCTCGCTGGGTTCCACCCGTTCGTCCTGGAGGATCTCCATCGCTGCAACGGCCTGGTCCTTGGGCACCCAGAGATCG
>DATASI010000082.1:0-4054 GCA_036269255.1 Candidatus Dormiibacterota bacterium
GCTCGCCAGCTTGGGGATGATCGCTCCCATGGTCAGGTCGAGATCCCCACGCACCACGTGGTAATTGCCTTTGACGCGATGGCGGAACTCGCCGGCGATGTGGCCGTATTGCTCGGTCCAGCCGGTGAAATGCCAGACGTCGCCGGCCGGGATCGCCGCCATGTTGCGGGAGTACTCCCCAGGGTCGAAGCCGATGGTGATGACGCAGTCGTCGGGACCGATGCTGCGCCAGAGCTTCATCGCCTCGTCGTTGCCGCCGAAGGAGATGTAGCCGAACCCGTAGGGGTTCTCGGCTGAGACGGCGTTGGCGCCGTTCACCGACCAGACGGTCGGTGCCTGGAGCATGGTGGAGAACTGCGTCGTCAGCGCCTGGATGCCGGGCCAGCGCGCCGCCTCGCTGCCGACGTAAACGATGGCACGGCGGCCGTTCGCAATCCGCGGGAATTCATCGACGAATCGGTCGACGTCCTGCTGCCGAAAGCCGCGGGGTCGACGGCGGGAGGGCACATCGACCGCCGCGGGCTTCGACAGGATGTCGGGATAGAAGCAAATGGTGACCGGCTTGGATTCGAGCAACACCGATTGCGCCCGGTCCAACTGCTCGTCCATGCTGTCGATGTCGTCGATCACGACGCAGCCCTCACCGAACTCAGCCTGCAGCTGCGGCACGATGTTCATCCCGTGAATCGAGACATCCTGCAGCGGCGCGTGGCCGATCGACAGCGTCGAGTTCAGCGCCACGATGTACACCGCCGGGATGTTGTGGAGCTTGGCGTCCGTCATGCCGCTGCCGGCGAGCTTGGTGGCTGCGCCGGTCGTGGTGATGCAGCCCCCGACCCGCCCGGAGGCCAGGTAATAGCCGATGGGCACGAATCCGGCGACGTACTCGCCCATGGTCAGCATCCGGGGAATGCCGTCCCGTGCCTGCGCCGGGTCCTCGAATGGCTGCAGGTGCTTGGTCACGTGGATCAGCCCCCCGCCGTTGACCCCGGCGTAGCCGGTGACGCCCCAGCGGCGAAGCGTTTCGATCAGCCAGTAGTTGCCGCTGGTTCGCTCCAGCGGCGCCGGCTCGAATGGCGTGGCTTCTTCTATCCGATTCAGCATTTCAGTGCTCATGGCTTCCCGATGCGCCGGTCAGTCGCCGAACATCCGGTTGATTGCCTGGGTGACCTCGTGTCCCTGGCCGAAGCTGTGCTCCGCCGGTCGGGTCGAGACCGCTGCGCTCAACGCCTGGGTGCAGATCCCCGTGACGTCGATCTGGTGACGCCGCTCCTGGATTTCGTGGTGCAGCGTGTCAGGAATTTCGATCGTGTAACTGGCCATCTGGTACCTCCTTGATCTGACGCAACGTCTTGCGCAGGGACGAGAGGACCACCTCCCGCGGTACCACCCTGACTTGCGGCGCCGGCCGCCCCTCTTGCTGAACCGCCCGGCTCCGGGGGTGAGTAGTCCCCGTCCTCGCCGGCTGGCTCAGGCTGAAACGCTACCAGCCTCAGGCGTGAGCGTCCATTGTGCGAACCATCCGAAAGTCCTTGGTTCTTTCGGTGCTTCACGCCGAGGCCCGATTCCGGCATACTAGTCACTCCCATGGCGCTGACCGTGCGGGAAGCGATGGCGCTGGGGGGATTGAGGCGGGGAGAGGTGCTGGCCGGGGCCGAAGGCCTCGACCGAACCATCACCTGGGTGAAGGTCCTCGAATCCCCCGAGACCATCAGCTGGCTTGCCGAGGGCGAGCTCTTGCTGACGGTGGCGTTTGCCATCAAGGACGACCAGGCGGCGCAGCGGGACCTGATGCGCAACCTGGCGGCGGTCAAGTCCTCGGGCCTGGTGATCAAGCCCGAGCGCTATCTGCCCCAGATCCCCGAGGACATGGTCAACCAGGCCGACGAGTTCGGGATTCCCCTGATCCGGATTCCGCCGGAAGTCTCCTACCTCGAGATCATGAGCCCGATCCTGGAGCGCATCATCAATGCCCAGAACATCGAGCTCCGCCGGTCGATCGAGATCCACCGCCAGTTCACCGACCTCGCCCTCAACGCCCGCGGCCTCGATGAGATCGTGCGAACCCTCGGCGAGCTGGTCGAAAGCTCGATCTCGCTCGAGGATGTGAACTGGCGGCTGCTGACCAGCCACATAGTGCCCGGTCTGACCGACCGCCATCGTCAGCAGACGCTGGCCCATCACGGCACCCCGCCCAAAGCGCAGCAGGCCGTTGCAACCATGATCCGCGAAGTCGTGGAGGGCCGAAAGCCGCGAAAGGTCGGCCCGATTCCGGAAGCCGGGATGACGGCTCATCGCATCATCGCGCCCATCCTGGCGGGCCGCGAGAACCTGGGATACCTCTCGATCATCGAACACCCCCAGCATCACGAGCAGCTGGCGATGATGGCGATCGAGCATGCCGCCACCGTCATTGCGCTGGAGATGATCAAGCAGCGCGATGTCGCGGAGGCGGAGGACCGCGTTCGGGGCGAGCTGGTCGACGACCTGCTCAACGGCACCTTCGGCGACGCGGCGAACGTTCAGCGCCGCGCTCGGCACCTGCGCTATGACCTGTCGCTGCCGCACCTGCTATTGGTCGTCGACGTCGACTACTTCCGCCAGTTCATCAAAGAAAACCGCTATGCCGAAAGCCGCGTCATCACCTTGAAGCACCAGCTTTTCCAGGTGATCACCGGGGTCGTGCGCCGGAATCATCCCCGGCATCTGGCGACCGCTCACAGCGATAGCGTCATCGTGCTGGTGCCGGAGCCCGCCAATGCCGACCCAGGCTACGCAGAAGAGCTGGCGACCCGGATCCGCGGCGCGGTGACGGAATCCGAGCTCGGGCTAACGGTTTCGGTAGCGATCGGCCGCCGCTGCCTCACGCCGGAAGACTTCAAGCCGTCCTTCACGGAAGCGCAGCGCGCGCTCGACCTCATGGTCCGCTTTGGCAAGCGCGAGCAAGTGGTCAACTACGACCGGCTGGGGGTCTACCGGCTGCTCGCCCAGATCGACGACCGCTCCGGGCTCGACGCCTTCGCCGGTCGGATGCTGGAGCCGCTGGTCGCGTACGACAAAGCCCGAGGAACGCCCCTCCTGAACACGCTCGAGGTTTATCTGCAGCGGCATGGCAACCTGCGACAGACGGCGCGCGACATGCACATCCATCTGAACACCCTGCATTACAGACTGCAACGAATCGCCGCCGTGATCGGCGCCGATCTGAAGGATGCCGACGTCCGCCTCGACCTGCTGCTGGCGCTGCGCGTCCGCGCCCTGGCGGAAAGCTGATGAGTAAAACGATGGCGCAGAAGATCTGGGACGCCCACGTGGTCTCGGCTCCGGAGGGCGAACCCGACCTCCTGTATGTCGACCTCCATCTCGTCCACGAAGTCACCTCGCCCCAGGCGTTCGAGAGCCTGCGCCTCAGCGGTCGGAAGGTCCGGCGTCCCGACCTGACCGTCGCCACCATGGACCACAACGTCCCGACCCGCGGCGGGCGTGATGCGGCCGATGAGATCTCGCAGCGGCAGATGGCGGCGCTCGAGGAAAACTGCAGGCGAGAAGGGATCCCCTTATATGGAATCGGCAGCCGGCGGCAGGGAATCGTCCATGTCATCGGTCCCGAGCTGGGGCTGACGCAGCCGGGGCTGCTGATCGTCTGCGGCGACTCGCATACCTCCACCCACGGCGCGCTCGGCGCGCTCGCGTTCGGGATTGGCACCTCCGAGGTCGAGCACGTCCTGGCGACGCAGTGCCTTCGCCAGCGCCGGCCCAAGGACATGGCGGTCACGGTCGAGGGCGAGCTGCCGGTGGGTGTGACGGCGAAGGATATCGTGCTCGGCATCATCAGCCGGATGGGCGTCGACGGCGGCCGGGGTCATGTCATCGAATACCGCGGCTCGACGATCCGCGGGCTGACGATGGAAGGCCGGATGACGGTCTGCAACATGACGATCGAAGGTGGGGCGCGCGCCGGCATGGTGGCTCCCGACGAGACGACATTTGCCTATGTGAAAGGCCGGCCGCACGCTCCATCCGGTGACAACTGGGAAGCGGCGGTGGCATCGTG
>DATASI010000083.1:0-10270 GCA_036269255.1 Candidatus Dormiibacterota bacterium
TGCAACATGACGATCGAAGGGGGGGCGCGCGCCGGCATGGTGGCTCCCGACTAGACGACATTTACCTATGTGAAAGGCCGGCCGCACGCGCCGTCCGGTGACAACTGGGAAGCGGCGGTGGCATCGTGGCGAGAGCTGCCCAGTGACCCTGATGCCTCGTTCGGCACCGAGCTCAGCATTGACGCGACGGCACTCGAGCCGTATGTGACCTGGGGCACGAATCCGGGGCAGGCGGTCCCCGTGACGAGCCGCGTCCCGGACCCGTCGACGGAGTCGGACCTGCGAGCGCTGCGCTACATGGCGCTCGAGCCCGGGACGGCGATCGAGTCAATCCCCCTCGATCGCGTCTTCATCGGGTCCTGCACGAATGCGCGCCTGGAGGATCTGCGCGTCGCCGCGGCCGTCGTCCGCGGTCGCTCCGTCCATCCGAAGGTTCGCGCGATGGTCGTGCCGGGCTCCGCGAGCGTCAAGCAGGCAGCCGAAGCCGAAGGCCTCGACGCCATCTTCAGGGATGCCGGCTTTGAATGGCGCGACGCGGGTTGCTCGATGTGCCTGGGCATGAATCCGGACATCCTCGGGCCGGGCGAGCGTTGCGCCTCGACCAGCAACCGCAATTTCGAAGGGCGTCAGGGGAGTGGAGGACGAACCCATCTGGTGAGCCCGCCGATGGCCGCCGCCGCCGCGATCGCGGGGCATCTGGTCGACGTCCGGGAGTTCGATTGATGGACGCCTTCAAGACCGTCAGCGGTGTCCTCGCTCCGCTCGATCGCGCCAACGTGGACACCGACCAGATCATTCCCAAGCAGTTCCTCAAGCGGATCGAGCGCTCCGGCTATGGCCCCTTTCTCTTTTACGACTGGCGGAAGAACGGCGACTTCATCCTCGACAAGCCCGAGTACCGCGGCGCGAGCTTCCTGGTCACCGGGCCGAATTTCGGCTGCGGCTCATCCCGCGAGCACGCTCCCTGGTCACTCCTCGATGCCGGGTTTCGGGCGGTGATCGCGCCCTCCTTCGCCGACATCTTCAAGAGCAACAGCTTCCGCTGCGGTCTGCTCCCGATCGAGCTTCCCGAATCCGCCATCCGTCAGCTCACCGACCTGGCGCTCGAAGACCCGGGTGTCGCCATCACCGTTGACCTCGAGCAGCAACGAATTTCGGTCAAGCAAGAAGTCGCTCCTGGTGCTGAAGGGCCCGGGTGGGGGGTTGATTTCTCGATCGATCCCTTCTTCCGCGAGTGCCTGCTGAAGGGGTGGGACGAGGTGGCTCTCACGCTCCGCCAGGAGCCGGAGATCGCCCGGTTCGAGGCCGGACGTCCGACCTGGCTACCGACCAGCAGTTAGAGCATCTCAGCCCATCGACTCGAGCAGTGACGCGGCGAGGGCGGGCGGATCGGTCAACTGGAGTCGAGCGGCATGGCCGGCCGCGCGCCTCGCCATCTCGTTGTCGTGCCGCACCCGGTCGAGCGCCAGGCCGATCCGTTGGGCTCCTGCTTCACCGCGCGGCACTACCTCGGCCACACCGAGCGCCGCAGCTCGAGCGGCGACGCCAGGCTGATCCCGGCCCCACGGGATCAGGACCATTGGCCGCCCGTACCAGAGCGCCTTCATGACGGATCCATGGCCAGCGTGACTGATGAGTACGGCGCCGTTTTTCAGGACCGCCGCGTGCGACACCGTTGCTTCGACATGAGTATTCGCGGGATGGTCCGCCAACTCGGCTGGCGAGTGCTCTGCCCCGACTGTGAGTAGGACGCGGACCGGCTGATCGGCGAGCGCCGCGAGAGCGTGCTCCGCGAGTGGGAGATCATCCTGGCGCTGGGTGCTGATCGACACCAGGACCCAGGGATCACCCGGTTCGCGCAGGTAGGCCGGCGGGTCGCTGGGCGGCTCCCAGATCCCAAGCGGTCCCACGTAATGATGCCGCGCGGGGAGGCCCTGAAATCCGTAGTCGAACAGCTTGTCCGTGGCGTGCAGGACGAGGTTCGGCGCTTCGAGCAGTTCGATGTACCGCTGGATCAACGGGATCGCGCGGGGACCGAAATCCTGCTCGATCGGTCGTTGCAGGCGCGGACCGACGTAGAACGTGCTGTTGATCACGGCCCAAGGACAGGGAGGGCAGGCGGCATCGACCGTCTCCACACCGAAAAGCGAGGTCACGATCGCGCTGGGCCGGTGACGCTCGATCAACTCGCCGATCGGGAGGGCCACATCATGAGCCCAGACGGTCATGCCACGCTGGAGCAGTGGCCCAGCCAGCCCCAGGTCGCCGCCGGTTTCTTGCATCGCCTTCTGAACGACCGAGGCCATTCGGGGGCCGAGATCGAGCTCGCCGGGCAGGAGGTCGACCTCGATGCCAAGCGGGTGGAGCATGCGCAGCACGGCGATGTCCGCGGCAAACACGGTCTCGTTGCCTCGCTCTCGGAGCGCAAGAGCCGCGGCCACCAGGGGAGGGAGATCGCCGCCTGCTCCGCCGGTGGCCACGATCAACAACTTCGCCACGGTGCAATGATGCCGCAGGGGTCGTTGCGGACCCAAGCCGTAACCAAAGCCGTGGACGGCGCGTAAACGCTAGCGGCGCGCCGTTCGTAGTAGAGGTGAACAAGGAGGACACGCTGGCCGTCGCAGACCGTCCGTGGTTCGAGGCGCACGTTCGGCTGCTGGCACGACCCGCGTACCAATTCAGCCTGATGGTCACCCAGAATCCGGCAATCGCGGAAGAGATCCTGCAGGACGCGCTCACCCAGCTTTGGGCGACGCCGACGACGCCTGCCGAGGAATCCGAGTTCAGGCGATACCTCTACCGCGTCATCGCCAGCCGCGCCACCGACTACCACCGCCGCCAGGCGATTGCCCGCCGGATTCGCTTCTGGCAGGCGGCGCCGGAGGATCCCATGGCCGAGATCAATCGGCGGGCCGGCGATCAAGAGATGGGGCGCCTCCTTTCCGGCTTGTCGGCGCGGGAACGCCAGGTTGCCTACCTCTATTACTTCGAGGACCAGTCCGCCGACGAAGTTGCCCGGCACCTGGGCATCAAGCCGGCCACGGTCCGGGTTCTGCTCCATCGTCTGCTCGACAAGCTGCGCAAACTCGGCCCGACCCTGAACCTGCAGGAGCAATCCAGCTGATGAGCAACGACATGGACCCGGAAAGTCGCCTGCGCCGATTCGCCCGGTCGTTCCGCCGAGAGGCAACGCCGCCGTCCAACCTGGCAGGCTCGTTGATGTCGCATCTCGGTGAGCCACCTCGCCGCGAAGGCCCCTTCGCCATGGTGCCCGCGGTCGGCATGGCGGGCCTCGTTCTGGTTGCCGGCGTGGTGATCGCCTTCGGTGCCTGGCAGCTGCGAAATCTCGGACGCCCGACCGGCCCACCACCGGTCGGCCTGGCGACGGCGACCGCAAGCGCCAGTCCCACGGCGAGCCCCACCGCTACCCCCGTGCCGACGCCGTCGGCTAGTCCGAGTGCGACGACGAACGCGACGCCATCGGGCGCCGTGCCCAGCTACGTTCCCGGACTCGCCGCGATGCAGATGGTTGGCCCCCGGCTTGGCTGGGCCGTTGGGTCTCGAGGAATCTACGCGACGACCGACGGCGCCCATTGGAGCAAGCAATACAGTTCTGGCGACGCTTTTGTCGGCGTCGACTTCATCAGCAGCACGACCGGCTGGGTGGTCGGCGCGCAGTCGCTGTTGGGAACGACCGATGGTGGCCGGAGCTGGCATCAGTTGGGCGAGGCGCAGCAATGGATCCGGTCGGTGCATTTTGTCAGCGCAACCAACGGTTGGGGGGTCGCCGGCGGAAATGATCCCGGGGAATTCCATGGCATTCTGACAAGTTGGACGGGCGGAACCCTGGTGGTGACGGGCGACGGCGGCCAATCCTGGTCGAGTCTCACCAGTCCGGCTGATGTCCAATCGATCTGCTTCAGCGATTCAGCACACGGCTGGCTCGCGACAGCGTCGGGGACGGTGTACCGCAGCACGGATGCTGGCCACACCTGGAACCGGTCATTGCAGATGGCGGGGACCCAGCAGGGCCTTCCGACTGCCTCGCGGATCGAGTGTGCCGCACCCTCGGCGGCCTGGATCGAGTTTGCACCGGGTGGCGCGGCGGCCGGCCATTCGCCCTACGTCGACTATGCCACGACCAACGCCCAATCCTGGCGCACGGTGATGGCCGAGCCGGGAACGATCGGCAACCAGCTGCCCGGCGTGCCTGCCGGTCCAGGCAGTTACCCGGGAGCGTTCAGCGTCGTGGATCCGAATGATGCGGTGTTCGTTGGCGATACGCCGCCGGCCAACGCGGCGAGCGTGATGATCGCCACCAATGGTGGGGCAACGCTGAAAAGGACCGGGTCGATCCCCGGGCCGAGCGAGACCTATGACGCGGCCTTCATCAGCACGACAACCGGCTGGGTTCTGGAAGTCAACATGAATAACCAGGTTGTGATCGATGCCACGACGGATGGTGGCTACCACTGGACGCAGCAGCTCGCCGTCTCTCGGTAGCCACCGTTCTTCGCTAACGTAGGGGCGTGTCAACGGAGCAGGGATTCAATCAGTCCGTCGCGGGTTTCGGCAAGCTGATCGACCAACTTACCCCCTGGTTGCTCGACCTGGGCAGCTGGATTTTCGGTGCATTGATCGCATTTGACCTGCTTGTGCTGTCGCCCTTGTTGACCGTCGGGCCCGTCGATGCCGCGGTGTTGATCGGAAGCGCAGCCTTCGCGCTCGCTTTGCCACCGGCTGTCACTGGATTCATTCTCTTGCGGCTCCTCGATGACATTACGAAACTTCGGCTTGAGGACGTGGCGGCTCAGTCGTTTGCGAGCGCAGGGTTCACGGTTCCGAAGCAGCCGACTCCCGACGAGATGCAGGCAACGATGAAACAGCGGACGCGAACGATTCTCATCTACACCTATGCCACGCTGGCCCTGAATGCCGCCCTGATGGTGACGGGGATCGCTGGCGCCCTATGGCACATGGCGTGGTGGATCAGCGTCAGTTTCATCGCCATGGTCCTGGCGAGCATCGGCCTCGTCCCTCTCGCGATGGGCGGGTTTAAGACGCGACCCGATAGACGGTCGGCAGCCTCCTAAGACGGGAAGATTGCTACCAACTGGTGGCGATGTACTTGGTTTCGAGGAATTCCATCAATCCCTCGTGCGAACCCTCGCGGCCAACGCCGCTCTGCTTGACTCCGCCGAACGGGGCAGCCGGATCCGAGATGAAGCCGCGGTTCAATCCGACCATCCCTGACTCGATCGCCTCGGCCACCGCCAGGCCCTTCGCCAGGTCGCGCGTGTACACGTATGAGGCGAGCCCGCGGTCCGTCTTGTTCGCGTACTCGATCGCCTGGTTGACGTCGCGAAACGTGACGACCGGCGCGATCGGACCGAAGATCTCTTCCTTAAGGATGTGCTCGTCGGCGGGCACCTCGCTGATGACGGTCGGCGGAACGAAATAGCCCGGGCGCTTGGGCGCCGTGCCGCCGGTGAGGATCCGCGCGCCGTGGCCGGCGGCCTCTTGAACCAGCTCCAGCATTTTCTGGCGGGCCGGATCGTTGATGACGGGACCGACCTTGACGGTTGGATCGAGCCCGGAGCCAACAGGGAGCGCTCCCATCGCACGAGCCAGCATCGTCGAAAACTGCTCCGCGACTTTGGCGTCGACGTAGAAACGGTTGGCTGCGATGCACGACTGCCCGGTGTTGCGCATCTTGGCGATCATCGCGCCCTCGAGCGCGGCGTCGAGATCGGCGTCGTCGAGCACGATGAATGGAGCGTTGCCGCCCAGCTCCATGGAGCAGCTGATCACGTTCTCGGCGGCCTGGGCGAGGAGGATCCGGCCCACCTCGGTGGACCCGGTGAATGACAGCTTGCGGACCCGCGGATCCTTGAGCATCGCCTTCACGACCTCGGACGAGCGCTTCGATGGAATGACATTGACGACGCCCTTCGGCACGCCTGCCTGCTCCAGGAGATCGGCGACCGCCAGCGCGGTCAGCGGCGTTTCCGACGCTGGCTTGAGCACCACGGTGCAGCCTGCCGCCAGCGCCGGCCCGATCTTGCGCGTCGCCATCGCCGCTGGGAAGTTCCAGGGCGTCACCAGCACCGAGACGCCGATGGGCTGGTGCTCCACCAGGATGCGGTTCAGTCCGCTGGGCGCGATCGAGACGGCCCCGATGTTGCGCACCGCCTCTTCCGAGAACCAGCGGAAGAATTCGGCGGCATAGTTGACCTCACCAACGGCTTCGGCCAACGGCTTGCCGTTCTCGCGCACCATCAGCTCGGCGAGCTTGTCGCGATCCCTGATCATCAGCTCGAAGGTCTTGCGCAGAATCTCCGCGCGCTCGCGCGGGGGCTTGGCAGCCCAGGGACGGAAGGCGGCCGCCGCCGCGTCGACCGCAGCGATCCCATCCTGGACCGTCGCGCTGGCGACACTGGCGATCACCTCGCCGGTCGCCGGGTCGGTGACTTCGATGCGCTGGTTGTCGGAGGCCGGGCGCCAGCCGCCGCCGATATAGAGGTCGGTGTGCTTGACCGGGATCAGTTCACTGACGGGTGTCATCACATCGATTTTCGCACGGTCTCGACGATCCGGCCGGCCGAGGGCATGGCCGCATCCTCGAGCACGTCGGCCGCCGGCAGCGGAACATGCGGCGTCGTGATCCGGATGATCGGGCCGTCGAGGTCATCGAAGGCCTCGTCGGCGGCGATCGAGGCGATCTCGGCGCCCCAGCCGCAGAGCCGCGGGTTCTCCTCCACGGTGAAGAGGCGGCCGGTTTTTCTGACTTCGCGAAGGATCGTCTGCGTGTCGAGGGGGACCAGGCTGCGAAGGTCGACGACGGTCGCCTCGATGCCGTCGTGGGACAGCTGCTGAGCCGCGTCGATCGCTTTCGGCACCATGGCGGCGAGCGCCACGATCGTGCAGTCCTTGCCTTCGCGAACAACCTTGGCCACGCCGAGCGTCTCCACATGCTCGCCCTCCGGCACCTGGCCCTTGATGCCATAGAGCGACTTCTGCTCGAAGACGATGACCGGGTCCGGGTCGCGGATTGCCGCAGCGAGCAGGCCTTTCGCGTCCGCGGGGTTCGAGGCCGCGACCACCTTCAGTCCCGGGACCGCCATCGCCCAGTTCTCGAGGCTCTGCGAGTGCTGCGCGCCGAAGCGGGTGCCGCCGCCGTTCGCGGTGCGGATCACCAGCGGCAACGAGACCTGCCCGTCGGTCATGTAGCGCGTCTTGGCGATCTGGTTCGCGATCATGTCCCAGCAGGTGGCGAGGAAATCGGAAAACATGATCTCGGCGATCGGCCGCAGCCCGGTCATCGCCGCGCCCATCACGGCGCCGATGATCGCCTGCTCCGAAATCGGGGTGTCGCGGACACGGTCCGCGCCGAAGCGCTCGAACAGGCCGACCGTCGCCTTGAACACGCCGCCGGCCGCGGCAACGTCCTCGCCGATGAAGTAGACCAGCGGATCGCGCTCCATCTCCTGCGCGATCCCCGCCGCGACCGCCTCGCGGAAGCTCAGTTCCGCCATCGCGCGCTCCCGTCGGACCACACCTGCCGCTCGATCGAATCGACCCGCGCCGGCGCACCGTGGCGCGCTTCCTCGGTGGCGGCGTCGACCTTTTGCTGCGCCGCGGTCTCGATCTCGGTGATCTCTTTCTGCGAGATGCCCGCCGCCAGCAGGCGGTCGCGGTACCGGGCGATCGGGTCCCGAGCGAGCCATTCGCGGACTTCCGCTTCCGGCCGATACTTTGCCGGGTCGGCGCGGGAGTGCCCGCCGTGCCGGTAGGTCAGTGCTTCCACCAGCGAAGGGCCACCGCCCGAGCGCGCCTTACCGATGGTCTTTTTGGCGGTCTCATGCATGACGTCGGCGTCGTTGCCGTCGACCAGGATCGGCTCCAGTCCGTAGGCCGCTGCGCGGTCAGCCGCCGGATGCTTGACCGCGGTCACCGATTCGATCGGGGTGTATTCCATATAGCCGTTGTTCTCGCAGACGAACACCACCGGCAGCTTCCAGACGACGGCCAGATTCAACGCCTCGTGGAAGGCGCCGATGTTGGTCGTGCCGTCGCCGAAGAAACACACCGCCACCTGGCCCGACTTGCGCACTTGCGCCGACCAGGCGGCGCCGGCCGCAATCGGCAGATGCGCGCCCACGATCGCATAGGAGCCCATCGCGCCGTGCTTGACGTCGGTGAGGTGCATCGAGCCGCCCTTGCCGTGCAGCATCCCGTTGCCTCGGCCCAGCAGCTCGGCCATCGCCGCGGCCATCGATGCGCCGCGCGCCAGGGTGTGCCCATGGCCGCGATAGGTACAGAAGGTGTAGTCGTCGTCGCGCATCGCGACCGCATAGCCGGCCGAGACCGCCTCCTGGCCGAGCGCGAGGTGGCTGGTGCCGCGTACCAGATTTTCGAGGAAGAGCTCGTAGGCGCGCTGCTCGAAATCGCGCAACTCGATCATCAACCGATACAGCCGCAGCCGTGTGGGGCGATCCAACTCCATCGCGGGCGGCTTCTCGACTCGCGTACTCAATAGGGGTTGGCGATGACGAGCTCTTCAGCAGGGAAGAGGGTGATCACCTCATGCCCGGTCGCCGTCACCACGATCTCCTCTTCGATTCGCGCCGCCGAATGGCCGTCGTCCGCCGGGCAGTAGGTCTCCAACGCGAAGACCATACCCTCCTTGAGCTCCACCGGGTGCTCGAGTGAGTTGAGCCGGCTTATGATGGGCCGCTCGTGCAGGGCGAGGCCGAGCCCGTGGCCGAACTGCAGGCCAAACGCTTCCATCTCGCTGTCGAAGCCGAAGTCCTGGGCCTTGGGCCATTGGCTGGCGATCTTGTCGGTCGTCATGCCCGGCTTGACGATGTCGATGCCGGCGTCGATCCACTCGCGGGCCTTCTTGTAGGCGTCGCGCTGGCTCTGGGTCGCGCGCCCCACGTTGAAGGTCCGGTAGTAGCAGGTGCGATAACCGTTGTAGGACTGGATGATGTCGAAGAAGGCCTGGTCACCGGGGCGGATGAGCCGGTCGGAAAAGACATGTGGGTGTGGACTGCACCGCTCGCCAGAGACGGCGTTGATCGCCTCGACGTCGTCCGACCCCATGTCGTAGAGCTGCTTATTGGCCAGCGCCACCAGCTCGTTCTCGCGAATGCCGGGCTTCAGCGCCTCGTAAATCGTCTGATACACCCCGTCGACCAGCGCCGCCGACATGCTCAAGAGCACGATCTCATCCTGTGACTTGATCATGCGAGCGTCGAGCATCGCCTGCTGGGCGTCGGCCAGCTTGATGCCGCACTTCTGCAGGGCGAACACCATCGGCATCTCGGCGATGTCCACGCCGAGCGGTTCGTTGGCCACGCCATCCTCGCGCATGATGTCGCGCACCGTCCTGGCGACGTCGTCCGACAGGCCGACCTCCGGAGCGACCGAGCCGCGCAGGCCGGTCATGCCGGCGCGAGAGTTTTCCTTCTCAAGCCATGGCGCATGCAAGCGGTGGGCCTTTGCCGCCGAGCCGAAGTCCCAGAGAATCGGCTCGCCGGTCCGCGTCAGCAGTGCAAAGCGCGCCACCTTGTCGCGCGCCCACTCGCCGATCGTCGTGCTCGTGATGTAGCGGATGTTGTTCATGTCGAACACCAGCACGGCGCCCAGACCGCGTTCGGCGATGGCCTGCCGTGCACGACCAAGCCGGTACTGATGCAGCCGGTGGAAATCGACGCGTTCCTCCCAGTCGACGGCCATCCGCCCCGGCGCTGGCACCGAGGTGACGGTGAATTCGGCCTTTCCTGTCGGCATGCGGCTCAACGCCTCCCGCGCTCTGGGGGCGGTCCGGTCGATTCACGGACGACCAGCGTCGGAGCAACGCGCCGCCATGCGGGTGGACGGTCGGGAACCTTGATCATCTCCAGGGTCAGCTCGGCCGCGATGCGGCCCAGCTCCTCCCGCGGCTGGCGGATCGACGTTAGTGGTGGGACCACCCGCTCGAGGTGCGGCACATCGTGATATCCAACCATCGACAGGTCCCTCGGACAGATCAAGCCACACGCCTCCGCGGCGCTGAGCGCCCCGTACGCAATAAGGTCGTGGTGCGCGAAGATGCCGGTCGGATGCGCGCCCTTGCGGCTGAGCAGCTTTGTCATCAGGGCGTGGCCCTCGGCCGCGGTTCCGGTCGCCGCGGTCGAACGAATCGCGACTTCCACCGCTCCGGCAGCGGCGACGGTCTTGCTGAACCCCTGGGCTCGCTCGACGCAGGCGAGGACGTCGTCGGGGC
>DATASI010000084.1:0-13120 GCA_036269255.1 Candidatus Dormiibacterota bacterium
GGAGACCACCTTCAAGGAGGAGACGGAAACCGACCTCTTCGGTGAGCAGGCGGTGCTCTGTGGCGGTATCAGCCACCTGATGAAGAGCGGTTTCGACACGCTGGTCGAGGCCGGCTATCAACCGGAGCTCGCCTATTTCGAGTGCATCCACGAGATGAAGCTGATCGTCGACCTGATCTACCAGGGTGGCCTGAGCTACATGCGCTACAGCGTCAGCGATACGGCCGAGTTCGGTGACTACGCCAGCGGCCCACGGGTGATCAGCCCGGCGGTTCGCGACGAGATGCGCCAGTTGCTGCGCGAGATCCAGGACGGCACCTTTGCCCGCACCTGGATCCTGGAGAACCAGGCCGGGCGGCCCGCCTTCAACAACTACCGGCGTCAGGCCAAAGAGGCGCTGGTGGAAAAGGTCGGCGCGGAGCTCCGCTCGATGATGCCCTGGCTGAAGCCGAACGGGAAGGTCAAAACATGATGAGCGAGCGGGTCTACATCTTCGACACAACGCTGCGGGACGGCGAGCAATCGCCCGGGGCGACGCTCAATCCGGATCAGAAGTTCGCCATCGCGTGGCAGCTGGCCCGGCTCGGCGTCGACGTCATCGAAGCTGGCTTCCCGCTCTCTTCCCCAGGCGATTTCGAGGCGGTCCAGCGGATCGCGCGCCAGGTGAAAGGACCGATGATCACGGCCCTGGCTCGAGCCGCACGCCCGGACATCGACGCGGTCTGGGAATCGGTGCGCGATGCCGAGCGGAAGCAGATTCACATGGTGCTCTCGGTCTCGGACATTCACATCGAGCGCAAGCTGCGCTCGACGCGGCCCGAGGTGCTCAAGCGCGGCAGGGACGCCGTGGCCTATGCGCGCTCCCTCTGCGAGGAGGTCGAGTACTCGCCGGAAGACGCGGGCCGCGCCGACCCCGAGTATCTCTACGAAACGCTCGAGGCCGTGATCGAGGCGGGGGCGACCGTCGTCAACATCCCGGACACAACCGGCTATACGCTCCCCCACGAGTTTGGCGCCCTGATCGCCTCGATCAAGGCCAACGTCCGGAACATCGATCGGGCAATGATCAGCGTGCACTGCCACAACGATCTCGGCCTGTCAACCGCGAACAGCGTAACGGCGGTGCTGAACGGCGCCCGGCGGGTCGAGTGCACCGTCAACGGCATCGGCGAGCGCGCTGGCAATGCCTCGTTGGAAGAGGTCGTGATGATCCTCCGCACGCGAGAAAAATCGCTGGGCCTGAGGACCGGCATCGATACGACGCGGCTGGCGGAAGTCAGCGCGCTGGTTTCCCGGCAGACCGGGATTCCGGTACAGCCCAACAAGGCGATCGTGGGCGGCAACGCCTTCGCCCATGCCTCCGGCATTCACCAGGACGGCGTGCTCAAAGACAAGATCAACTACGAGATCATGCGGCCCGAGGAGGTGGGGATGGGCGAGAGTCGGATCGTGCTCTCGCCCCGGTCGGGGCGGCACGCCTTCCGCTTCCGCCTGGCAGAGCTCGGTTATCACCTGCCAGACGAGGCGTTCGGCCGGGCCTGGGAGCAGTTCATCACCCTCGCCGACCGCAAGAAAGACATCCTCGATCGCGACCTGGCAGAGATCGTGCACGCCGTTGAGACCGAGTCGCTGGAGGTGCCCGCCTGATGGTCGTGTCACGTCGAAGCCCCCACCCCGACCCTCCCCCGCAAGCGGGGGAGGGAGAAACACGGACGCCAGATCTAAAACTTGGGGTGTACGGCGGCTACGCCTATTTCAACGGCGAAGTGGTTCCGTTCAAGGATGCGCGGGTGAGCGTCGGCACGCACGCGATGCACTACGGCACCGGCTGCTTCGAGGGGATCCGCGGCTACTGGAATGCGGACCACGAGGAGATCTACCTGCTCAAGCTCGCCGAGCATTACGAGCGGTTCGCGCGGTCGACCGCACTGCTCAAGATCAAGCTGGAGGAGTCGGTCGCGCAACTCGGCGAGCTGAGCCGGGAGATCATCGCGCGCAGCGGGTACCGGACCGACGTCTACATCCGGCCGCTGGCCTATAAAGCCTCCCCCATCATCAAGGTCGACCTGCATTCAGCTGAGGATGGGCTGGCCATCCTGGTGATGCCGATGGGCCCGTACTCGAAGATCGATGGCCTGCGGGTCACCATCTCCTCGTGGCGCCGGATCAGCGATAACAGCATTCCGGCGCGGGCCAAGATCACGGGCGCGTACATCAATACCGCACTGGCCACCGAAGATGCGAACGCCGCCGGCTACGACGACTGTCTGCTGCTGACCGAGGATGGCCACATCGCCGAAGGCAGCGCCGCCAACTTCTTCATGCTGCAGGGCCGAACGCTGGTGACGCCGCCGGTCACCGATGACATCCTCGTCGGCATCACCCGCTCGGCCATCATGCAGCTGGCCGCCAGCCTCGACCTCAATGTGGTCGAGCGCAGCATCGACCGCACCGAGGTCTACCAGGCCGATGAGGCGTTCTTGTGCGGCACCGGGGCCCAGGTGGCGCCGATCAGCGAAGTCGACGGCCGGCCGGTCGGCGGTGGCAAGCCGGGGCCGATCGGGATCGCACTGCAGGACGCCTACTTCCGGGCGGTGCGGGGTGACGACCCGCGCTACCGGTCGTGGTGCACGCCGGTCTATGGAGGGATGCCCCGAATTACCGAGTCGCGTTGACGAGCTCGGTCAGGGGCTGTTAGGCTTTTCCGACAAGTTAATAGCGACAGTTATCAAGAGTGGCAGAGGGGCCGGCCCGAAGAAGCCTGCCAACCTACCGGATTCCGGCAAGGTGGAAAGTCCGTCAGACGAAAGTCTGAAAGATGACGTGATCAAGGACAAAACGGCCCCTCCCACAGGGGGCTTTTTTTGTTGGTGATCACTCGAAGGAGGAACCGGTGAAGCAGCTTCGATGTCGAGAGTGCGGACGCTTGCGGGATTTCGAGCCCGCCTACGTCTGCGAGTATTGCTTCGGCCCGCTCGAGGTCGCCTACGATCTCGACGCTGTTCGCCGCCGCGTCAGCCGTGCGTCGATCGCGGAAGGGCCGCCGACGATCTGGCGCTACCGGGAGCTGCTCCCCGCGCCGGCGGGCGAACCCCTCGACCTCGGCACCGGCTTCACGCCACTGGTCCATGCCAGGCACCTGGGTAAGGAACTCGGTCTCGACCGTCTCTATCTCAAGAACGACACGCTGAATCCGACGGGCTCATTCAAGGACCGCAATGTCGCGGTGGCGACGAATATCGCGGTCTCCTACGACTTCGAGACGCTCTCCTGTTCCTCGACCGGAAACCTCGCCGGGTCGGTCGCCGCCCATGCGGCGATGGCGGGCATGCGCTCACTGGTGTTCATCCCGGCCGGCCTGGAGCCGGGCAAGGTTGGTGCGGCCACCGCGTACGGCGCGACGCTGGTCGAGGTCGACGGCACCTACGATGACGTGAACCGACTCTGCGCCGAGCTGGCCGATCAATACCGCTGGGCGATTGTCAACGTCAACCTTCGCCCCTTCTACTCGGAGGGCAGCAAGACGCTCGCTTTCGAGGTGGTGGAGCAACTCGGCTGGGAGGCGCCCGAACACATCGTGGTTCCGGTTGCCGCCGGATCACTCCTGGCCAAGACCGCGAAGGCCTTCCAGGAATTGGTCGGCGCCGGGCTGGTCGATCACGCCCGCACGCGGATTCACGCCGCCCAGGCCGAAGGGTGCGCGCCGGTCAGTACCGCGATCCAGCACGGCCTGGACCGCATCACGCCCGTCCGGCCGCAGAGTCTTGCCAAGTCTCTCGCCATCGGCAACCCGGCCGACGGCCGCTATGCGGCGCGCGCGGTGCGGGCGTCGGGTGGCTGGGGTACCACCTGCCGCGAGGACGAGATCCAGGAGGGGATGGCACTGCTCGCTGAGACCGAGGGCATCCTCAGCGAGCCGGCCGGTGGGGTCGTGATTACCGGACTCCGCGAACTGGTTCGCGATGGCCGGATCAAGTCCAACGAAGTGGTCGTCGCCTGCATCACCGGCAATGGACTGAAGACCACCGAGCTCTTCAATGGGCATGCTCGCCGGCTGCGGCTCAGCCGGGCGCGGGCGGATGAGTTCGATCGCGCGATGGCGGAATCGAGCTAGGTGGCGGCGTTGGTGTGAGCGACGGCTTGCGGGTTGGTGTTCTCGGTGCCACGGGCATCGCCGGCCAGCAGGTGCTCGCCGCGCTTCGACGGCATCCCTGGTTTGCCGTAACGGCACTGGCCGGCTCCGCGGCCTCCGCCGGTAAGCCGTTTCGCGACGCGCTGCGCGAGCCGTCCGGCGCCAGCCGCTGGTTTGCGGACGGCAGCCCCGACGAGTCGATCCTGTCGCTGCCTTGCCTGAGCGCGGATCAGCTCGCTCAGGAATCGATCGATATGGTGTTCAGTACCGTCTCGAAGGAGGTCGCCCTCGAGTGGGAGCCGCGCCTTGCCGAGCAGGTTCCGGTGATCAGCACCGCCTCCGCGTTTCGGTACGACCCTGATGTCCCGATCCTCATCCCCGGGATCAATGACGCCCACGCGGAAGCGCTGCACGACCAGCGGCGCAACCGAGGCTGGCGCGGATTCATCGCCCCGATCCCCAACTGCACGACGACCGGGCTGGCCGTTTCCCTGAAGCCGCTCGATGAGGCATTCGGTGTCCGCGCGGTGGTGATGACCTCGCTGCAGGCGGTCTCCGGCGCCGGCCGCCACGGCGGCGTGCTGGCCATGGACGTCATCGATAACGTCATCCCCTTCATCCCTGGCGAAGAGGAGAAGGTCGAGCTGGAAACCAGGAAGATCCTCGGCCATTGGGAGGAGCCCGCGACCTTCGGCGTTTCCTGCACCTGCACCCGGGTGAACGTCCAGGACGGTCATACGGAGAGCGTGTTCGTCGGGACGGAGACGCCGGTGACCAGCCGCGCGGCGGCGTCGGCGATGGAGAGCTTTGGCGTGGATGGCCTGACGGGTCTTCCTTCGGCGCCGTCTCGACTGCTTCGCGTGGACCCCGATCCATTCCGTCCGCAGCCACGCCGCGATCGCGATGCCGGCGACGGCATGACCGTCACGGTAGGCCGGATCCGTGACGAACCGGTACTGAGCGGCGTCAAGTACGTCGTGCTCTCGCATAACACCAAGCTCGGCGCCGGCAAGGGCGCGGTGCTGCTGGCGGAATTGCTGACCCGGGAGGGCTATGTTGAACGCCGCGGCTGAATCGGTCGCCCGGCCGATCCTGGTGCAGAAATATGGCGGCAGCTCGCTCGCCACGCCGGCACGAATCAAGCGCGCGGCGAAGCGGATCGCCAGCAGCCGGCGTGCCGGCTACGACGTCGTCGCGGTGGTGAGTGCCATGGGCGAGACCACCGATCGCCTGCTGGCGCTGGCCTCGAGGGTCGCGCGCGATCCCGACGCTCGCGAGCTCGACCTGTTGCTCTCCACGGGTGAAGGCGTTTCCGCTCCGCTGATGTCGATGGCGCTCAACGAGCTCGGCGTTGCGGCGGTGTCCCTGCTCGGCTTTCAGGCCGGCATTCAGACTGACCGCCGCCACGCCCGGGCGCGCATCCTGGGGCTGACGCCCGCGCGCATCGAACGCGAGCTGGCCTCGGGTCGCGTGGTGGTCGTGGCCGGCTTTCAGGGCGTTGGTGACGAGATGGAGGTGACCACGCTCGGCCGCGGTGGCTCGGACACGACCGCCGTCGCGATCGCCGTCGCGCTGCGGGCGCAGGCCTGCGAGATCCTGACCGATGTTCGCGGCATCTACACCGCGGATCCACGCCTGGTGCCCAACGCGCGCCTGGTTCCGCAAATCGCCTACAGCGAAATGCTCGAGCTGGCCAGTGCCGGAGCCCGGGTGATGCATCCGCGCTCGGTCGAGATCGCCGAGGCCAATGGCATGCAGCTGCACGTCCGCTCCAGCTTCCAGCCCACCACCGGTACGATGATTTGTGCCGAAGCAGCGATCATGGAAGACCGCAACCGTGTCCGCGGTATCGCCCACGAAGAGCAGGTTGCCCGGCTCTCGGTGGTTGGTGTGCCTGATCGGCCCGGCATCGCGGCCGCCGTCTTCACCCCACTTGCCGAGGCCGATATCGCGGCAGATGTGATCGTGCAGACGGCCAGCCACGAGGGCGTCACCGATATGTCCTTCACCGTATCGGTGGCGGATGCCCGCAAAGCGCAGCAGATCCTCCAGGCCGTCGCCGGTGAAATCGGCGCCCGGGACGTGCTGGCGCAGAACGGCCTGGCCAAGGTCTCCGTCGTGGGCAGCGGCATTCGAGGCCAGGCCGGGGTCGCCGCCACCATGTTCCGCACGCTCTCCGCCCGCGGCATCAACATCGAGATGATCTCCACGTCGGAAATTCGGATCACCTGCATCATCCACGCCGGCCGCGTCAAGGACGCGGTCACCGCGCTGCACGACGCCTTCGCGCTCTAGGGCGAGGTCACCGGTGCCGAAGCGCGTCCGGATTCGCGTCCCGGCCTCGGCGGCCAACCTGGGACCTGGATTCGATGTGCTGGCGCTGGCCCTCGATCTGCACCTGGACGTGGAGGCTCGTGAGGTGGAAAAGACGACGATCGCGTGGGAAGGGACAGGGGCGACCGAGGTGCCTCGCGACGGCCACAATCTGATCGCCCGGGCCGCACAGGAGCCCTTTGCCGGCTGGAGCCGGCCACTGGACGGGCTGGAAATTCGCGTCCGTAACCAAATCCCGATCGGCCGCGGCCTCGGCAGCAGTGCCGCGTCGCTGGTGGCGGGGTTGGCACTCGGGGCGCGGCTTCGCGGTCTGCGCATGAACCCGCAGCGCGCGATCGAGCTGGCCTTTCCCTTCGAGGGCCATGGGGACAATCTCGCAGCCGCCCTGCACGGCGGCTTCTGCGTTGCCGCGATCGAGAACGGCGGCGTCCGCGTACACAGGCTTGCATGGCCGCCAGCATGGCGCGCAGTGGTCTTCGTTCCGCAAACGCTCTCCCCCACTCACGACGCGCGGCGGCTGCTCGAAACCCATCCTGCGTTGAGCGATGCCGTCTTCAACCTGGGACGTGTCGCGGAGTGGGTGCTGGCCGTTTCGAAGCGTGATCGCTCGATGCTGCAGCGCGCGATGGATGACCGGTTGCACCAGCCGGGTCGGGCGGCTGCCTATCCCTATTTAGATGACACGATTGCCGCCGCCGAACAAGCAGGTGCGCTGGGGGCCGCGTTGAGCGGCGCGGGTGGCAGCGTGATCGCGATCGCCGACCGCGGATACAAGCAGATTGCGGCGGCGATGACGGCGGCAGCCGACGATCATCGGATCACCGGGGTGACGATGTCGCTGGCCGCCGCGCAGCGCGGCGCCCGGCTCTAGCTCGGGACGGTGTCCGCCTGCAGCACGCGAGCCCGCGACTCGACCATCCGGCGGCCGAAGTCGGTCAGGAGATCCAGCGGCGAGTGCGACTCCATCACGCTCGACGCCGTCGCGGTCGCCCACGCCATCGATCGCGCCAGATTTCGGTCGGCCGCAAAGATGGCCGCGAACGCCCCGGCGTAAGCATCGCCGCCGGCGGTCAGGGGTGGCCGGGCCAGAGGGAAGGCGGACATCCAGCTGATTCGACCCTCCTGGATACCGATCGACCCGCCCACACCAAGCTTGATCACCGCGGCTCGTACGCCGGCGCGGTCCAGCATGCGAAGCACCTCGCGTGGCGGATCGCCCGGCCACAGCCGCTCCACCACGCTCCGGCTGGCGAGAAAGGCGTCGCAGCGTTTCGCCAGTTCGAGGATTTCTTCCTTCTCCGACACGAAGCCGGGCTTGGGCGCGGCATCCAGCGTCACGATCGATCCATGTTTGGACGCAGCGGTAAGCAGCTCACCCTGAGATGACGTCGACGTGCCACAAAGATGAACAGACCAGGTTGGACTGACGCTGGCGAGCTGCTCAGCAACCGGTTCGAGCTCGGCGGTTCCGCCGCTGTCGCCGGCGCTGCGGCAGCGGCTGAGGTCGATGCCGGCTCGCGTCAGTCGGCGGATGAGATCGGTCGAAACATCATCGCCGATGACGGCGGCGATGGCGGCGTCGCTGCCGGCGAGCCAGGCACCGGCGGACGCGAGGAGAGCACTGCCACCGGCGCCCGCGGCCGGATGCTCGCTGCTGGATGGGGCAGGCGCCATAAACATCGAACCCACCGCGACCACCCCACGCGCGGGTTTCATCACCTGCTTGCCGCATTATTAAAGTCAGGCGTGACCTGGGCAAGTAGATTCACTGGAGATTCGGGCTGGGATGCCCGATAATGCGTAAACAAACGTTTGGCACACGTCTACAAGATTGGCGCCGTCAGCCAGCAGAGCGGTTTGAGTGTATCGACGCTGCGCCTCTGGGAGGATCAGTACGGACTGCTGGCGCCGGCACGGACCGCTGGCGGAACTCGACTGTATTCCGACGCTGACATCAAGCGCGCCCGGACGATCCGGAAGCTCGTCCGCGAGCAGCACTTCAGCCTGAGCGCCGTCGCGGAGATGCTGGAGCCTCTGGCCGTTGAATCGCCAGCGGCTGCGGAGACGGGCGTCCACACCATCTTGCGCCGGTTGGTCGACGCGCAATCCGGCTGGCAGGCGGCAACGATCCTCGTCGATGGGATCACGGCGTTGACGGGGCTGACCGATGCCTCGCTCGGACTCTATCGCGCCACGTCGGAAACGCTCTCGTTCGTCCTGACCTCACGCTTGGGCCGCAGCGAGCGGCTTGCCCGGCCACCCGTTCCCGTCCGGAGCCTCCCGCCCGCCTGGCAGGAAGCGATCGAGGCGCGCCATGCCTACGCCGAGGATGACTTGCGACAGCGGGAGCTCGGCACCAACTTAAGCGCCCGGATCAATCAGGGGCGAAGCCGAAGCTTCCATGCCGAGCCGTTGGTGATGGCCCAGCGGCTGGTCGGGGTGCTGGTTATCAGCAGCCCGATCCCCAGCGGGATCGTCGATCGGGCGCGCGAGCTCTGCGAGCGGCTCGCCGTGCCGGCCGGCCCGGCGGTTCAGTACTTCGCCGAACAGCTGTAGGCCTGGGGCCACCCGCTCGTCGCTGTAATCCTTTTGAAAGGTTCGCTGCCCCAGACTCGGCGCAGCATGGGTCACGCCATTAGTTCGCCATGCCTAGCCATCTTCATGAGAAGGAGGTGAGAGTATGACGACAACCAGGAAGGTCGTAACGATCGCCGGCATGGCCGGAACGCTGATCGCCGGCGGGGTCATTGGGGCGACATTGGCCGGCCCGCTGGCCGCGTCCGCCAACAATGCCGGCAACCCGTCCACCAACAGCGCGTCAACCGGCAGCCTCGGCACAACGCAGCTGACGGCCGCAACGGCGGCGCCGAGCGCCAGCGCCGGAACGTTCAAGTCGAACGAGAACGCTACTCACGAGGCCGGTGAGAGCGCCACCGTCGAAGCCCAGGAGAACGCGGGGCAGCGACCCGGCGGCGGCAGCGGCACGTTCACGCCGAATGAGAATGCGACCCACGAGTCGACCGAGAGCGCCGCGCGCGAGGCGCAGGAGAACGCGGGTCAACGCCCGACCGTTCCCTAATCTGACCGCTTAGAACAGCAAGGGCCGGATCGTCCGGCCCTTATTTTTTTTAGCTGGCGGCGCGCAACCCCTCGAGCAGGGGCGAGCTGATCAGAACGTCCGCGGTCGCGATGTTGGTCGCGAGCGGCACATTGCGGACATTGCAGATGCGCAGGAGCGTTTGGATATCCGGGTCGTGCGGGTGCTTGTCGAGCGGGTCGACCAGGAAGATGACCGCGTCGACATTGCCTTCCACGACACGACTGGCGATTTGCACATCGCCGCCGTGTGGACCTGCAGTGACATTCTCGACTTCGAGCCCGACCTTGTCACGCAACAGATCCCCGGTCGCCCCGGTCGCGATCAGCTCGTATTCGGCGAGCCGCGCCCGATTGAACGTCGCGAACGCGACCAGATCGGCCTTCTTGCCGTCGTGGGCAATGATGGCCAGCCGCGCGCGATCACCGTGCGTATTCAACATTGGCCTGGCAAGCTTATCGGGTTTCTCTAACGAAGGCATCAGGCACTGGCTACGAAAAGGTGACGGTTGCTTTGAACAAAATGCACATCATGTACGAACCTACCGCGGCACTGTTCTATTCCGCTGCCGCAAATGGTTGTGTTTTGGTTAAAGGCTGGAGGTGCGCCGGCTGCTGAGCCGCAAGCTGCGCCAGCGCCTCTCCGGCTGAGGCCCGTGCACCGCGGGCGCTCCGGATCAGGTCTGCAACCACGGCGCTGGCGGCCGCATCGGGACCGGCGCCCGCGCCTGACAGCGTCAGTGTCCCGGCATAGTGCGCATCAACGGTGATGCCATTGAATCCGCCGCTGACCTGCGCAAAGAATGAATCGCCTGGAACCATCCGTGGCCTGACGTCGCACTCGATGAGGTCGCTGGTGATGCACCGAGCCGCGGCAATCAATCTGATCACCCCCCCACTCCTCGCTGCTCGAGTCAGCGACGCGCCCGTCAGGCGGCGAACTCCCACCCGCTCGATCCGATCCGGGTCGATCCGCCGGCGAAACGCCAGCATCGAGAGGATCGCGAGCTTGGCGGCCGCGTCATGGCCGTCGACGTCGGCGCTCGGGTCCGCCTCCGCCATCCCGAGGCCCTGCGCCTGAGCCAACGCCTCGTCATAGCCGGCACCACGGGTCATGACGTCGAGCATGAAATTCGTGGTGCCATTGAGGATCCCGGTCAGTGCGGTGATGCGATCGGCTCCCAGGGTCTCGGCCAGCGTTTCTACGATTGGGATCGCGCTGCCGACGGACGCCTCGAAGCGGAGCGGCCCGAGCCGGGCGAGCGCCGGCCCGTGCTTCGCAATCACCTGCTTGTTGGCAGTGATCACCTCGCGGCCGGCCTGGAGCGCCGCCTTTATATAGGTATGCGCTGGCTCGAGTCCGCCGATCACCTCGACGACGGCGTCCAGTCCCGTCCGATGGACCAGGGCATCCGCCTCAACCAGTTGGGCCGGCGCTTGCCGACCCTCCCGCTTCCTGACAGCGATGGCCTCGACGGTGATCGGCCGACCGGCAGCGGCCTCGATCGATCCGGCATCCTCAGTGAGACGACGCGCCAGCGCGCCTCCAACATTTCCAAGTCCGATCAGGCCAATCCGGAAGGGCGCGCGCACGCGCGAACGCTAGCATGGCGCCCAGAGTGCCCGGCATCATGGAACGCTACGCCGACCGTCTTCCTATTACCGAGCGAACGCCGCGGATCACGCTGGGAGAAGGATCCACGCCGCTAATTCGATCCTCACGGTTGGGCCCTTCGCTCGGACTCGACGCGCTCTACTTCAAATACGAGGGCCTCAATCCAAGCGGCTCCTTCAAAGATCGCGGCATGGTCGTCGCCACGGCACGGGCCATGGAGGCCGGTGCCCAAATCCTCGTGTGCGCGTCGACCGGCAACACGAGCGCGTCGGCATCGGCCTACGCCGCACGCTGCGGGCTGCGTGCGGTGGTCGTCGTCCCGGCGGGCGGCGTCGCTGCCGGCAAGCTGGCGCAGGCACTCGCCTATGGCGCGACCATGCTGGTGATCAAGGGTTCCTTCGATCGGGCCCTGCAGCTGGTGCGCGATGTCGCGCAAGAGCCGGGCATCGCGCTGGTCAACTCGATCAATCCCGACCGCATCGAGGGGCAGAAGACGGCCGCGTTCGAGATCGTCGAGAGTCTGGGCGGGGCTCCGGCCGAGCTCTATATCCCCGTTGGCAACGCCGGCAATATCACCGCCTACTGGCGGGGATTTTGCGAGCTCGCGCGCGGAACCAGGACAGCTCTGCCGGTCATGCACGGCGCGCAGGCGGCGGGAGCCGCCCCCATCGTTCACAACAAACCGGTGACGCGGCCGCGCACCGTCGCCTCGGCGATCCGGATCGGGAATCCGGCATCGTGGAAATCGGCGATCGCCGCCCGCGATGAATCCGGTGGAACGATCCAGACTGTCACCGACACCGAGATCATGGCCGCGCATCGGCGGCTCAGCCGCGAAGAAGGCTTGCTGGTCGAGCCGGCCTCGGCCGCGGGCGTGGCGTTGCTGATCAAGCGGGCGCAACGGCAGGAGGTGCCAGGTGGACAGCCAATCGTCTGCGTCCTCACCGGGCATGGTCTCAAAGATCCAAAAGCGATGACGCAAGGACTTCGACTGCCGGCTGCGGTCGAGCCGAGCGCCCGGGCGCTGCGCCGCGCGCTATCCAGCGACTCGACGTAAGCTTCTCAACCGGACCGTGCCCGATATTGTCGTCGTAGGTGCTGGAGCCGCAGGATGCGTCGTGGCCCGCCGGCTTGTCGAATCTGGATCCGGATCTGTCCTCCTGCTCGAGGCAGGTCCCGATCTTCGTGGCCACCCGCCTGCCAAAGTCCAAGATGGGTGGCATCTGACTCGCGACTTTGATTGGGGGTACACGGCGGAGCCCAACAAGCGGGGCATTGTTCGGAACCTCTGGCGAAACAAGATCGTTGGCGGAACCTCGACGGTGACGCGCTTCACGCCCCGAGGCGCGCCCGCCGACTACGACGAGTGGGCCGCCGCTGGTAACGCGGGCTGGGGATGGGACGAGGTGCTCCCCTACTTCAAGCGCCTCGAGGCCGATACCGACTATGGCCGCGATCCGTGGCACGGCGATCGAGGTCCGATGCCCTCGACTCGCTACCTTGAGCTCCAATACACGGACGTCTGCTCGGCAGCGATCGAGGCGGTAAAAGCCGCTGGGTTCCCAACGGTCGAAGATCACAACCGCCCAGGCAGCGTCGGCGCAGGGCGCATGCCGATGAGCTCGCGAGCCGGAGTCCGCGTCACAACCGCCGATGCCTATCTCCCCGCCGGCTACGTCGCCGCGAACCTGACGGTCCGAGCCGAGGCGCAGGTCTCTGACATCGCCATGGAAGGAACGCGCGCAACGGGTGTGCGGTTGCACGATGGCTCGCTCATCGAGGCGAGTCGAGTTGTCCTTTGCGCAGGGACATATGGGAGCCCGGCGATTCTGATGCGGTCGGGCATCGGGCCCCCGGAGGAGTTGCAACAGGTTGGCGTTGCCCCTCGCGTCGATCTACCGGGTGTGGGGGCGAATCTCGTGGACCATCCGGCGGTCGGCATC
>DATASI010000085.1:0-2857 GCA_036269255.1 Candidatus Dormiibacterota bacterium
CGGGACTTCCCCCAACTCGTCCGGGAGTCGCTCGACCAGCTGAAAACGGTTGCCGCCGGCGGCGCGCGGACAACGACTCGGTAGCCGTTAGGCCCGCGTCAGCTCGCTCTCGACCGCCTTCAGGCTCTCCTCGTGGATGATCCCGACGACCTGGTTACGTAACCCTGCGAACTGTGCGCTGCTGACCATGTCGAAGGTCCGCGGGCGTGGCAGGTCGACCTGCAATGTCGTGCGGATCCGCCCAGGCCGGTTGGTCATCACGTAGATCACATCCCCGAGGAAGATCGCTTCCTCGATGTCGTGGGTGACAAAGAGCACCGTCTTCCGATAGCGCTGCCAGATGTCGGTGAGCATCTCCTGCATGATCTGGCGGGTCTGGGCATCCAGCGCGCCGAACGGCTCGTCCATCAGCAGCACCTGCGGGTCGTTGGCCAGCGCCCGAGCGATCGCAGCCCGCTGCTTCATGCCGCCGGACAGCGCCTTGGGATAGGCATCCGCAAAGCCGTCGAGCTTCATTAGGCGGATCAGTTCGCTGGAGCGTCGCTCGCGGTCGGGCTTCGGCGCCTTCTTCATCTCCAGCCCGAACTCGATGTTCCGTCGGACGGAGAGCCACGGATACAGCGAATAGGACTGGAAGACCATGCCGCGATCCGCGCCCGGCTGCGAGGTTGGCTTGCCGTCGACCAGCACCTCACCTTCCGACGGCTCGACCAGGCCAGCCGCGACCATCAACAGTGTCGACTTGCCGCAGCCCGATGGCCCGACGATGCACGCGAACTGCCCGTCCGGGACGGTCAGCGAGATCCGCTCGAGCGCCTGGACTTGTGTGTGCCTTGTGGCATACCGCATCGCGACGTCAACGAGCCTGATCTCGCTCACGCGTGCACCTTCTCGACGTAGGGGAAGCGCCAGCGGTGATAGAGCGCGAAGAGCGAATCGGTGATCATCCCCAGCAGTCCGATCGTGAGGATGGCGGCGATGATTCGATCCGCCCTGTAGAAGCGCTGCGCCACCAGGATGAAATTGCCGATTCCCGCGGTGGCGGCGACCAGCTCGGCGACGATCAGGTAGGTCCAGGCCCACCCCATCGTGATCCGCAGCGCGTCGACCACTTCCGGAAACGCCGCCGGCAGGAACACCTTTCGAAACACGGTCCAGCGCGAGGCGCCCAGCGTGTAGGCGACATTGAGCATCTCGTCGGGCACCCGGTGCGCGATGTCCATCACCATCAGCACCAGCTGGAAGAAGACGCCGATCCAGATGATGGTCAGCTTCTCGTTCTCGCCCAGGCCCTGCAACAGGATGAGGAGCGGGATGAAGGCGGAGGCGGGCATGTAACGGATGGCGTTGATCGGCGGCTGGAAGAAGGCGCGCACGATCTCAAACGAGCCCATCAGCAGCCCGAGCGGCACGGCCACGATAGCGGCCAGGGCGAAGCCGGCCACGATTCGGAAGGTGCTCCAGCCGATATCGCCGAGAAAACCCAGGTGCGCGATCATGTCGACCCAGGCGACCGCGACGGTGTCCGGCCGAGGCACCAGCTGCTCATAGTCGTGCGGATAGGTGGGATCGTGCGTGAGCACTGCGATCAGCGTCCAGACCACGAGGATCACGACGAAACTGAGGACTCCGAGAAAGGCGATAGTTCGCCGTGGAATCGCGCGCTTCGGGGTCAGATAGGTCGTGACGAAACTACGGCGCCGCCCCTTTGTCGCGGGCGACGCCGTAGCGGTGCGGGTCGTCGTGACCCGCTCACTCATCTCAGGCGTTATTGATGAAGGTCGGATCGATCGCGCTGCTGCAGTTGGCCGAGCTGCTGATCGTGCCCTGCTGCTTCCAGAAATCGCTCGCCGCCTGGCAGTTCGCGTAGATCTTGCCGTGGCTGCTCGACGTTCCCATGACCGTCTTGGCATCGCTCAGGCCAAAGACCGTCATCGTGCTGAGATCACCCGCAACGTCGCTGGCCGACTCTTTGACGGATGTCCCGACGACGGCTTGCGCGTCGCTGGGATTGCTTTGCAGGTAGTTGTAGGCCTCGTAATACGCCTTGACGAAATCGGTCACGGTCCCCGGGTAGCTGCTGATGAAGTCTTTGCGGAAGGCGAACGAGTCCATGATCAGGTCCGGGTACTGCTTGGACGAGACCAGGACGTGCCCGAAGCTTGTGTGCGAGGCGCGGGTCAGCCAGGGCTCCCAGGTGACGGCGACGTCAACCCGGCCCGCCACGAACGTCGAGCCGGCGACGCCTGAGGTCATGTTCTGCTCGGTGACGTCCGATAGCGACATGCCGTTGCGCTTCAAGACCTGGCCCAGGAACCATTCAGATACCGATCCCTGGTTGACGGCAACCGTCTTGCCTTTCAGATCCTGCACCGACTGGATAGTGTTCTTCGCCAGGATCCCGTCACCACCGACGGAGGCGTCGATCGGCAAAATCTCGACCGCCGGCACCCCCTGCGCCTGCGCCCGAGCGAAGGCGTCAACCGTTGAGGCCATGCCCTGCAGCCGGCCGGCCTTGAGGGCGTTGAGACGCTCGACCGGATCCTCGACATCGGTGAAATCGACATTCAGGCCGTGCTTCGCCCAGATGCCTTTCGAGGTCGCCAGATAGAGCGGCGCGTAGCCGGTCCAGGTGGACGACGCGATATGGATCGTTCCCGTGAACTTGGCCTGGCTGCCGGTCCCGCTGGTTTGCGAGCCGCAGGCGGCAAAAACGAGGGTGGACAACATGAATAGAGGTAGCAGCGTGCGCTTTCCGAACATGGAATCCCCTCCCAGGGCTGTTTTTGGTGCGCGCAGAAAGAGCCTATGCTACTCCTCCGCCTGCACTAACCTTTCCTAGTGGCACATCCCCTCC
>DATASI010000086.1:0-1911 GCA_036269255.1 Candidatus Dormiibacterota bacterium
CGAGGAGGATTTGCCGATGGCAACCGCAACTGCGACTTCGCTCGGCAGACTGGAGTCGATCCTTGGCGACGACGCCAAACCGCTGCTCGAGCACGAGTGCAAAACGATTCCCAAATCGATGCTGCACCTGCCCGGTCCGGATTTCGTCAACCGGATCTGGTCGGTCAGTGACCGGCCTACCAGGGTACTGCGCAGCCTCGAATCCCTCTTCGACCACGGCCGCCTCGCGGGCACCGGATATCTGTCGATCCTGCCGGTCGACCAGGGCATCGAGCACTCGGCGGGCGCGTCCTTCTCGACCAACCCCGCCTACTTCGACGGCGAGAAGATCGTCGAGCTGGCGATCGAGGGCGGCTGCAACGCGGTCGCCTCGACCTTCGGGGTGCTGGGCTCGGTCGCGCGCAAGTACGCGCATCGCATCCCCTTCATCTGCAAGATCAATCACAACGAGCTCCTGACCTATCCGAACGAATACGACCAGATCGAGTTCGGCACGGTGAAAGAGGCCTGGGAGCTGGGCGCGGTGGCGCTTGGCGCGACCATCTACTTCGGATCGCCGCAATCCCACCGCCAGATCATCGAGATCTCGCGAGCCTTCCACGAGGCGCACGAGCTGGGGATGGCGACGGTTCTCTGGTGTTACCTGCGCAATCCCGCATTCACCAAGGACGGCGTCAACTACGAAGTCTCCGCCGATTTGACCGGCCAGGCAAATCACATGGGGGTCACGATCGAGGCCGACATCATCAAGCAGAAGCAGCCCGAGAACAATGGCGGCTTCACGGCGCTCAAGTTCGGAAAGACCTCCTCTAAGGTCTATGACAAGCTGACGACCGAGCATCCGATCGACCTGACGCGTTACCAGGTGGCGAACTGCTTCATGGGACGCTCGAGCCTGATCAACTCGGGTGGCGCGTCAACCGGAGAGAGTGATCTCAAGGAAGCCGTCAAGACCGCCGTCATCAACAAGCGCGCCGGCGGCACCGGTTTGATCACGGGCCGGAAGGCCTTCATGCGGCCGATGCGCGAGGGCATCCAGCTGCTCAACGCCGTCCAGGATGTCTACCTGATGGACGAGGTCACGGTCGCCTGATTCGCTGATCCCGGCGATAGAATCCCGCCATGGCAGCGCCCCGTCTGCGTGCGACTGACTCGGGCCAGGTCTACAACATCGACTTGCCCGATCTACGGGTGACTCGCGACGACGTGGATGGGATTTACGTGCTGCATGGGCGCGGCCACTTCCAGACGTTCAACACGCGAGAAGAAGCGTTCGAACGCAAGAAGGAGATCGACTACAGCACCTTCCGCTGAGCTGACGGCTCAGGGATCGCCCATCCAGTCGGCAGCGTGGGGGAGGGGATGGCTGCCCCTGGTCGGATGGAGGTTGAGAACTCCCTGGACATCCCGGCTGCGATATAGGCGCTCGCGCTTTACGCCCTGCTGGTAGCTGCGGAGGACGCCGCGACTGACGTAGGCATAGAGCGTCGCCAGCTTGATGCCGAGCTGCTCGCTGGCTTCCGCCGCGCTCAGATATTGCTCACCCTGGATCTCGATCACTGCTGCAAACAGTATCGAACATGATTCTTCAAGTCAACGTATTGCAATGCAAATCAACATATGTATAGAATGTCGTCAGTGGCCGATCCAGCCGCACCGAACCTGCTGCGCGACGATTTTCCGTACACGCGGATCCCGCCGATGCGGTTCGACCGCGGTCCGGTGCCGATGGCTCGCCCGGCGTCGATCTGGATCACGGACACCACCTTTCGCGACGGCCAGCAGGCCCGCGCCCCCTACACGCTGGAGCAGATCGTCCACCTCTACGACCTGCTCGCCACGATGGGAGGGCCGGTGATCCGGCAGACGGAGCTGTTTGCCTACACTCCGCTCGACCGAGAGGCAATCGCG
>DATASI010000087.1:0-5640 GCA_036269255.1 Candidatus Dormiibacterota bacterium
CTCCAGCGGCAGTTTCATTTCCGCCGCGACGCGATCCGGACGGTCCCCTAGCAGGATCAGGGCGCCCAGTACAACGCGTCCATCAGCGCAACGCGCATGCGCTCAACCGATCCTCGCAAGGCTGGAGCGATCGTGTATCGCGCTCGGGCGTCGGCCACACTGCGCTCAGCAAAGCTGAAGCCGATCCCCAGGCGCTCGGCGAGCAGCTGTGCCACAAAGGCGCCGCCGCTCAGCGGTCCACAGACTATGTCGATGTCGTGGCGAGCCAGCCTCTCCGCGAGGGCCGCGATGAAGGGCTGCAGGGCTGATGGCCTGAGGAACAACTGGTCGAGGTCGAGCCACGAATCGGTGTGCAACCCGGACTCCAACTCGAAGTGTCCGGTCCGACGGCAGGCCAGATGAAAGCCGCCCCCGTGGTCAAGTTCTAAGCGGCTTACGACAACTCTCGGTTAGGCCTGGACGAAGTAGGAGCGGCAGGCAAGGTCGATCAATTCTGGCTCAAGGCGCGGTGGCCGGCCCAGAAAGTAGGCGACCTCATCGATCTGATTGAGAATGTCGCGCGGCTGGCAGCCACGGAAGGGGCGCTTGAAGGGTTTGTAATACCGGTCGAGGACGTAGTTGTAGCCGGCCTCGCTGAACACGATCTCGAACTCTTTGCAGGCGCGTTCGAAGATCTGCCGGAACTCGACGGGCGTGGGGTCGGGGACGTGGATCTTGTAACGAACCCGGCGGAGGAACGCCTCGTCGACCAGGGATGCCGGCTCGAGGTTGGTGCTGAAGACGACCATCGCCTCGAAGGGCGCGCCCACCGCCATCCCGGCACCGGCCAGCGTCAGGTAATCGATGCGCCGCTCGAGCGCCACGATCAACCGGTTGAGCAGGGCTCGCGGCGACGAGTCCTGGCGACCGAAGTCGTCGAGCAGGAAGATGCCGCCATTCGCTTTCAGGTGGATGGGCGCTTCGTAGTAGCGCATCAGCGGGTCGAACGACGGCGAGAGCTGCGCTGTGGTCAGCTCGCCGCCCGCCTTGACGAAGGGCCGCTTGATCAGCACCCAGCGCGGGTCAAAGTTGGGCGGCAGCTGTCGCTGAACGCGCTGATGGTGGAGCGGGTCGTAGATGCGCATGATCTGCCCCTCGATGTCGACCGCATAGGGGATGTAGATCGGTTCTCCGAGCAGCTCAGCGCACGCCTCGGCAATCGTCGTCTTGCCATTGCCGGGAGCGCCATAAAGAAAGAGCGGCGCACGGGCGTTGACCGGCGGGCCCAGCTGCACCATCAGGTCCATGCTGAGGGTCAGATGCTGAAGCGCCCGCTGCAACCAGGCCGCGGTGACGTCGGCCTGGCTGACCTGGGCCCGGACCGAATCCTCGTAGTGCAGGAAGGGCACCGGCGCCGGGCCGACGTAGTGATCGCGAGCGAGCACGTCCCGGGCGCGGACCCGGCCGGGGTCGGTGATCAGATAGCCGAGCGTCTCGCCGAAATCGGCGCTCATCGAGGGGCCGGCCATACGGCCGATCGTCTGCGCCCAGCCCTGCTCGACCAGGCTCTGGATGGCGGGCGTGATGGTGGCGTAGGGCAGGCAGAGCGCGGCCGCCCAGTCCTTGGCCGATAGCGGCGATTTGAAGTAAATGTGCTTCAGCAGCAGGTCGGCGAGCCGCGCCACGGGGAGTCCACAATCCTCCGTCCGGGCCGGGGCCACGGGGAAGAACTCCGGGGTGGCTGTTTGCGGCGGTGGCTGTATGGCCATAGAGAATCGGCCGCCCAGGCGGCTGCACAGAGCAACCGGCAGCCGAAGGGGTTTCTTGCTCCGCCCGGCTAGGCTTCCAGCGCCGGCCGACCGCCGAAGTAGCGGTCGACGCTGAGGCCGTGCCGTTCCAGCTCGGCCCGGGCGAGCGGCTCAAAGCGCCGCAAATACCAGTCCTCGGCGGGGTTGCGGGAGTAGGCGAGCAACTGGTTGTAGGGCAGAGTGTAGATCGCCCGGCCCGCCAGGATCTCCAGCATCATCGGCGTCAGCTCCGGGTGGGCCAGCGCCCGCTGGAGGGTGACGTGGACGCCGCGCATGTCGGCGATCAGCCGCAATCGACGCGGAAGATAGATCGTGAGCGCGAAGAGAATCGGGATCGAGGCGACGACGATCGCGATGATCAGGGCCAGCAGGTGGATAGCCCGCGACCCGGCCTGGCCGGCCGAGATCAGCGAATCGCCCGAGTGGGTCTTGAGCGCCTCAGCGGTCCGATGCAGAAAGTCGGAGAGATAGGGGACCCCATTCGGGATCCCCTGCTCGAAGGAAAGGATCCAGCTATCGAAGGTCCGCCCGGCTTTGATGACGCCCTGCGCCAGGGCATCGAGCTGCAGGATCAGGAGGTTTACCCAGATGCCGGCGCGCACTGAAAGATAGATCCAGCCCACAAACAGCACGTCGGCGAGCATCCAGGCGAAGCGACGGCCATAGACGTCGGGGTAGAGGCGCATGAAATCCCCCTTGAGGTTCTGGTGCTAGAACGGCAATGACGCGCCGAGTCTAGCGCCGTTTCGTCTAGAGGTTCTCGAGATACTCGATGACCTGACGGGTCAGCTGCGTGGGAGTGGAGGCGCCCGAGGTCACGCCAACCCGCTTTTTACCCTCCAGCCACTCCGGGCGGATGTCCCTGGCGGTATCCACCAGGTACGCGGGCTTGTGGGCCAGCTCCTTGACCACCTGGACCAGCCGCTTCGAGTTCGAGCTTCGCTCACTGCCAACCACGATCACCAGGTCGCAGTCCTTGGCCGCCTCGACCGCCGCCTCCTGGCGATCCTGGGTGGCGCGGCAGATCTCGTTGTAGGCCTCGGCCTGCGGGTATTTGTCGCGCACGCGCTTGATCATCGCCGCCGTGTCCCAGATACTCAGCGTCGTCTGGCAGGTGACGGCAACCTTGGGGTTCTTGATGTCCAGCGAGTCGACGTCCTGCGGATCCTGAACGAGGTGCACCCGGCCAGGCGCCTCCCCCATGACCCCCTCCGGCTCCGGATGGCCGCGGCGCCCGACATAGATGATGTCGTAACCCCGCTCGGCCAGGTCGCGGACCAGATCGTGGGTCACGACCACATCGGAGCAGGTGGCGTCGACCGCGGCGAGGCCACGGGCGGTCGCCTTCGCCTTGACCGCCGGCGACACGCCATGGGCAGTGAAGATCACGGTCCCGGCTTCGATCTGTTCGAGTCCCTCGAGCCGGTTATCGCTGTCGACCAGCTCGATGCCGTTCTCGCGCAATTCGTCGGTGACGTGGGTGTTATGCACCAGGTAACCGAGCATGTGGATCTTTTCGCCCGGATGCGCCTTGGCCGTCTGCTTGGCAGCGCGAATCGCTTCCACCACGCCGTGGCAATAGCCACGCGGCGTGATCTTGAGGACGTCCATCGACTCGAGTCTACCCGCGGATTTCGAACGCGAAGCGCGGCGTTGCGTTACGAGGGCGTCACAGTAAGTGCCGCCCTCGGTCGTTCGGAACCGGTTGTGGCCTGGGCGGCGGTCGTTCGGGCGTCGGCGGCACCGGCGGCGCCTGGGTTCCCGGCACCGGCTGCTCCGGGGCCGGCTCTGGCGGCCGTTCAGCCAATGATGATGGGCCCGCCCTGGACCACCAGGATATGGAGAAACGCCAGGATGCTGAGCGCGGCCAGGATCATGAGGAAGCCGCCGACGACGTAGGAAGCGATCCGGTGCCGGGTAAAGACCGCGAGGCCAAGCAGGATCATGATGATGGCGACCAGGATGTTCGCGAAGTTGATCTCGACTCTCAATTCACACCTCCAGTGCTGCTGTTGAGCTTCACGGTTGGGCGAGGGCCTGGTCAAGGTCTGAGATCAGGTCGGCCACCTCTTCCAGACCAACCGAGATCCGGATCAGGCCGTCGGAAACCCCGTGGGCTTGCCGCGTCTCCGCCGGAATTGAGGCATGGGTCATCAAGGCGGGCAGTTCGATCAGCGACTCGACGCCCCCCAGGCTCTCCGCAAGCGTGAATAGCTGAGTCCGTTCGACCACGCGCTGCGCCGCCTCCAGCCCGCCCGCGACCTCGAACGAGATCATGCCGCCGAACCCTGACATCTGCCGCTTCGCCAGCGCGTGCTGCGGATGCTCGGCCAGCCCGGGGTAGAAGACGCGCTGGACCCCCGGATGCCCCTGCAGGAAGCTCGCGACCTGGCGTGCATTGTGCTCGTGCTCGCGCATCCGCACGGCGAGCGTCTTCAGACCGCGCAACACCAGCCAGGCATCCATCGGCCCGGGCACGCCGCCAATCGCGTTCTGCAGAAACGCCAGACGCTCGAAGAGGTCATCGCGATTGACCACCAGGGTGCCACCGATCAGGTCGCTGTGGCCACCAAGGTATTTGGTCGCGCTGTGCACGACGATGTCGGCGCCCAGCGACAGCGGCCGCTGGAAATAGGGGCTCATGAAGGTGTGGTCGGCAACCACCCGCGCCTGGTGCTCGTGCGCGACGCGCGCCAGCGCCGCGATGTCGATCAGCTTCAACAGTGGGTTGGTGGGCGACTCGATCCAGACCATGCGGGTGCGTTCGGTCACGGCTCGTTCCACCGCCCCGAGGTCGGTCCCGTCGATGAAGGAAAACGTCAAGCCCATCGGCTCCAGCACCCGCTTGAAGAGGCGGTAGGTCCCCCCGTAGAGATCGTCCATCGCCACCGTGTGGTCGCCCGGTTTGAGCAGCTGCATAACGGTGGACTCGGCCGCCATGCCGGAGGCGAAGGCGAGTCCGTGCGCCCCGCCTTCGAGGGCGGCGATGCATTGCTCCAGCGCCGCTCGCGTGGGATTCCCGGTGCGCCCGTACTCGTAGCCGCGATGCTTGCCGACTTTCTCCTGCGCGAAGGTCGACGTCTGGTAGATCGGCACCGTGACGGCACCGGTTGCCGGGTCGGGTGGCTGGCCGGCGTGAATCGCCCGCGTCGAGAAGCCGGCAGGCTTTGGCTCGCTCACCGGGCGGCGCGTGGGTGGGCCATGAACTCGAGCAGGTCGAGCCTGGTAATGATGCCGACGGGCTCCTCGCGCTCCATCACCACCAGCGCCGTCGCGCCGCCGAGCAGGGCGTTGAACGCCTCATCGATGTGCGTTGCGGCGCTGATCGTCGGGAACGGCCCGTCCATAGCGGCGCCCACGGTGGTCTCGATCAGCCCCGGGTCGCGGTAGACACGGTCGAGCAGCGTCCGTTCCTGGATGCTACCCACCAGCGTCTTTCTCGCCGCGCCGTCCTCGGTGACCGGCATCTGCGAGATGCCGTATTCCTGCAGCAGGTCGATCGCCCGTCCAACCGTCTCTTTGGAGGAGACGGTGATCAGCTCGGGGATCTCGCGGTGCGGTGAGGTGACGACATCCTGCACGCGCTGGAGGGGAAAGCGCTCGAGGAATCCGTTCTGCCGCATCCACTCGTCGTTGTAGATCTTGCCCATATTGTTGCGGCCGGTGTCGGGAAGGATCACGACGATCAGCTTGTCCGCGTCCAGGCCTCGGGCGACCTCGAGCGCTGCATACATCGCCGTGCCCGCGGAGCCACCCACCAGGATGCCTTCCTCGCGGGTGATGCGTCGCGCGGTCAGGAACGAGTCGCGATCGCTGACCCGAACGATCTTGTCAAACAGGCTCAGGTCGATGG
>DATASI010000088.1:0-17220 GCA_036269255.1 Candidatus Dormiibacterota bacterium
TGGGCGCCGAGCATCAGCGCCGAGCTGCCGGTCGAGCAGTTGTTGTTGACGTTGAACACAGGAATGCCCGTGAGCCCGAGCTGGTAGATGGCGCAGATCAAGACCGCTGAGGGCGATAAGCAGGCGGCCATCCTCCGCGCCGAAGGTGCCAAGCAAGCGACGATCCTGGAGGCCGAGGGCCGAGCCCAGGCGGTGGCGACGGTTTACAAGGCCATCCTCGACGCCAAGCCCGATGCGACACTGGTGTCCATCCTTCAGCTCGACACCCTCTCGAAGTTCGCGGCCAGCGAGAACGCCAAGCTCGTCGTGCCGGTAGAGACCGCCGGACTCCTGGGCGCGGCGCAGGCACTTCGGAGCGTGCTCGACGGCGCGCCGTCCGCCAGCAAGACATAGACCAGCCGCCGGCGGCCGAGCCAGAGATCGCGCAACTCGCTCCAGCCGAGTTTGGAGCGATCCGACCATTGCTCCGCGCGTTGATGCTCGAAGAGCAACGGCATTATGACCATCCCCAGCTGACGCCCGAAGACATCGAGCGCGAGCTGGCGAGCGCGCCGGGGCCAACCTTTGTGGGCGAGAACATCATCTTCGCCGCCCGCGTCGCCGGGGACGTCGTCGGCCTCTGCTGGTGTGTCCTCTTCAACCCGGGAACCGGGCTGGAGGGCGAGGTCGCCGAGGTCTATGTCGACGAGCGGTTTCGCGGCCGCGGCATCGGCCGCCAGCTGCTGCGCCGCGCGGTGCAACTGTTTCGTGAGCGAAACGTCACCTTTGCCGCCGTCTGGACGCGGGAGAACAACCCGAGCGCCGTGCGGCTCTACGAGGAGGCAGGATTCCGGCGGACTGAGCAGTTGGTCCTTACGTGGCTACCGTTGCCCGGTCGCTGAAAAAACCGGGCGTAGAATTGGCCTGAGCAATGGCGAGCGAACCGCAATATCTCCCACCCTCGCCCGAGCCGGTGTCGCCGTTGCCACCGCCGCTTCCAGCGCTGTCGCCGCTGCCTCATCCGCGCGACGTCAGGCCTCGTCGCGGACTGGGAATCATCGCCACGATCCTCATCAGCGCCGTGGTTGGCGCGATGGTCGGCGTCGCCGCCCTCGTGCTGCTCGCGCCCCGGCTGATCAAGGTCACGCCGTCAGGGAACGCGGTCGTCGCGCCGCTGGGGGCGATCAACAATAACCTGACTGAGGAGTCGGCGGTGATCAACGTTGCGAGCCAGGCGGGGAGTGCCGTAGTGGAAATCAAGACCACCGTGACATCCCCCGACAGCTTCATCCAGCAGGAGCAGCACGGCATCGGCTCCGGTTTCATCGTTCGATCTGACGGCTACATCGTGACCAACAATCACGTGGTCGAAAACGCCAAGCAGCTGCAGGTGATCCTGCGTGATCAGACCAAGCCCTACGACGCGCGCGTCATCGGCACGAGTCCAGATGACGACGTGGCGGTGATCAAGATCGAAGCGCAGAACCTCCCCACCCTCAACTGGGGCGAGTCGAACGGGCTCAAGGTCGGTCAGCTCGCGATTGCCATCGGCAGCCCGCTGGGACAGCAAAACAGCGTGACCAAGGGCGTGGTCAGTGCGCTGCACCGCTCCATCCAGATTCCTGATCCCTCGACGGGCGCCACCGAAGACATTCTCAACGCGATCCAGACCGATGCGGCCATCAACCCGGGTAATAGCGGCGGTCCCCTCTTGAATTCGGGGGGCCAGGTGGTCGGCATCAACTTCGCGCTGGAGCAAGCCCAGGCCGGGCCGGGACTTGGCTTTGCGCTCGACGGCGACACCGCCCGCGACATTGCGAACCAGCTGATCACGACCGGGCACGTCAACCGCCCCTACCTTGGCGTGACGTACCAGCAGCTCGATGAAACCGGGGCCGCGGCGAACAACCTGGTGGTGGGTGCGCTCGTGACGCAGATCACGCCCGGGTCGCCCGCCGATCGGGCCGGAGTCAGGGTGCACGACGTCGTCACCAAGGTGAATAACCAGGTCATCGACGATCAGCATCCGCTCCGTGACGTGCTACGCCAGTACGCGCCGGGCACGAAAGTGTCGCTCACCGTCTATCGAAGCGGCAAATCGCAAACGCTGCAGGTCACGCTCGGAAGCCAGCCCTGATCGCGGCGCCACCAAGCTCGCCGTCCTCCGTCATCGACCAGGCGGTTCGGCGTGCCGTCAGCACGTTGAACGGATGGCCGGCGGGGACGGTGCTGCCGGCGATCGTCGTTGAGCGCACGCAGAATCCCGCGCACGGCGACTACTCCATTACGCTGCCGCTCAAGCTGGCCAAGACCCTGCGGCGGCCGCCGCTGGCCATTGCCCAGGAGCTTGCCGCGGAGCTGGCCCTACCAGCGTCGTTCGGTCGGGTGGAGGTCGCGGCACCCGGCTTCATCAACGTCAGCCTCGAGCCGGCCTGGCTGCAGTCGCAATTGCGGCCGATCGTCGACGCTGGTGAGCGGTGGGGGAGCAGCGAGCTCGGGCGGGGGACGCCGGTTCAGGTCGAATTCGTCAGTTCCAACCCGACCGGCCCGATGCTGTTCAGTCACGCGCGGGGAGCCGTTGTTGGCGACGTCGTCGCCCGCCTGCTGGCCGCCTCAGGGTTCGCGGTGCAGCGCGAGTACTACGTCAACGACCATGGCAAACAGGTCCGTCTCTTTGGCGAGTCGATCCTTGCTCGGATGCGTGGCGAGCGGGCGCCCGAAGGAGGATATGCGGGGGACTACATCACCGAGATTGCCAACCAAGCCGCGGCAAGCGGCGTCCCCGACGACCCGATCCAGCTGGCCAGCTTCGGGATGCAATGGGTTCGGCGCCGGATCGAGGAGGATCTTGCCCGCTTGCGGATCGCGCACGATCTCTGGTTCTACGAGAGCACGCTGTACCACGGACTCAGCCAGGAGATCCTCGAGAAGCTCGAGCGCCTGGGCCGAATTGTCCGCAAAGACGATGCCGTCTGGTTCAAGTCCGACACTGGAAAAGACGAGGTGGTCATCAAGCGAGATGGATACCCGACCTACTTTGCGTCGGACATTTTCTATCACTACGACAAATTCGAAATTCGCCATTTCGAGCGCGTGGTGGATGTCTGGGGGGCCGATCACCAGGGGCAGGTAGGGCGGCTGAAGGAGGCCCTTGGCGTGCTCGGCGTCAGCCCTGAGCGCCTCGTCGTCCTTCTGGTTCAACTGGTGTCGGTGAAGCGCGGAACGGAGACGGTCCGCATGTCACGGCGAGCCGGGGTTGGCATTTCGCTGGCGGAGATGCTGGACGACGTCGGTCCTGATGCGCTGCGTTACTTCTTCTTGCTTCGCTCGGCAGATGCCCAGATGGAGTTCGACGTCGAGCTTGCTCGGCGGCAGTCGAACGAAAACCCGGTCTATTACGCCCAATACGCCCACGCCCGCCTCGCGAACGTCCTCAACTTTGGCGCGGAGGCAACCGGCGAACCGGCGCTCGAACGCCTCGCTTCAGAGTGGGAGCTGGATCTGATGCGAGTCATGATGCGCTGGCCCGACGTGGTGCGCGAAGCTGCGGAGGCCCAGGAACCGCATCGCCTCGCCTTCTTCACCGACGAGCTCGCTGCGGCCATCCACCGCTTCTACAAGAATTGCCGCGTGGTGACCGAGGACCAGTCCCTGACGGCGGCTCGCCTGCTGCTCTCGCTGGCGGCGAGAACGACGATTGCGAACGCGCTCGGTTTGATGGGCGTTTCCGCGCCGGACCGAATGTAAACTACGCGCGATGGAAGTCACCTATTTCGGCTTGAACGCGGTGCGGCTTCGCGGACGAGAAGCAACCGTAATGATCGATCCCTACGAGCCGAAGCTGGGACTATCGCCGGTGCGGCTCAACATCCAGATCGTGATCTTCACGCATGAGGATGCGACGCATTTCAGCCTCCAGGGGCTGGCCGGCGACCCGCACCTCGTGACCGGCGCGGGCGAGTTCGAGATCAAGGGGGTCGCCATGCACGGCACCCAGACCTTCCATGACACCAAGAACGGGGCCGAGCGCGGGAAGAATTTCGCCTACACGATCGAGATGGACGACCTGCGCTGCGTCCATCTCGGCCACCTGGGCCACGCGCTGAGCGAGGACCAGCTCGAGTCCCTCGGCAGCAAGATCGATATCCTCTTCGTCCCCATCGGTGGCGGCAGCCACATCAACTCGGCACAGGCGACCGAGATCGTCAATCAGATCGAACCGAAATACGTGGTACCGATCTCCTACAAGCTCCCCGGGTTGACGCTGCTGGCGCAAAACCTCGAGAGTGTCGAAAAATTCGCCAAAGAGATGGGCGCCACCGACCTGACCCCGCAGCCGAAGCTGCAGCTGACGGTCAGCCCGACGGTGGAGGAAACCAAGCTCATCATCCTCGAGCCGCGCGGTGCCGCGGCCACGGTAGCGGTCGACTAGCCAACCCCGTCCGAACGCTGCGACCCGGCCGGAACCATTGACAATCGAACATATGTTCGCTAGAATTGAAGGCGTGATGATGGGGGAAGGGGGGCTCTCGGCCATCGGGCAGGATCGCGTTACGGAGCTGACCGATCGGCTGCTCGATGACCTTTTTGCCGGCCTCGATCCCGACGATGTCGAATCCAGGTTGGTCCTTCGCCGGCAGGTCATCGATCGAATCGAGCTCGACTTCTCGATCGACGCCGCTGCATTCGCGCGGGATGAAGCCTTGCAGGCCGGCCCCGAACCGGTGACGGGTTGGTTTCGCCATGAGTGCAACATGCAGTTCGGAACGGCCGTGGATCGGGTCAATGTTGGCGAGCAGCTCGCGAAACTTCCCGAGAGCGCCGCTGCGGTGGCGATGGGCGAGATCGGCTTCGCCCACCTTTCCGTGATGGCGCGCCTGGTTCGCGATATCGATGACGCTGTCCTTAAAAACTGCTTCATTGAGGGTGACCTTCTCGACAAGGTGAAGACGTTCACGCCTGGCCGCCTCTGGCATTACTGCGTTCGCCTGCGGCACGCGCTGAATGCCGAAGGCGTGGCCGCAGAGCAGCGCATTTCGGCCGAAGAACGCTGGCTGCGACTCGCGCCGATGGAAGACGGGTCTCTGTCGATCAGCGGACGGCTCGATTCGGTCGGTGGCGCCGCGTTCCGCGCAGCCCTCGAACCGTTGGCTCGCCCTACCGGCAAGGAAGACGATCGTTGTCTCCAGCGCCGCAATGCCGACGCAGCGGTTGAGCTCGCTACCCTCGCCCTTGACGGGGGCCGGCTCCCACATGTTGCGAGCCAGCGGCCGCACCTGCAGGTAACGACGACGTTAGAGACGCTCTGCGAACAGCCCGGGTCACCGGGCGCCGAGATGGAGTTTGCACTTCCCATCTCGAGCAAAACGGTCCAGCGCATCGCCTGCGACGCATCCGTCGCCCGAGTGGTCTTCGGGCCGGGATCGGTCGTCGTCGATGCAGGCCGGGCGCGCCGCGTCGTCACTGGAGCAACCCGACGGGCATTGAATGCCCGTGATCACCTCCGTCAGTGGCCGGGATGCGAGCGGACCGCATCCCAGAGTTCCGCCCATCATCTGATCCACTGGATCAAGGGTGGCGCCACCGACCTGTCCAACCTCATACTCCTTTGCCATCGTCACCACTGGATGGTCCATGAAGGCGGTTGGCAACTCGTCCGTGCGAAGGATGAGCGGCTGTTTGCCGTCCCCCCACCGTGGGACTTCCGCTACAGAACCCGAGCGCCCGACGAGGTGGCCGCGGCATGAAGCTACTCGGTTAAGCGGAAGACATAGTAGGTCACCGTCAGGTGCTCGCTAACGACCTCATCCGAAGCCAGCACCTCGTTCTTCAGGCCAGCCTGATCGATGAGGTGGTACAGGTAGTCGATGTCGCCCGAGGTTCCGAAGTTGATTAGGACTCGACCGCGGGGCCGCAGACGCTCTGGCACCTCCCCCATAAACCGCCTGAGGGCTCCGTAGTTCTGGTCGGTATGGCTGATCTCGAGCAGGTCACGCGCCTTGAACCAGCGGTAGGGCGGGTGGAAGATGATCAGATCGAAGCTGCCATCCACCGCGTTGAAGACATCGCTCTGCCTGAAGGTGATCCGGTCGGCGACGCCGTTGCGCGCGGCGTTCGCCCGGGCGGCCTCCACGGCTCGCGGATTGACGTCGACCGCCACCACGTCCGATGAGGTCGCGGCGGCGAGGATGGCGCTGATGCCGCTTCCGGTGCCCATATCCAGCACGCGGTCGGATGGCTTGGCCTCGGCGCGCACGAGCGGATGGAACAGCCCATTGGTCGATGGAGCGAAGACGGTTTCCGGGACCAGTAGGTCGAGTCCGAGGTAGAGCATTCGGCGAGGCAGGCCCCGTCGGAGTTCCTTGTCAGCCTCGAGATGCCAGCGACGAAGCCGCCGGGCGCGCTCGGCCGACATCATCGGCTGGTACTCGTTGTCCGGCGCCACCCGAGCGCTGTTAGCCGGCGATCTGTTGCGGTTCCTGGCTGGGGAGCTCCGCCTGCTGGGCGGCGGCGCGCGCCCGCTCCAGCCGGACCGCACTGTCGATGATGCCGAGGTGGCTGTACGCTTGCGGAAAGTTGCCGCGCGGGGCACCGCTGCCCGGCTCGTTGCCTTCCGCCAGCAGGCCCAGCGGTGCGGACAGCTCGATCAGCTGTGCCAGCATGCGCTCGGCCGCGTCGAGCCGGTTCATGAAGATCAGCGAGTCCACGTACCAGAAGCTGCACAGCAGGAACGCGGCGCTCAAATATCCCTGGTCATCCTTGCAGTCATAGCGGCGCACGTAGGGGCCGACCACAAGGCGCTGGCTCAGCGTCTCGATCGTGGCCAGCATGCGAGGGTCGGTGGCCGGTAGGAAGCCGAGGACGGGCATTTGCAGGACGGCCGCATCGAGGCATTCGTCGTCGTAGGCCTGGGCGAACGCGCCGATGCGTGGGTTCCAGGATCGTGATTCGATCTCGCCGCGCAGGGCGTCCGCGCTGCGCTGCCAGTCTTCGACATGCCCGGTGTAGCCAGTGCCGCGCGCCAGCGTGATCGCGCGATCGAGCGCCACCCAGCACCAGAGCTTGCTATGCGTGTGGTGCTTGCGCTCGCCCTGGAACTCCCAGATGCCGTTGTCGGGCTCGCGGCTCAGCTCCCAGATACTGTCGGCGAACCGTTCGATCACATGCCAGAGCTTGGCCGAGATGAAGCCGCCCTTGCGCTGATAGACAGCCATGCAGTCGATGACGGCCCCAAAGACGTCCAGCTGGCGCTGGCCGGCCGCGCGGTTACCGATGCGGACCGGTCGCGAGCCGTCGAAGCCGCTGAGGTGCTCCAGGTATTGCTCAGGGAGCCGGGGATCGCCGTCGACGCGGTAGACGATCTGCATGGCGAAGTCGTGCTCGTAAGCGCGGTCGCGGATCCAGTTGATGAAGTCGACGGCCTCCTGCTCGAAGCCGGCGCGGAAGAGTGCGGCGATGCCGTAGGAGGCATCGCGCAGCCAGCAGTAGCGGTAGTCCCAGTTGCGGTCGCCGCCCGGGTCCTCGGGGATCGATGTCGTCGGTGCGGCGCAGAGCGCGCCGGTGGGCGCGTACGTCAGGAGCTTGATGATCAGCGCCGAGCGCCGAACCGCATCCTGAAACGGTCCCCGATAGAGGCACTGCTCGACCCAGGTGGTCCAGAACTCACGGGTCTTGGCGGCAAGCCCGGTTGCGTCGCTGCTGCTGGGGAATTTTCTGCCGAGGGCGAAGTAACGCTCGCCGAACCCGAGCGTGAACCACTCCTGCTGGCCCGGCTCCAGGGTGAACCGAAAGATGAAGCGTGGCCGGCCGTCGACGTCCTCGACTCGGCCGTTCATCGGCATCGTCGAGGACAGGATCACCTCCTGCGAGCCGCCCGAGGCGATTACGATCCCCTCGCGCTCGGCAAACGAGGTGCGGGCGCGGCCGTAGGCGGGGGCCGGATCCAAAACGCATTCCACCTCGACCGGTCCACCACGCGCCTCCAGGCCTCGACAGATGCGTTTCAAGGAGAGAAACCGCTCGCCCTCGTTGAAGCAGGGCATGAAATCGGTGACCACCAGCGCGCCCTCGGCACGGTGGAACGTGGTCGTCAGGAGGTTGGTGTCGTGGACGTAGGCCTGCTCGCCAACGGGATTGGGATTGACCGGCGAGACCCGAAAACTGCCCCCCCGCTGGCGGTCGAGGATGGCCGCAAAGATCGATGGTGAGTCGAAGCGGGGATAGCAAAACCAGTCGATGCTGCCGCCGTTGGACACCAGCGCAGCGGTCTCACAATTTCCAATCAGGCCGTACGGATACACTGCTTGACCTTACAACGTCTCCCCAGTAGTGGAACAAACGGCGAGGGCTCCCGAAAAATGCAGTGCGCCGCGCCGGATTTTCCACGGTACAATGGGGTCCCGGTGCCGAAGTACGTCTTCGTGACCGGCGGCGTGGTTTCCTCGATCGGCAAGGGGATCACGGCAGCGTCTATCGGGACCATTCTCAAGGCCCGCGGCCTGAACGTCTCCCTGCAGAAGCTGGACCCCTACATCAATATCGACCCCGGCACCATGTCGCCCTATCAGCACGGCGAGGTGTTCGTGACCGACGACGGGGCCGAGACCGATCTCGACCTGGGCCACTACGAGCGCTTCATCGACGCCAACCTGAGCAAGGCGAGCAACGTGACAACCGGCAAGATCTACGCCGAGGTGATCGCCAAGGAGCGGCGCGGCGATTACCTGGGGGGCACCGTGCAGGTGATCCCGCACGTGACCAACGAGATCAAGGAACGAATCACCCGCGTCACCTGGGAAGACAACCCGGACGTCGTGATCGTGGAGGTCGGGGGCACGGTCGGAGACATCGAGTCGCTGCCATTCCTCGAGGCGATCCGGCAGCTCAAGAACGATCTCGGCCGGAAAAATGTCTTCTACGTCCACCTGACGCTGGTGCCCTTCATCGAAGCCTCAGAAGAGTTCAAGAGCAAACCGACCCAGCACAGCGTGGCGGCCCTGCGCAGCATCGGCATTCAGCCCGATGCCATCGTCTGCCGCTCCGAGCGGCCGATCAGCGCGGCCCTCAAGGAAAAAATCGCCCTCTTCTGCGACGTCGACCGGCGGGCCGTGATCTCGGTCCCCGATGCCGGCTCCATCTACCAGGTGCCGTTGATGCTGGAGGAGTCGGGTCTTGGAAGTGTCATCGTGGAGGCGCTGGAGGCGCCCGCATCGGCGCCCGACCTCACCGATTGGAAGGAGCTGGTGCATCGCATCCAGCATCCGGCGGGCAACCTCCGCATCGGGGTCGTCGGCAAGTATCTGCCGGCGCCGGACGCGTATATCAGCGTGACCGAAGCGCTACGGCACGCCGGCGTCCATCACAACCTTCGCGTCGATATCAAATGGATCGCGTCCGAAACGCTGGAGGCTGGCGACTTGCGCCCCCTCGAGGACGTGCATGGCGTCGTCGTTCCGGGTGGATTCGGACATCGCGGCATCGAGGGGAAGATTGCCGCGGCCCGATTCGCCCGGACCTCGCTCACCCCCTACCTGGGACTGTGCCTCGGCATGCAGTGCGCCGTGATCGAGTTCGCGCGCGACCAGCTGGGGGACGCCGACGCCAACAGCACCGAGTTCAACGCCTTCACCAGCCACCCCGTGATCGACCTGCTGCCGGAGCAGCGCGATGTCGCCGACAAGGGCGGCACGATGCGGCTCGGCCTCTATCCCTGCAAGCTCCAGCCCGGCACGCTCGCTGCGGCGGCCTATGGGGAGCCGATCGTCTACGAGCGCCATCGCCACCGCTTCGAGTTCAATAACGCCTACCGCGAATCGATGTGGGAAGCCGGCATGGTCTTCTCGGGGACTTCACCCAACGATCGGCTGGTCGAGATCATCGAGCTCAAAGATCATCCCTGGTTCGTGGCCTCGCAATTCCACCCCGAGTTCCGCTCGCGTCCGAACCGTCCCCATCCGCTCTTCCGCGATTTCGTCAGGGCGTCAGCGGTGAACGCGGGCGTCCTCCCAGCCGACGGTTCACGCTCTGAGGCCAACCGCCGCGCTGAGGTCTGACGCGCCCGCCCCCTCCGGGGGCCTGGCACCGTCGCGGACGGCGCAGCATGGCAACCTTGGCCTGGAACTGGTGCGCACCACCGAGGCCGCGGCCCTCTCCGCCGGGCGCTGGATGGGCAACCTGGATCGCGAGGGCATCCGCACGACCGCGGCCGGGGCGATGGGCGAGGCGCTGCAGGGCGTGCACATGAACGGCACCATTGTTGTCGGCGACGAACCGGCCTCGATGCCGCTCGGAGTCGGCCGGCTGGCGGGCGATGGCGCCGGTGAAGCATGCGATGTCGCCCTCAAGGCGATCGATGGCTCCACCCTGGTCGCCAAAGGCCTGCCGAACGCCGTCTCGGCGATCGCGACCGCCGAGCGGGGATCACTGGTGCGGGCGCCGGCGGGGATGTATGCGGAGAAGATCGCGGTCGGCCCGGACGCTCGCGGATCGGTCGACGTCACCGATTCGGTGGAGAACAATCTGCAGCGGGTCGCCTTTGCCAAGAAGGTCCAGGTTTCGGACCTCACGGTGGTCATGCTGGACCGCCCCCGGCACGAGGCCATGATGGAACAGGTCCGGCAGGTGGGCGCCCGCATCACCCTGCTCAGTGACGGCGACATCGCCGCCGCGATCATGGCCACCCTGGAGGGGACCGGGATCGATGTGATGCTCGGCGTCGGCGGTCTTCCCGAAGCGGTGCTGGCGGCTTGCGCGCTCAAGTGCCTGGGCGGCGACCTGCAATGCCGGCTCTGGCTGCGCTCAAAAGACGAAGAGGAGAAGGCGAGAGCGGCAGGGTTCGACGACCTGCGCCGCGTCTACAGCGTCGACGACCTGGTGAGGGGAGAGGATGTGGCCTTTGCCGCAACTGGCGTCACCGACGGCGAGTTCCTGCATGGCGCGATCTATCACCACTTCTGGGCGGAGACCGAGTCCATGGTCTTCCGCAGCAAGAGCGGGACGGTCCGCCATCTCACCACCAAGCACCATTACGCTCTCAAATCGGTGGAAGGCGCCCACCGCAAAGTTCGCTAGGCCTGTGGACAAATTGTGCAAACGGACCTGCCTCGTTTGACGGCCAGGCCAAAAGTCGACTAGACTGGCGCCCGTTTTGCGGAAGGGGACGCTGTGGGGGGTTCCACGGCTTGCCACACACGGCTGGGTGCTCGCACTCGCCTTGATCGTTCTGGGACTGGCACCGCTCGAGCTGCGGCATCCGGTCGCCGACGCGAGTGCGACGGTCGAGGGCTTGCGAGTTCCGCTCGTCACCTCGATCGACCAGGCACCGGCGGCCGCGTCGGTGCAGCCGGTAGCGGACCTGCCGCCGCTGGCGGCATACCAGGCGAAGAGCGGCGATACGGTCGCCAGCGTTGCGGCCAAGGCGGGCATTCATGTCGACACCCTGACCCAGCTGAACCAGCTCGTCAGCATGTCACTGAATCCAGGCCAGCGCTTGTTGGTTCCTCCGGTGGACGGCACGCTGGTCCCGATCGACCCGAACCAGAGCCTCGAGCTGCTGGCGCAGACCTTCCGCATCGACCCGGAGGTCCTGCGCAAGCTCAATCGCCTGGCACCGGACAGCAAGCTGCCGGGGGAGCTCTTTATCCCGGCGGTGAAGACCGACGCGATCGCCCCGCCGGTGGCGCCCGGCACGGCGGACCCTTCAACCGGCCGCGAGCGAGTCGTCCGCTTCGTCTGGCCGACGCAGGGCGTCATCACCCAGTACTTCTGGCAGTACCACCCGGGGTTGGACATCGCCAACGACACCGGCACTCCGGAGGTCGCGGCCGATGGCGGCAAGGTGGTCTGGGCGGGATGGGGCGACTACGGCATCTATGTCGAGATCGACCACGGCAATGGCTTCCACACCATCTACGCGCATATGTCCAAGGTCCTCGTCAACAAGGATCAGATGGTGGCCAAAGGCCAGCTGCTGGGCCTGATGGGCGCAACCGGGCGCGCGACCGGCCCGCACCTCCACTTCGAGATCCGCTATCAGGGCGTCCCGCAGAATCCCCTGGATTTGCTTCCCTAACCGGAATTCTCAGAACGCTCGGGTAAGGTAGGCGCGTGCCGCGCCTGCTCTACGCCACCGACGACGGGAGTCTCCGTGAGGACCAGTCGCTCAACGCCATCGCCCGCAGTGGCTGGGAGCTCGATGCGGCGGACACCCTGATCCCTTTGCCGCCGGGGACGACCCTGATGCATCTTCCGGCCAGGCGGCCGCTCGGCCGGTCGGCGAGCGGCCAGATCGTCGAGCCGGACGATCCCGGCGCGCAGGTCGTCGGGGCGGTGCTGCCGCCCGGCTATCTGCGCACCTGGCTGCCCGCCTACCGGGAGCAACCGCCGGCACCGGTGCTGCCGCTCTACGGGTACGCGGCGGTCGCGTCCGTCGATGGCGAGCCGCGGGTCGCGGCCCTCCCAACCGATCACTGGGACGCCTGGGATCCGCAGGCGCTCGACCGCCGCCGGATTGGCGTCGCGATTCGGAAGGCACGGCGGAGCCTCCCTGACAGCCGGTTGCTGGCCCAACTCGTGACCTGTGCCACCGACTATCGCTGCCTGACCGCGCAAAACGTCTTCTTACGCCGCGGCGAAGGCGCGATCCCGGTATCGCCCGCCTGCAACGCCGCCTGCCTGGGCTGCATCTCGGAACAGTGGGGCGATGTCGATTCACCGCAAACGCGTCTCGCCTTCGCGCCCAGCGCCGGCGAGATCGCGGAACTGGGCGGCTGGCACCTCAGCGCCGGCGCCGAGAACTTCGTCAGCTTCGGCCAGGGATGCGAGGGCGAGCCGCTCACCCGCGGCGCGGCGCTGGTCGAAGCCACACGGCGGATTCGGGCGGCCGCACCGACCGCCACCATCCACATCAATACCAACGGTTCGCGACCGGAGGTACTCCGGCGGCTGCTCGACGCCGGCCTCAACTCCGTTCGGATCAGCATCTTCAGCCTGGACGATGCCAGCTTCCGGGCCTACTATCGACCGATCGGCTACGGCCTCGAGCAGGTGCGGGAATCGGCCGAGGTGGTGGGGGCCGCGGGCGGCCAGGTGACGATCAACCTCCTGACCTTCCCAGGAATCACCGACAGTCCGGAAGAGATCGAGCTCCTGGCCGATTTCGTCCGGCGGCAGGGGGTCCACCAGCTGCAGCTTCGCAGCCTCAATGTCGATCCGCACTGGTTGCTCGCGCGTATCCCCAGGCGCAGCGCCGGCATCGGTATGCGCCAGTTTGTGAAGCGAATCAAAACCGCCTGTCCCGATCTCAAACTGGGGAACTTCACCCGCCCGTGGCCGCTGGTTGAAAGGCCCAGGGTCTGGGCATCCTTGTAGCTAGATGGCAACCGAGCCCGGCAACTCCCAGTCGTCGTTTGGTGGCGCCGACTACGGTTACGGCACCGATCACCCGGCCCAGGCCGACATTCCGGCGATCCCGCAGACCAACCGCCGTAGAAATGGCGGCATCGTGGCCGGGATCCTGGCGTTCCTGGGCCTGATCGTCAGCAAGCTGCAGTTCATCCTGCTGGCGCTGCTCAAATTCAAGAGCCTCTGGTTCACGGTCGTCTCCACCGGGGTCACGGCCCTGATCTATGCGCAGCTCTTCGGCTGGGCCTTCGGAGTCGGGATCGTCCTCCTCATCTTGATCCATGAGAGTGGCCACGTCGTCGTCGCCCGGCTGATGGGCATGCCGGTGACGCTCCCCATCCTGATCCCATTCCTCGGCGCCTTCGTCAGCATGAAGCAGCAGCCGCGCACCGTCGCCCAGGAATCGGTGATGGCGATCGGCGGCCCGATCCTCGGGTCGGTTGCCGCCGGCCTCTGTTATGTGGGCTACCTGGCCATGCCGACCAGCTCCACGGGGCAACTGCTTCGGGCGCTCGCCTACTTCGGATTCCTGATCAACCTCTTCAACCTGGTGCCGGTCACGCCGCTGGACGGCGGCCGCGTGCTCTCGCTGCTGTCCAAGTGGTTCAACGTCGCCGGACTGGCGATCGCTGCCGGCCTGCTCCTCTATGAGACGCAGACCGGGACCACGTTTAGTCCCGTCCTCTTCCTGGTCCTGATCTTCGGTGCCTTCAGCACCTTCCAGCGCTTCCGCTCCACCCAGCTCAATCCCGCCTACTACGCCGTCGACGCCCAGACCAAAGTGGTCATCGGTTCGCTCTACCTGGCGCTGCTGCTGGCCCTGGGCCTCGGCATGCTGAGCACGTCACAGATCCTGGCCTCGAATGGTTGATACAATGGTCTGCCCGTGAAAGCTGCCATTCATCCGACCTACTACCAGGACGCCGTGGTGCACTGCCTCTGCGGCAATATCTTCGTCACCGGCTCAACCCAAAAAGAGCTGAAGACGGAGGTCTGTTCCGTCTGCCACCCCTTCTTCAGCGGCCAGCAGCGGATCGTCGACACCCAGGGCCGCGTCGACCGCTTCCAGCAGCGCCAGCAGCGCCAGACGCGGAAGAAATAACCGCCCCGGCCGTTCGGGCCGTTATGGCCGTCAGCGGGCCCGAACCACTAGGATGAGCGCGCGGTGAGCCAGGACAAGTTCTTCTACGGCGGTCAGGCCGTCCTGGAGGGTGTCCTGATGCGCGGACGAACCACCTATGCGGTCGCGGTGCGCCGCCCTGACGGCGAGATCCAGGTGCTTCGCGAGCGCCTCAAGTCGGCGATCTACGCCCATCCCTTCTGGAAGCTCCCACTCCTGCGCGGCCTCGCCGGGCTCTGGGAGCAGCTGCACCTGGGCATGAAGTCGTTGATGTGGTCGGCCAACATCCAGGCGGCCGGTGAGCAGATCGAACTGAGCAAAGGCGCGATGGGAATCACGATTGGGATCGCGATCGCCGGCGCGCTGCTCTTTTTCCTCGGGGTCCCGCTGGTTGCCGCCGGCTTTCTCAGTCGCGGCCGAAGCAATCTCTTCTTCGGCATCGTCGACGGGGTGGTGCGCATCGGCCTGCTGCTGGCGTATCTCTACGCGATCTCCTTCAAGGCCGAGATCGCGCGGCTCTTCGCCTATCACGGAGCCGAGCACAAGACCATCAACGCTTTCGAGGCGGGCCTCCCGCTCGACGTCGCCAACGTTCGGACGCAGAGCACGCTGCACCCGCGCTGCGGCACCGGCTTCCTGCTGGCGGTGATGGTGGTGAGCGCGTTTGTGTTCGGGCTGGTTGGGCGGCCGGCGCTGCCGCTGTTGCTCGCCTCGCGAATCGTCCTCATCCCGTTGATCGCGATGCTGGCCTACGAGTTCATCCGTTTCGCCGGCCGGCACCGAAACAATCCGGTGGTCAAGGTCCTGATCATCCCCTTTCTCCTCACCCAGAAGCTGACGACTCGCGAGCCCGACGATCGCCAGATCGAGGTTGCCCTCGCCGCCTTCCAGGGAGCGCGCCAGGAGGAAAAAGAGGCCGCGGCCTGATGTTCGAGCAGCTCGAGGCCGTTCGCGAACGCTACGACACGATCAGCCAGCGGCTCGCCGATCCCGCCGTCCACTCGGACCTGAAGGAGCTGCAGCGCCTCGGAAAAGAACAGGCGCAGCTGCGTGACCTGGTGCAGCTCTATGGGGCCTATCGACGCGCCGAGCAAGGCATGGCCGAGGCGCGCGAGCTCGCCGAGCACGAGCGCGATCCGGAAATGCAGGCCTATGCCCGCCAGGAGCTGGAGAAGCAATCGGTCGAGCGCGACAGGGTCGAGCAGGAGCTGAAGCTGGCGCTGGTGCCCAAGGATCCCAACGACGAGAAGGACGTGATCGTCGAAATCCGCGCCGGGACCGGCGGGGACGAGGCGGCCCTGTTTGCCGCCGACCTCTTTCGGATGTACAGCCGCTATGCCGAGACTCGCCGCTGGAAGGTGGACCTGCTCTCCGAGAACGTCACCGAGCGCGGCGGCTTCAAAGAAGTCGTCTTCGAGATTCGAGGGCGCGGAGCGTATTCGCGGCTCAAATTCGAAAATGGCGTTCACCGCGTGCAGCGGGTGCCGGAGACCGAGGCGCAGGGGCGGATTCACACCTCAACAGCCACCGTCGTTGTCATGCCGGAGGCGGAGGACGTTGATGTCGCCATCGACCCGGACCGGCTCAAGGTCGACGTCTACCGCTCGGGCGGCCACGGCGGCCAGAGCGTTAACACCACGGACTCTGCGGTGCGGCTCACGTACACGCCCGAGGACGGCGGTCCGGCGATCGTGGTCACCTGCCAGGACGAGCGCTCGCAGCTCAAGAACAAGGCCAAGGCGGAGAAGGTGTTGATGGCCCGCCTCCTCGACCGGCAGCTGGCGCAACAGCAGCAGGCCCTCACCGAGGTTCGCCGTTCAGCGGTGGGCTCAGGCGACCGAAGCGAAAAGGTGCGAACGTATAACTATCCCGAAGGACGGATCACCGACCACCGAATCGACTTCAAGTACTACAAGCTGCCCCAATTTGTCGACGCCGGGGAACTCGATCCCGTGATCGACCGCCTGATCGCCTGGGACCAGGCCAACCGCTTGAGCGAGCCGGCGCCGAATGGCGCCCGCGCGTGACGCGGTAACCGTCAAGACCCAGCTCGCCCGCACGCGGGCGGCACTGGGCGCGGCGGGCATTCGCTTGCCCTGGCTCGACGCCGAGATTCTGGTTGCCCATGTCCTGGACGGTTCACGCGAGCGCCTGCACAGTCACCCCGAGCAGCCGCTGACCCTGCAGCAGCGGCGGCGACTGCAGCGGCTGACGCGGCGACGGGCGGCCCGGGTTCCGGTACCCTACCTGACCGGCGAGCGCGAGTTTTACGGCTACGCCTTGAAGGTGTCGCCCGCCGTCCTGATCCCGCGCCCGGAGAGCGAGCTGCTGGTCGAGCTGGCGATCGACTGGCTGCGCGCGCACCCTGGGGCCCGGCGGGTGATCGATCTGGGGACGGGAAGCGGTGCGGTGGCGATCGCGGTCGCCAAAGCCGTTCCCCTGGTTCGGGTCGTTGCCCGCGATGTCAGCGCTCGCGCGTTGCGGGTGGCGGCGGCCAACGTTGGGCGCTACCGGCTCAGCTCGCGGATCATGATCGAGCGAGCGGATCTGCTGCGAGGGGCCGCTCCGACGGACCTGGTCTTGGCCAACCTTCCATATATCTCGGCGGCACAGAAGCGGGTCCGGCCCAGGGAGCTCGAGTACGAACCGGCGCTCGCGCTCGACGGCGGCGACGACGGGCTCTCCTTGATCCGGACGGCGATGACGCAAGCCCCGGCCGT
>DATASI010000089.1:0-1587 GCA_036269255.1 Candidatus Dormiibacterota bacterium
CCGCGCTTGTAAGCCGGGAACGCGTCGGTCAGGATCGCGGCCGAGTTCGCCATCAGCATCGCCCCGCCGAACGCCTGCACGAAGCGCCAGCCGATCAGCCACATGGCCCCGTCGGCGCCGGTCAGCGGGTCGAGCGAGAGCGCGATCGAGGCGAACGTGAAGACGACGAAGCCCAGGTTGTAGATCTTGACCCGGCCGTACATGTCGCCGAGCCGGCCCAGCGTCACCACGCACACCGACTGGACCAGCAGGTAGCCGATGATCATCCACAGCAGGTAGCTGATGTTGCCCGGGTCGAGCGGGTTCAGGTGGATGCCGCGGAAGATGGCCGGCATCGCGATGATCACGATCGAGGCGTCGATCGTGGCCATCGTCATGCTCAGCGTGGTGTTGGACAGGGCGATCCACCTGTACCGGTCCGGCCGCCCGCCGATAGCCGTGGCTGAACCGTTCACGTGTCCCGAGTCAACGCTTTGCCGCACGTTAACCCAGTCTAGCCCCAGACACTTGCTTAATGGCAACTATTGATCTGGGTAGCTTCAGGCGACGGTTTCGTCGTCGCCGGAGCGGTCGGCAGCGGGATAGACCGGGGTGTTCTCCAGGATGTAGTACACGGCCACGAGCGCGATCAGCACGAACGAGGCCACGGCGTTGAAGATCGCGATCACGAGGGCGAGCACGTAGAACAGGGCGCCGCCGACGAACCGCACCCGGGCCCGCCCGCGTTGTGCGGGTGGTAGTGGCTGGTATACCCGCTCGCCGTGCAGCGTCCACTCGAAGATCCCGCTGAAGCCGGCCGACATGCCGAGGAACACCCCGGCGTACAGCGCCATCGCCAGCCGGGCGTCACCGTTGTTATGCGGGAAGTAGGCCGCCTCAGTCGAGGTGGCAAACGGGATCAGCACCACGAACAGGAGCAGCACCAGGTTCAGGAACAGCAGCACCCGGTCCACCTTGGTGATGGATCTGACCAGCGCGTGGTGGTTGACCCACACGATGCCGATCATGAAGAAGCTGATCAGGTAGGCCAGGAAGGCCGGCCATTTGTCGTGGAGCTGATCGATCAGGCGACCATGTCCAGGCCCTTCCACGGTCAGATTGAGCGCGAGCAGCGTGATCGCGACGGCGAAGACGCCGTCGCTGAACGCCTCGAGCCTGGACCGGTCCATCAGCTCCCCAATCGTCAGCTGGCCGCGGGCTTGGGATCGACCTTGGCCAGGATCTGGTCCACGCAGTCCTGGATATGGCGCTGGCGGCGCGGACATGCTGGGACAGCACCAGCCTGGGCTTATGCTCCTCGGGGTTCTGCCTGATCTGCAGAGCGCGCTCCCTGACGTGCGCCGTGGCCTCCTCGATGGCGCGCAGCGCGGCACCGTCTGTTTCCGGGCGCGGGAGCCGGGGTGATTCGGTGGCCTGGCTACCAGCAGGCGCGACAGTTTCCGTCACCATTATCCTCCATGCTGGCAGGCGCCTATAGCCCGCCGTGACCAGCAAAGTAACGACTGCCACAACCTAGCGCTGTTCCCTGGGAACCGGCACGCTCGTCCCTATCCGGTGTAAAGGCATTTCGGGCGGTAACGGACGGTG
>DATASI010000090.1:0-2391 GCA_036269255.1 Candidatus Dormiibacterota bacterium
GAGTCTGCCGGGTAATAGGCGTAGGGCAGCCCGTTGCGGTCCAGCAAGTCTTTCAGTCGATAGCAGCGCGGCTCCCAGAGGTCGCCGATCAGCTGGATGACAGCGGACCGCGGCCCCAGCTCATCGCGGACCCACTCGCGCAGCAGCTCCGCGACCGTCGGATGCAACCATTCATCGGCCGGGTCCCAGGGCTTGGTCAGGTAGCTGTCGACGCGGTTCAGCGTGAAGGCCTGCTCCATCATGCCCACCGCCTCGCTGTCGCTGACCCCGACCAGCAGCGCCCGCCGTGCCAGCGGATGCAGCTCGTGGCCGCGCATGATGAAGTCGATGCCCGCCATCTCGCGCAGCCGAAGGCTGGCGATCATCAGCGCGACCGGCGTCGCCGTGCGCTGCGCCTGGCTCAGCGCCTCGAGCGCATCACCCGGACTGCTCTTGACGACGACCTCGTAGTCGGCGCGATAGCGCTTGGCGAGGTCGCGCTCCAGGTCACGATTGACAGCGGGCTCATCCTCAACGGCGAGGAGGATCGGGAGGGGCATACGGCCAGATTAGTGGGCCGGCTGGCCCCCAGGTGGCCTAGCGGTTACCGACCTTTTGCTTCGATGCCTGGTAGGCGTGCAGCTTTCGGACCTTGGGCTGCGCCGTGAAGACGATGTAGGGATTGAGCGGATTCCGGGCGGCGTAATCCTGGTGATAGGTCTCGGCCTCGTAGAAGGCCTCGAGCGGCACCACTTCGGTCACGATCGGCCCGTCGAAGACGTGCGCCTTGTTGAGCTGAGCGATATAGGCCTCGGCGATGCGCTTCTGCTCATCGTCGGCGTAAAAGATCGCGGAGCGATATTGCCGGCCGACGTCATGGCCCTGCCGGTTGAGCTGGGTCGGATCGTGGGCGATCGCGAAAAAGACCTTGAGAATCTGCCCATAGCTGATCCGGCTCGGGTCGTAGCCGACCTCGACCGATTCGGCATGATTCGTCATCCCGGTCGATACCGTCTCGTAATCCGCGGTCTCGGCCGTTCCGCCGGCGTATCCCGACTTGACCGTTGCGACGCCGTCGAGGTCTTTGTAGACCGCCTCGACGCACCAGAAACAGCCGCCAGCCAGGATCGCCCGGCTCGTCCCCGCCTGCGCCGCCAGCCTGGCGTCGACGACGGGATCAGGGAACTGTTCGGGAGAGACGTTGGCCATCGATCGATTCTAGGCCAGCGCGGCTTCTGACTCCCGGGCAGCCGCCTGGCTGTCAAGGATGCGGCGCACGAGGTGTTTCAGGGTGGCCCGTTCGGATGCGCTGAGCGTCCCGAGGAGCTCCTCCTCGAGGCCGGCCATTCCGCGCTCGCCTCGCTCGAGCGCCTTGCGTCCGCGCGGGGTGATCTCCACGATGTGCCGGCGGCGATCGTCGGGGTCGCGGCGCCTGGCGATGAGCTCAGCCGCCTCCAGCCCGTTGAGCAGCAAAACGAGGTTGTTCTCATCCATGTGCAGCCGCTCGGCCAGCGTGCGCTGCGCCACGCCGTGCTCGCGCAGATTGGCGAGCGCCATGAAGTCCTTGAGCCCCATGCCCAGCACGGCCTCATCGGCCCGCCGGTAGATCGCTTTCGATAGGCCCGCCAGCAGGACGACCAGCCCCGGGTCCCGTTGCGAACTCATTTCGAGATCAACTCTAGCATATTCGCCCATCATGTGCGATAATACCCAATGTAGTGACTATCAACACATTCCGAACATCAACGTCCAGCGACGATTATGCGAAAGGAGTGATGGCCGTGACCGCTAACAACGTCGTCTCGATCAATACCTTCGAGGTCCCGGAGGCGGAGAAGCAGACCTTCCTGCGCCTCTGGGAGCAGGCCCACGATGTCCTGATCGCCCAGGATGGCTATCTGTCCAGCCAGCTGCACCAGGACACCGCGCCGGGCACGCGGGCCCGGTTCATTGACGTTGCCACCTGGGAGTCGGAGGCGGCGTTCAAGCAGGCGTTGGCCAGGCCGGAGGTTCACAGCCTGCTCGGCCCCTACGGATCGGAGACCAGGCGGTACCAGGTGGTCCACGCCGACCAGCACTGGGATCCCCAGCTGGCCGCGCGCCGCGCCGCCTACCTGGCCGCCTAGCACCCGCCGACCTCAGCCTGGCCCTCTCGCCCTGGGAGGGTCAGGCTATTCCCTCATCAGCCGGCGCTCGACTCGCGAAAGCCATTGCCGCCGTCGATCAGTTCGACGGTTCCCAGTCGATCCGTGCGCTCGACGGGCGCGCCGCGAAGCGCGAGGACCACGCGGCGCACCGGCAATCCGTCGCGGCTGTTCGCCGCCACCTGGATCACGCTGAATCCGCGGCCCGGTCCTTGCCAGTCGGGCGGCCCGCCGCCGGTGAAGATCACGCCATCGACATCCGGCGGCG
>DATASI010000091.1:0-3855 GCA_036269255.1 Candidatus Dormiibacterota bacterium
GGGCCGGGCGGGGCGACGTGGCATCGACCCGATCGGCCACGGCGTGATCCTCAAGGAGCCGGACGTCGACATCGGGACGATCTACGAAGCCGCCACCGGCGAGGAGATGACGGTCGAGAGCAAGTTCGCGCCGACCTACAAGATGGCGCTGAACCTGCTGCGCTATCACAAACCGGAGGAAGTCGATCTCCTGATGGAGCGCTCCTTTGGGCAGTTCCAGAAGGTCGTGGCGCGCCGGGATCTCGATGTGCGCCTCGCCAACCTGCGACAGCGACTGCAGGATGTGACCACGACCCGATTCGCCGCGGAGGGAGACCCCTGCTGTACCGAGAAGACGTTCACGTCGTTTGTTCGCGCCGAAGAAGCGATCGCGCAGTTGCGCGTCCAGATGCGGCGCTTGCGCAGCGAGCACTGGCGCGGACGCGGCCGGCGCCGGGGAGGCTCGACCAGGACGTCGAGCGGCCAGACGCTGAACGACCTTAGGGACGAGATCCAGAGCTGGCAGCAGAAGATCAACCGGCTGCCCTGTCGCAAATGCCGCTTCCTCGCCGAGCACCGCGCCCATGACGCCGAGGTCCGTGAGCTGCGCGCCCGGATCCAGGCCTCCGAGCAGGACGCCGAGCGGAGTCAGGACGAGTACCGCCGGCGCATGCGCGCACTGCACTCGATCCTGCAGGAGCTCGGGTTCCTCGACGGCGACGTCCCGAGCGAGAAGGGCCTGCTGGCTTCACGGATCTACGGCGAGAACAGCCTGATCGTGACCCAGGCAATCGAAGACGGCTGGCTCGAGGAGCTGACGCCGGCCGAGCTCGCCGCGGCGCTGGTGATGGTCACGGCCGAGGACCGCAACCGAGACCGTCCACGCCAGCGCCGGCGATTTCCAACCAGCGCGCTGTCGCTGGCGCAGAAACGCCTGCGCATTATTTACTTCCGATTCTCCGCCCGCGAACGCGAGCGCGGCGAAGAGAACCTGCGGCCGCTCTCGGGCGATTACGTGAACTTCACCTACGACTGGTGCAGCGGCGTGCCGCTGACGGAGATCCAGGCCCCGATGGACATCGAGCTGGGCGACGCCGTCAAGGCGCTCAAGGGTCTCTACAGCGCGCTGCGACAGGTCGAATGGGCCGTCAGCGATCGGCCGAATCTCCGAAAGCTGGTGCTGCAAGCGAGGGAGAGCCTCGAGCGCGACCTGATCACACGGGTGTGAGCCGGCGAGAGACTAAAGCGGCGACGGGCGCGCTAGTCTCGGCCTTCTTCCTGCGCCAGTTTCTCGGAGATTCGATAGATCTGTTCCGGCAGGTCCGTGATGTCGTAGAAGCGCAGCGGCTTCTTCAGCCGCTTGGCGATCCCGACCTGGACCTTGACCCCCAGACTCATCGTCCCGAAGACCCAGACCTCATCGCATCGAGCCAGCAGGTTGTTGATCGCCTCGCGCACCAGCTGCTTGGGGACGGTGTGCAGCAGGTAGTAATCGAACAGCATGAAGGGATTGAGCGGGACATAGCCTTCGTCCAGCACCAGCTTGGAGACCTGCATCCGCCAGTAGAAGTTGCGATTCGACATCGCGATGTAGATGAGCTTTTTCGGATGACGGATGGTTTGCTCCAGCTGCTCGAGCGGGCTCGCCTCCGGAATCGGCGCGAAGATCGCCGCCAGGATGTCGTCGGCGGACTTGCCTCCGGCCGGTGCCTCCTGCGGCGTCGTCGCCGGAAGGGTGGGCGCCTGCTCCGGCTCGATCACATCGCGATCGCGATCCCCCGCCATGTTGTCGGGAAGTCTATGCGCCCGCCAGTGAGCGGTCAAGCAACGGACGGACCAGCGGGCGCAGGCGTGTCAGGGCCTGGTCGAGCAGTGCGCGATTCTCGGCGGCATTCAGCCAGCGGCTCGCGCCCGACGGATGCGGGAGCGGCACCAGGAGCGGGCGCACGCGGGCCCGCGATCCCACTTCGCGGCCCGCGAGATCGAAGAGCCGGCCGACCAGCGCGCTCAGCGGCCGCCCGGGCAGGAAGCGCTCGTGCGACAGCCCGCCGACGAGGACCAAGATCTCCGGCTCGATCAGCGCCAGCTGGCGGTCGAGGTGGGTTCGGCAAAGCTCGATCTCGGCTCGGCTCGGGCGGCGGTCACCGCCCCCAGACCCCTTCCCGGGAAAACACTTCGTAATCGACGTCATATAGATGTTGCGTCTGGCCTCCGCCTCCGAGGCAAAGCCGGCGCGCATCAGCCAGGCGATCAGGATCTTGCCCGAGCGCCCCTGAAAGGGGAGGCGCTTGACGGCTTCGACCACGCCCGGCGCCTGGCCGATCAGCATCATCCGGTTGTCGGGGTGGCCGCTGAGCACCGGCGCGGCCGCCGGCAGGTAGCCGGCGTCGACGCAGCGCGTGCAGGCGAAGATTTGACGATGCAACCGTTGCAGGCTCACCGGCGATGGCATGGTGACGCCAATCTATGACACGGCCCCGGGATCGCTGCTCCTCAGGCGATGTCCGGTTGGGTCAGGGGATCGTCCCTTATCCGCTTGAGGCGGCGGACCGGCGAGAGCAGGACGGGCAGGCTGGCGAGCAGCCCGCCAAGCGCGCCGACCACGATCGTCTGGTGAAGGCCGATCCCGCTTCCCAACAGGCCGCCGACCAGGCTGCCGATCGGAATCAGTCCCCAGGAGAAGAGCCGCATGGTGGCGGCGACCCGTCCCAGCATCGCCGGCGGCGCCACCGCCTGGCGCAGGCTGAGGCTGTTGATGCTCCAGGTGACGGCCGATACGCCGTAGAGAAAGAAGCCGGCGGCAACGAACGCGCCAGCCAGGTTGCGCGGGCCGGCCGCGTACAGGAGTGGGCTGAGCGACGCCAGCACGGCGGCAACCGTCAGCGTCCGCCCGAGGCCGAGACGCGCGCTCACGACGGACGCCAGCAGCGCGCCGACGACGAAGCCCAGTCCGCCAATGGCAAAAACGGTGCCAATCGCGGCGGCGCTGAGTCCCACGTCGCGCACCAGGTAGACGAGCAGGACCGCCATCACGATCCGGCCGAAGAACTGAATCAACCCCGAGACCATTACCAGCGCTCGCAGGACCGGGTGGCGAACCACGTACCGGATGCCTTGCGCAATCTCACCAAGCACGCCCGCGGTGCTGGCGGGCGCGGCGCGAGGCGGCGGCGGCTCCGGCTGACGGATCGAGAGCAGGAGAACGCCGGAGGCCAGGTAGCTGATGGCGTCGAAGGCGACGGCTAGCGGAGCGGTCACCAGGCTGATCAGTGAGCCACCCAGCGCCGGCCCCACCACCGAGGCGCCCTGCTCGCTGACCTGCAGTTTGCTGTTGGCGGCGACCAGCTGCTCGCGATCCACCAACGAAGGCAGATAGGACTGGTAAGCGACATCGAAGACGACGCTCAAGGATCCCACCAGGAAGCCGGCGACATAGAGCTGGATCAGCGAGAGGACTCCCAAAGCATGGGCGGCCGGAATCGAGAGCAAAATCACGGCCCGTCCCAGGTCGCTGGCGATCAAGAGCGGCCGCCGGCGGAGGCGATCCACCCAGGCTCCGGCAAGAAGGCTGAACACGATGATCGGCAAAAACTCAACCGCCAGCAGCAATCCCACCTGGAAGGGGGTGGCGTGCAAGGTCACGATGGCGATCAACGGAATCGCCAGCTCGCTGATCTGCGTGCCGACCTGGCTGACGGTGGTGGCCAGCCACAGGTTGCGAAAGGCGAACCTACCCGGCATCGATCGCCCTGTCGATGGCCTCGACCACCGCGAAGAACCCCTCCAGCTCCGCATGGCTGACGCGCCGCCGGATCTGCGCCTCGAACCCCTCGACCACCGCACTGATCGCGGCGGCCGTCCGCTGACCCTCCGGCG
>DATASI010000092.1:0-18829 GCA_036269255.1 Candidatus Dormiibacterota bacterium
TAATGGCGCTACGCTGGCAAAGCCTCGTCGTCGACTGCGCCGATGTCAAACGCGTCGGCACGTTTTGGAGCCAGGCCCTGGGGCTGCCGCTTCAAGGGCCCGACAACGGCGAGTGGTGGATCGAGCCGGGAGGCGACCACCCCGACATCCTCTTCGAGCATGTCCCGGAGAAGAAGTCAGTCAAGAATCGGCTCCACCTCGACCTCCGACCAGCCGCAGACCAGCCGGGAGAGGTCGAGCGCCTGATCGGCTTGGGGGCGAGGCGGATCGACATCGGTCAGGGCGATGTCCCGTGGGTGGTCATGGCCGACCCCGAAGGCAACGAATTCTGCGTGCTCGCCCCGCGGTAGGCTCAGGCGACGGGAACCTTCGTCAAGTAATCGAAGATCAGCTGCGACCAGGATTCCATGTCCAGGTAGTAGCTGCGCATCGCCTCGAGCTCGAATAATGCGCCGGCCAGCTTGTCCACTTCGCGAATCGAGATCTCAGGCCGATCCCCTTCGACCAGGAAGATCAGGCCGACGTGAACCCGTCCGACCGGGGTCGTCTGGTCGTTGATAGCGCCGATCAATCGGGTCGAGAAGCTGCCGCTGTAGACGACCTCCTCTTCCCATTCGCGTCGCAGCCCGGCCTCGACCGGATCGGCAGCGCCGGCGACGTCTTCGGGGTTGATGTGGCCGCCAACACCGAGGGAGTACAGGTGGCGCAGGCGACGCTCACTCGAGCGGCGCAGGCGGTGTGTCAGGAAGTACCGGTCCTCGTGCCGGAAGACGACATAAGGAATGATCTGTGGTTCGGTCGGGTCCTCTTCCACGTCACGCCGAGGCCGGAAGCGATAGTGCTCCCGGATGCGGCCGAGCAGCTGCTCAACCCCGGCATCCCGAAAGCCGGTCCATTCCTCACCCGCGAACAGGAGGTCGCGCGGCACCACCAGCACGTCCTCGCGTGCGCCCACAGCCCTGAGTGTACCGGCGGCCGACCCGATCAGCCGCGAGGAATTTAGTGATGCTCTTCGTCCGACGGCTGGGGGCGCGGCGTCGGCTTGACCACCGGCTGCGGCCTGGGGGCCGGCGTCGGATCGGGCGTCGCTTCCGTCCCGATCACCAGCGTTGCGGGCGGGACGGTCGCGTCGCGATGTTCGATCCGATCGAGGTCGTCGACCGAGGCCACGACCAGCCCGCGAACCGCCGAATCATCGTCGTCCTTGGCGGCATTCTCTTTCTCGACCGCATCCAGCCCTGCCTGCAGGCGATTCAGCTCTTGCTGGGCCCGCCGGGGATCGACCGGCTTGGAAAGCTCGGCGGCCGCCTCGTTGAGCGTGACGCGAAACGCGCGCAAGCTCTCGACCGCCAGGAGCGGCTTGTGGCTGGCGACCATTTGCCGCGCCTCTAGCAGCCGCTGATTTGCCTGCGACAGCTGGACCGAGACCTTGCCCGAGGCTGGGGCGGTCGCCAGCTGGATGCTCTCTTCGAGCTGCTTCACAGGGAAGAGGGGACTGTCCGGCATCGCACCAGGCGCCGCCAGGGCGCCCCCGGCGACGGCAACGGCCACGCCCGTCGCTAGCGCGAACGCCAGACCGGCGCGGCGGTAGATGGCAAACCTGGGCACACGAAGGGTCCGTCGTTGGGGGAGCACCGCCTGGAGCTTCAGCCAGAACGGCGCAAAGGCAACCGGTGGGGCAGGCGGCAGGCTGACCAGCAACAGGTTCAGCTCACGAATCTCGCGCAACTCGCCGGCGCAGGCGGCGCATCCGGTGAGATGTCCATCGATCCGTCGCTGCTCGTCAGCGGCGAGCATGCCGTCCGCATAGGGAATCAACCAGTCGCGCGTCGTCGCATGACTCAACATGGCTGGGACACCCTCTGCCTGATCAAACGGGTCGAATTCATGCCGTATTCGCCTCCTCCCCATAGGACCGGGCCAGGTCCCCGAGGGTCTCACGGAGCAGCCGCTTGGCGCCGTTGAGCCGGGACATCACCGTGCCGAGCGGGATATCGAGGGCGCGGGCGATCTCGTCATAGCTGAGCTCGCCAAACGCCTGCAGGGCGATCGTGTCGCGGTAATGTGGCGGGAGGCTCGCGATCGCGTGACGGACGGCACGTTGCAGGTCGTGACGGGCGGCGACATCCTGCGGATCGGAATGTTTGGCCGCCGGAAGTTCCTCCAGGCCGTCGAGCGAGACGACCGGCCGGCGCCGCCGCAAGGCGTCGGTGACGGCGTTGGCCGCGACGCGATGCAGCCAGTGCTTGAAGGGCTTGTCATGCCGGTACCCGGGCAGGGCCTTGTAAACCTTGATGAAGACCTCCTGCGCCACGTCTTCCGCCAGGCTCATCTCGCCGAGCGCCCGAAAGGACACGTTCATGACCAGGCGGTGATAGCGGAGCACCAATTGACGGAAGGCCTCCTGGTCCCCCGTGGCGCTCCGATCGATCAGCCGGCGTTCTTCGGCCTCCTCGACGTCCGAGGCAGGCTGGTCGGGCTGGCCCATGTCCCACCGGTGTGACGCCAGATCCGGGGCTCACCTTTCCCTCCCTCAGGGAACGGCCGGGGGCGTCAGCGAGCTAGGGCTCGACCTTCACGCCATGCCAGAAGGCGACGTAATCCTTGATCTGGGCGGCGGCGGGCTTGGGCTCTGGATAAAACCAGGCCGCGTCCTGATTGAGCTTGCCGTCGACCTCGACGGTGTAATAGCTGGCCTCGCCTTTCCAGGAACAGGTCGTATGGTGCTCGCTCGGCTTGAAGCGCTCGCGCTTGACCGCGTCCGGCGGGAAGTAATGGTTCCCCTCCACCACGATCGTCTCGTCGCTCTCGGCCAGCGTCGCCCCGTTCCAGACCGCTCGCATGTCGTCAACATAAACCCGGATCGCCGCCGACTTATTCGGCGTGCCGTAGCCCGCGCAGGAAATCCCGCACCTGGGTGGGCGCGGCCTGCGGAGCCTTCGCGATCGCGTCGAGCAGGGCGCTCGCCACGATGACGCCGTCGGCCTTGCCTTCCAGGGCTCGCAGGTGCCGCGCCTGCGAGATGCCGAACCCGACCACGACCGGTAACTGCGTGCGGCGTCGCACCCGCTCCAGCAGGGGCAGCAGCCCGGGTTCGAGCTCGGCACGCGCACCGGTGACGCCGGTGACGGCGATGCAATAGATGAAGCCGGTCGCCGCACGGCAGGCGGCCGCGATGCCGTCGTCGCTGCTGGTCGGGGAGGCGAAGAAGACCAGATCCATCCCCGCCGGCTGGGCCGCAGATTGCAGGTCGGCCGCGTCCGTGGCCGGTAGGTCGGGGACGATCAGTCCATCGATCCCGGCCTCGACAGCGGCTCGGCAGAATCGCTCGAGCCCATAGCTCAGGATCGGATTGAGATACGTCATAAACAGGAGCGGGACGTCGACGGCGGCTCGAGCAGACCCGGCGGCCTCCAGCGCGCGAGCAACGCTGACGCCCGATTTGAGCGCGCGTTGCGACGCCGCCTGGATGGTCGGCCCGTCAGCAAGGGGATCCGAGAAGGGAATGCCCAGCTCGATCGCGTCGGCGCCGGCTTCCACCGCCGCCCGCACCAGCCCAGGGGTTGCATCGGGCGTCGGATAGCCAACCGTCAGGTAGGCGATCAACGCCAGACGCCGTTCCTTGCGAAGGCGCGCGAACGTGCTCGCGATCCGGCTCACCCAGACGCCGCGCGCACGATGTCGAGGTCTTTGTCGCCGCGTCCTGAGAGATTCACCAGCAGCGGCTCGCCGGCGCCGACCTCTCGGGCGATGCGTGTCGCGTGCGCCAGCGCGTGGGAGCTTTCCAGCGCGGGAATGATGCCCTCGAGGAGTGACAGCTGGTGGAAGGCATCGAGCGCCTCCTGGTCGGTGACGCTGACGTACTCGGCCCGATGGACGTCGTGCAGATAGGCGTGCTCGGGTCCGACTCCCGGATAGTCGAGGCCCGCCGAAATCGAGTGGGTGGCCAGAACCTGGCCGTCGTCATCCTGCAGGAGATAGCTGAATGAGCCATGCAGCACCCCCGGCCGTCCACCGCTGATCGATGCGGCATGCGCTCCGCTTCGCAACCCACGGCCCGCCGCCTCCACGCCGATCAGCCGCACCGGGTCGTCATAAAACGGCGCGAAGATCCCAATCGCATTGCTTCCGCCCCCGACGCAGGCGATCACCACCGCCGGTAGGCGCCCGGTCTCCTCGAGCATTTGCGCTCGCGCCTCGCGGCCAATCACCGACTGAAACTCTCGCACCATCAGCGGATAGGGGTGCGGACCGACGGCCGACCCGATCACGTAATGGGTGGTTCGAACGTTGGTCACCCAATCACGGATCGCCTCGTTGGTCGCATCTTTCAAGGTCTGGCTGCCGCTCTCGACCGGTCGAACGGTTGCGCCCAACAAACGCATCTTGTAGACGTTGATTGCCTGGCGCGCCATATCCTCGACGCCCATATAGACGTCGCACTCGAGCCCGAACTTGGCGCAGACCGTGGCGACCGCGACGCCGTGCTGGCCGGCGCCCGTTTCGGCGATGACCCGGCGCTTGCCCATACGCCCCGCCAGCAGCACCTGTCCCAGCGCATTGTTGATTTTGTGTGCGCCGGTGTGGCACAGGTCCTCGCGCTTGAGCCAGATCTCCGCGCCGCCGCCCGTCTCGGTCAACCGATCGGCGCGGTAGACCGGAGTCGGCCGTCCGCTGAAATGCCGCGACAGCCGATCGAACTCGGCACGAAACGCGTCGTCCTGCTGAGCTCGCTCGAACGCCTCGGTGAGTTCCTGGACAGCCGCCATCAACGTCTCGGGGATGAAGCGCCCGCCGTAGTCGCCAAACCGTCCACGTGCGTCGGGTCCCTTCCGAACAAGCTCCTTCACCGGTCCGCCCCCCGAACAGCCGCCACGAAGGCCCGCAACTTTGCCGGGTCCTTCTGGCGGGCCGCCGACTCCACGCCGCCGCAGACGTCGACGCCCCAGGGCGCAAGCGTGGCCACAGCCTGATCAACGTTCGCCGCGTTGAGCCCGCCCGACACGATGACGCGGTGCTGCCGCGCGAGCGCTTCGGCGACGCCCCAGTCCCAGGTACGACCACTGCCGCCACCATCACTCTCGTCGGTCCAGGTGTCCAGCACGATCCGGTCGGACGGCAGCACGCCATGGTCGACCGGGCCAAGGCCAGGACGCATGCGGAGTGCCGGCAGCAGGGCGACCCCGAGCCTGCGGTCCTCGGCCGTGATCGGTCGATAGATCTGCGCCGCGGTCAGGCGGCAGCGATCGATCGCTTGCGCAATGACGGCCGGAGGCTCATCGATGAAGACGCCCACCCGCTCCACGGACTCAGGAATGTCCGCCACCAGTGCGGCGCCTTCCGTGATGCTGATCTGGCGCTTGCTCCGCGTAAAGATGAAGCCGAGCAGGTCGACGCCCACGCTGAGCGCGAGCTCGACGTCCTCAGCGCGGGTGTTGCCGCAGATTTTGATTCGCGTCATCGCCCAGTCAGTTCTCGGACCTTCGCCTCCGGATCGCCGGCTCGCAAGAAGGCCTCACCGACGAGCGCGGCGTGCACGCCGAGCCGGCGAAGCTCCTCCATGTCCTCGCGGGTGCTGATGCCGCTCTCGCTCACCACCGTCCGGCCCGTCGGGATCAGCGGCCGCAGGGCGGCGGTCGTGGCCTTGTCGGTCGTCATCGTGGCCAGGTTGCGATTGTTGATGCCAAGCATCGTCGCACCGGCGGCCAGCGCTCGTACCACCTCCCCCTCGTCATGGACCTCGACCAGTGCCTGCATCCCCAGGCGGAGACAACCCGCAAGCAGGCTCTGCAGCTGTTGGTCATCGAGGATCGAGACGATCAGGAGGACGGCATCGGCCCCCGCCGCGCGCGCCAGCCGCAGCTGGATGGGATCGATGATGAAGTCCTTGCAGAGCACCGGCAGCTGGACAGCGGCACGCACCTCTTTGAGGTGCAGGGTGCTGCCGCCGAAAAACTCGGGTTCGGTCAGCACCGAGATGGCGGCGGCGCCGTGCGCCGCGTAGCGCCGGGCGAGCGCGATCGGATCGTAGGGCGCCTGCAGCAGTCCACCGGACGGGGAGCGCTCTTTGCATTCCGCGATGACCGACACGATCGATCGCGTCACCGCCGCCCGAAAATCGCGTGGCGCGGGTGCCGTGTCGACGGCCGCGGCGATTAGCCTCTCGGCATCCCCCCGCTTCATCTCCTCGACCGCGAGTCGCCGGAGTTCGAGAATCCTCTCCAGGATCGGCGCGGTATGTGTGGCCACGGTCAGCCGGAGCCCGCGAGCTAGGCGCGAGCGGCGGTCTTCTCCAACACTCCTTTCATCCGCTCGACGCCCTCCTCGATCTGCTCGACCGAGTTCGCGTACGACAACCGCAGGTAGCCTTTGCCCTCCTGGCCGAATGAGGTCCCGGCCAGCACCGCGACGCCGCCCTCATAGAGCATGCGGTCGGCCAGCTGCCGCTCGTTCTGGCCGGTGTCGTTGATGTTCGGAAAGACGTAAAAGGCGCCGAGCGGCTTATGGCAGCGCACGCCGGGGAGTTGGTTCAGCCGGTCGACCACGAAGTCGCGGCGGCGCTTGAATTCGCCGACCATCGCCTGGACCGAGGCGTCAGATCGTGGCGAGAGCGCCTCGATGGCGGCCATCTGCGTGAAGGCGGCCGCGCAGGAGCTGCTGTTGATCATCAGCGTTTCGAATTTCTGCGCCAGTGGCAGCGGCGCCACCGCAAAACCGAGCCGCCAGCCGCACATCGCGTAGGCCTTGCTCAGCCCGTCGGAGTAGATGGTGCGGTCGAGCATGCCGGGCACCGTCATGATCGAGGCATGGTGCCCGTCGTAGGTGATCTGGCCGTAGACCTCGTCGCTGAGCACATAGAAGTCATGCCGCATCGCCAGCTCCGCGATCTGCTCGAGGTCATGGGTGGAGAGCACGCCGCCGGTCGGGTTTTGCGGTGAGTTGATCACCAGGACCCTGGTCTTTGGCGTGATCTTCGACTTCAGCTCCTCGATGTCGATCCGAAATTCGTTCTTCTCCCGCAGCGGAATGCCGATCACCCTCGCCCCGGCGAGTTCGGCGGCCGAGGCATAGATCGGGTAGCCCGGGTCCGGCACGATCACGTCGTCGCCCGGATCCACCAGCGCCAGCATGGTGAAGAGCAGGACGTTCTTCGAGCCTGGAACCATCACCACCTGCTCGGGTTTGACCTCCACTTCGTACCAGCGGCGGATCCAGTCGGCGACCGCCTGACGCGCCGGCATCAAACCGCCCGCAGGCGTGTAGTGCGTGAAACCATCGCGGAGCGCCTTCTCGGCGGCTTCGACGATATTTGGCGGCGTCGGGAAATCGGGCTCGCCAATCTCGAGGTGGACGATGCTGCGGCCTTGCGCTTCCAGCTTGCGAGCCTTGGCTAAAACCTCGAAGGCGGTTTCGGTGCCGATGTCGTCCATGCGGCGGGCGAATTTCATGCCGCTATCCTCTCACGCCAAAGGGTCCGAGATCGCCGCGGGGCGGCGTCCAGCTGACTTTGACGTCCTGGACCCGAGCCGCCCGTGGTCCGTGGCGAAGGTCGTTGAGAAACTGCTCGAGCAGGCTGGCGGTGCCCTCGGCCTCCACCTCCACGGCGCCATCGTATCGATTCCGGACGTAGCCCTCGAGGCCAAGCCGCCGGGCATGCCGCTCGGCGAAAAAGCGAAAGCCAACGCCCTGGACGTCACCGAAGATCTCCGCCTTTAGCCGGCGGCGATCGCTTTCCGACTTACCCGGCAATCAGGCGTGTGCCAGCGGGACGGCCGTGACGACGACAGAGACGCGCTGGGGCGCGTCCGGGATCGCCTGGAGGGTGCGACGGACGACCGGCAAATATGCCTGGACCAGCTGGCGGGCGGATTGTTCGGTGGGCGCCCCAATCACCAGGTCGCGGTCGTCACAGTGACAGCAGGTTGCGGTCCCTTCCCACAGGTAGAACGCCGTGTCGGGCAGGTTCAGGCTCAAAAGGAGTTGAAGCTCCTTCCAGACTGCTCTCCCCTGCATTGCCGCTAATCCTACTACCCCACCCGACCCTAAGCTAGGTCCCAGATGACCCTCACGGAAGAGGTCAAACAGCTCGCAAAATCGCTCGGATTTTGCGCCGTCGGGATCACCAGCGCGGACCCATTCGTCGAGGCTGAGTCCGCCGCGACGGTGCGAACCCGAGAGGGATTGATGGATGGCCTGTCGTGGTGGTCTGAGTCGCGGGTGCATGCCAGCGCTGATCCACGCCGCGCCACCCGGGAGGCCCGCAGCATCATCAGCCTCGCGTTCCCCTACCCCGCCGCTACATCTCCTCTTCAGCCTCCCTCCCCCTCCGGGGGAGGGCCGGGGTGGGGGCCCGCTGGGCGAATCGCCTCCTATGCCCTCGGGCGTGACTACCACGAGGTCCTGCTCGAGCGGATGCAACCGATCGTCGACATGCTCCGGGCACGAGCCTTTCGCGCCAAGACCTATGTCGACCATGGCTGGATGCTGGATCGCGCGGCGGCGGCGCGGGCCGGCATCGGCTGGCTCGGCAAGAACACCAATCTGCTCGTGCCGGGAATCGGCTCGAACGTCTTGCTCTGCGAGATCGTGACGTCTGCTGCGCTGCAGCCCGATCAGCCGATCGCGAAGAACTGCGGCGCGTGCGACGCCTGCCTTCGAGTCTGCCCGACCGGCGCCCTGGTGGCGCCTGGCGTGCTCGACAACCGTAAATGCATTTCCTTCTGGACGATCGAGCACCGCGGCATCATTCCGCGAGAGATCAGGCCGTTGCTCGGCGATTGGATCTTCGGCTGCGACCTCTGCCAGGAGGTCTGTCCGGTCAACAACGCCGCCACGCCCGCCGTGCCCGATCCACGCGCGATCGATACCTTCGGTCCGTCGCTCGATCCCCGTCCAGGACTGGAAGACCTGCTGGCGCTCGACGAGGCGGAGTTTCAGGCGCGCTATCGCGAGAGCGCCGTCTGGCGGGCACGCCGATCCGGGCTGTTGCGCAATGCGTGCGTTGCGCTCGGCAACATCGCCGACCGTTCGTCGGTACCCGCCTTGTCCGCCGCCCTCGAGGACGACGAGCCGCTGGTCCGTGGTCACGCGGCGTGGGCCCTTGGCCGGCTCGGCGGTTCCGCGGCAGCGGCTGCGCTCGAAGAGGCCCTCAGCCGCGAGAGCGAGGCCTGGGTACGCGAGGAGTGCGAGCTGGCGCTGCGGGAGTGCGGGCCACTCGCCGCCCCGTTAGCGGCTTCAGCGCCGACCCCTCCTCGGCCCGAGCCAGCATGAAGAGCAAGTCGGAAAGGCGGTTGACGTATCTGAGCACCGTCGGTTTGACCTGGTAACCGCCGAGCTGGAGCGCGACGATCCGCCGCTCCGCGCGACGCATCACGGTCCGGCCAACGTCCAGCGCCGCCGCCGCCGCCGTTCCGCCCGGAATCACGAACGCATCGGGCAGCGGGACACGTTTCTCGAGCTCGAGAATTTCTGCCTCCACGCGATTCGTGTAGTCGTCGGTGACCACCTTGAAGTGCTTCGCGAGATTGTCATACTCGGCCGGGTCGGTGGCCAGTTCGGCCCCCACCGTAAAGAGCTCGGTCTGCACCCGGAGAATCGTCGCGTGTCTACCCCGATCCTTGACCAGCGCGCGCGTGGCGCCGAGCGCAGAAATCGCTTCATCAACCGTGCCGTAGGCCTCGGTCCGCGGATCCGTTTTCGAAACTCGTCCGCCGTAAAGCAGCCCGGTCTCGCCGCTGTCTCCTGTCTTGGTGACGATGCTCTTGCGCGCGATGGTTTCAGGCGGCGCCGCGGGCAGCCACTTCCTGCGACCAGCGTTGAAGGATTTTACGGTGGGTCGCAAAGGCCAGCGGCGGGAGGTGATCCGGTGCAAACCAGCCGACCTGCTGCACCTCGTCACCCGCGATCGGCGCGCCGTCGACCAGCCGGGCTCGGTAGAAAAGGCCGACGATGCCCTCCTCTTCCTGGCGGATGTGCAGCACCGTCAGCAACTCCAGCGGCGTGACACCGATGCCCACTTCCTCACGACATTCGCGTACCATCGCGTCTTCGGGATGTTCGTCCCAGTCGACGAAGCCGCCCGGCAACCCCCAGAGCCCACGGCCTGGTTCGATGTCACGCCGCACCAGCAGGACCCGGTCACGTTCTTCGATGACCGCCGCGGCCACGACTTTGGGGTTGCGAAAGAAGATGCGGTCGCAGCCGACGCAGACACTGAGACGCTGCCGGCCAACGAGTTGCGTCTCGGTCTTCGTTCCGCAGTCGGAACAGTAGGCAATCATCCGCGGGGACGCAGCCGCCATCCCGCCGGCACGACGATCGTCGCGGCGACCAGCTTGATCGCGTCGCCGATCAGAAAGGGATACAGGCCGAACGCGAGCACCTTGTCGGGCGGCACGAGGTGCGCCAGCCAGAGCAGCCCAAAGAAGTAGATCGCGACCTCACCCGCCAGCATGGCCGCGACCGTCAATCGCCAGTCGCGAGTCCAGCCGCGATCGGCGAGCCAGCCGACCACGAGCGTGGCCACCACGAACCCCGCCAGGTATCCGTAGGTGAAGCTGCCGGTCGCTGCGGCGAAGACGGGCAGCCCGGCAAAGCCCTCCACCAGGTAGAGCAACATGGCCGCCGTGCCCAGCCGGGCCCCGAGGACCGCGCCTGTGACCAGCACGGCAAACGTCTGCCCGGTGATGGGAACCGGCGTGAAGGGTAACGGAATCGCGATATGGGCCATCAATCCGGTGAACAGGCTGAAGGCGATGACCAGCCCGGCGTCCGTGAGCAGCGTTCGCTCCCGAACCCACTGCCGGATCAACGGGGATGGAGCGTCCTCGCGCATTCAGAAATCGTAGCGTTTCACCGGCGCGAATGACCGGGCCGAGGGCTCGAGCCGGTCGGCAACGCGACGCAAGCGTGACGCCATCCAGCGTCGCAGCGACCCGGGCGGCCGCGGGCGGCTGCCAGATAGCAGCCGGCGCTCAGCGGACTCATCGATAAGCGCCTGCCTCCGGGCGAGCGCGGCGTGATAGCGGAAATCGGGCTCCATGACAGTGCCTCCTAAGGGAGTCGACGGTCGGCTTCTTCGAGGTCGATCTCACCGCGAGCGAGCTGTTCCAGCGTGCTCAGCCGCGGATCCGCGGCGGTGCGCTCGCCAAGTCCGAGCTTGGTCAGCAGCACGTCGAACCGGGCACGGGCGGTCGGGTAGCTCACGCCCAGGTGTCGCTCCAGGTCCTTCATGTTTCCCCGCGAGGCGAGGAACACGCGCAACACCTCGCGGTCGTCTTTGCCGAGCGAACAGAACTCACAGCTCTCGAACGCTCCCGAGAGCTCGCTGCCGCAATCTCGACAGCTCAGCCGCGTCAGCGCCAGCTTGCTCCCGCACACCGGGCAGTCACGGGGGGCGTTGCGTAATGTCTCGTTCACGCCGCGGTGACCCTGACCGAGCCCATGTTGGCCTCGATCACGAGCAATCCGGTTGCGTCGCCGATGGTGACGTCTTCGGCCGTGCCGCGTCCATTGATCCGCACCTGTCCCGGGAGATCGACCTTTCCGATGGTGGTGTGTGCCTTGATCCGGACGCTGCTGCCCGGCTCGAGATTGAGGTTGACGTTGCCGGCATCGCAGGTGATGCGCGAGTCGCCGCCGGCCAGCCGGCCGCTTGCCTTGACCGACCCCGCCTGCACGGTCAGGTTGAGTTCGCTCCTAAAGCCCTCGATGGTTGCCGACCCGGCCTGGATGTCTGCCCGAATCGGCCCCTCGACGCCGCGAACGCGGCAGTTCCCGGCCTGCACGTCCAGGTCCAGCCCGAGCGACGGGTTGAGCCGGATCGACAGCTTCTCGTTCGCGGCCCCTCGAGCGAAACCGAACACAAAGCTGCCAGTCTCCTCCCAAACCTCGCCCTCGAAGACCATCGTGTCGCCGTCGATCCGAGCACGATGCGGGCCCTCGGCAACGGCGTCGCGGACCGTCGGGTCTCCGGTGATCTCGATCGACCCGAGCTGCCGGGCAATCCTGACCTTGCGAATCGCCGGCTGGGCCGTCGCCTCCCCGCCCTTCAGCGAATCGAGTTGGGAGGCGGCCTCCTCGGGGGTAATCGTCCCCGCGGCGACGCGACTGAGTATTTCATGTCGATCTAGCTTGTCCATTGGCCAGACTATAAAGCGAGGCTTTATAGATTGTCAAGACCAGTTACTAATTTAGTTCTTGGCCGAGACCCGCCCTCCATTCGGGCTGGCGACTGGCTCGAACTCTGGACGGGGCGTGAGCAGCGCCAGATCCTCCTCCTTGAGCGGAGCGGAGTCCAGGCTCTTACCGGCTTTCGCGGCCGCGATGATGTCGTCTTTGTGCAGCCGGATCCGCCGAGCCCCCAGCGGGCATTTGAGGTATTCGGCCATCGGCTCATCGCAGTAGCCGAGGCGCTGGTCCCCGCACTTGGGCTGGACGGGCTTGGCGAGCTCCGGGAACTTCGCCTTGAGCGCGTTGCGCGCCCGCGCCCACATGTGGCGGATCTCCCACTGGGCTCGCCAGCACAGCCGGAGGTCGGCGATGTGCAGGAACTCTTCGAAGTTCACCGTAAACGTCAGATTGGTTGTCGCCGCGTTGGGGAGGAGAAAGCGGGCGTCCTCGGCTGGGACGCCCGCCTTGAGCGCGAGGTCGTAGAGCTCGCCGACGCGTCGCATGAACGCGAGGTATTCCTCGCGCAGGCCGGCTTGCTCCCAGGTCTCTGGGACCACAAACGGAAACTCCGCTTCCTTGAAGGCGTAGTAACGCTGCGACTGCTGATCGAAGGTGATGCCGTTGTTATGCCGGACCAGCTGGTGACTCGCCGATCGCGAGAGCCCGCTGACAGCGAAGGTGAAGTAAATCTGTGTGCGCGGCGATGAGTGCCCACTCTTGAGCTTGTCGAAGATGAAGCTCTTCATCTTCTCCTCGGAGATCTTCCCCGACTCGATGTCGGCCCAGATCTGTTGGGGCGTGAACTTCGAGTAGCAGGTGCGGAACGCCACGTACATGACGCGGACGGGATCGGGGGTATGGGTCAGAAGTTGGACGTCGAGCTGCGCTTCCATCCGGAGCGGTCCCATTTTGGCGCCCTACCAGATGTTGTGTCAATAGCCAGCTTTATACACAATCTGTGGATATCTTGGGGAGAACGTATCATGTCCGACAGTGCCGGTCACCGCAGCCGATTTCAACCTGCAAGGACGGGTTGAAAACTATCGCGAACGCCTCTACGAACTCCTCATCGCGCTCGACGCGCTGGTCCGCGAACAGATGGACGCCGTCAATCGCGAGAAGCTTGGAGGCAGTGGGACCGTCAGCTACGAGCGCCAGCCACCTCGATGGACCCTCGCCTGGCGCCCGAAAGGCCGGCGGCACAACTTCGAAGTGAACCTGATGGCATTTGCCCAGGGAGGCGCCTGGGTGATCCAGGGACGCATGGGCCTCGATCGACCCTTTCGCAATCTCAAGAGCACTCGCGAGCGCGATGAGGACACGCTGCGCCGGGAGATCGTCGACCAGGTCACCGTCGACGAGACCGTCCTCTAATCAGCCAGGTTGGCCTGGCGTAGCACCTCGGCGACGCTCCAGGCCTGCGCGATACATCCGACCGGCCGGTAGGGCGGCTCGGGCTCGAAGATCTCGCTGATCGTTCCCAGCCCCGCCTCACCAAGATGGCTGGCGAAGGGTTCCAGCAATTCGCGAGCGGCCTTCGCATCGCGATAGATCCGCCGGTGCGCATCCAGGTATGGCCCCAGCAGCCACGGCCAGACGGTGCCCATGTGATAGGCGGCATCGCGCGCCTGCTGGCCGCCCTGGTAGACCGACCGGTAGCGCGGGTCGTCGGGCGATAGCGTTCGCAAGCCATACGTGGTCAGCAGCTTCGCGCTGACGACGTCGAGCACCGATTTCGCCCGCTCCCCCTCGAGCAGTGGATAGCCGAGTCCAAGGGCGATGACCTGGTTGGGGCGGAGGCTCGCGTCGTCGCCGTCGGGCCCGTCCAGGCAGTCATAGAGGTAGCCGCCTTCGCTGAACCAGTACCGTCGCTGCGCCGATTCAAATGCCTGCGCCGCCATGCCGTGATACCGCCCAGCCGGTTTGCCGGCACGCTCGCACCAGAGCGCGAGCTGTCGCAGCGCGTTGTACCAGAGCGCATTGATCTCGATCTGCTTGCCACGGCGCGGCGTGACGACCCAATCCTGGACGCGGGCATCCATCCAGGTCAGGGCGTATCCCTCTTCCCCACCGGCCAGTAGGCCGTCGGCCTCGTCGACCCGGATGTTGTGATGCGTGCCGCGCAGATGCCAGTCGACGATCTCCTCGAGTTGGTCGAGCCGCTCCAGGATGAAACGCCAATCGCCGCTGGCGCGCAAATATGACGCGAGGGCCTGGAACATCCAGAGCGTGGCGTCCATCGTGTTGTACTCCGGCGCCTCGCCACGATCGGGAAAGCGGTTCGGGATCAGGCCGCGGTCGAGGTACCGAAGATTGGTCTCCAGCACAGCCCGCGCTTCCCACAGGGTGCCCGGCCGCATGGCTAGACCCGGAAGGCTGATCATGCTGTCGCGGCCCCAATCGGTGAACCAGTGGTAGCCGGCGATCACGCTTCGTGAATCGTCCGCGCGCGCGACGCGAAATTGCTCGGCGGCGATCACGAGCTGCGCTGCCAGGGGACTCGTCAGGTCGGGCCCGAGCGGCGCCGATTGGCGTCGCTGCGCTGCGGCAAGTGAGCTCGAAACGTTCCATCCCGGCGGGACCGCCTCCGTGGCGGCGATCACGGCAACCTCGCCCTGAGCAGCGAGGCTGACTTCGCAAACGCCGGGGGTAAACAGATCCTCCTCGGCGTCGAGTCCGCGTTCCGCTTCGGCTCGATGTAGCACGCGCCAGTACCAGTCCGGCGCGCTGGCGACGGTCGGGGTGGATCTGACGTCGAGATAGCTGCGCACGCCGCCGGCATCCACGATCCATCCGTCGGTCGTCTCCGCCATGTCGAAGCCTCCGGGGCCATGGCGCTGCTCGTGGTAGTCGCGATGGGCGAGCAGCGGCCGCAACCGCAAGGCCGTGGGCGGCCCGTCGATCAGTCGATAGCTGATTACCGTCCGGTTGACGTTCTGCTCCATCCAGACCCGCTTCTCGATCGTGCGTCCGGCGATGGTCCACTGAAAGCACGGAAGCATCCCATCGACAGCGACCAGCCCGAGACGGCTGAAGCCGTCCGGATAGATGGTGCCGTCCCAGTACTCCTGGGCCGAAAGCGGCAGCGGGTCCTCGCCGGGCAGGAGCAGCCATTCCTCGAGCTGGGCGAGCAACAGCATCCGTTTGACGGGCGGCTCCATCGCCGCCACCAGCAGGCCGTGGTAACGGCGGGTGTTCACGCCCGCGATCGTGCTCGAGGCAAAGCCGCCCAGGCCGTTGGTCACCAGCCATTCACGGCCCAGCAGGTTGTCGAGCGTGACGGGCGATTGAAGCTCGATGCGAATCGTCACGGGCCCCTAATAGTAGGCGGCGAATTTACCGCGTCGCTAAGAGCGCGAGGCGCGGCACCGGAGGCATCAGGAAGAATCCGGTGTTGACCCGGTTGACGCGCTCGAACCCGGCGGCGGTCAGCCGCGCCCCGAGCGTTCGCTCGTCGCGAAGGGTAAACGCCGGTGGCAAGCCGCTGGCGCGCGCGCTCAAAAAGAGCGGCGCCGAAAACGGGCTCTTCTTGAACTCCCACAGAAGGAACCGTCCACCGGGCGAGAGGACCCGATGCACCTCGGCGAAAGCCCTCCCGACCGCGATGTCGTCCAGGTGCTTGATGACATGCGAGGTCAGCACGACATCGAACGACTCGTCGCTGAATGCCAGCGTGGTGGCGGCCCCGACGCGCAAATCGATGCGGCCCTCAAACCCCGCCTTCGCTACTTCGCGTTTACCGAGTTCGATCAAGGCCGGAGAGACATCGACCCCGACGGGCGCGTGCTTGAACGCGATGGTCTCGCAGACCGCGATCAGGATGTTGCCGATGCCGCAGCCAAGGTCGAGCACGCGATCGTCGGCGCTGATGCCGGCGGCCGCCAGGATCTGCCGGTAGGGCGTGTTGATCACCCAGAGGCCGCGCCGCGAGAACACGTAGCGCATGCCGATGCCGCGCAGGCCCCGTGTGAACCACTCGGCATATTGCTCACCGACCGCGTCTTGATCGATGCGGTCAGCCATGCGGTGGTAACCGGGTGATCAGCGCGACCGACGCCACGATCGCGAAACTGCCGGTAATCCATCGCGCACTCGCGGGCGATCTACGAGCCGTCGTTACCAGCAGGACGATCGCCAGCAATCCAGCGAGACCCAGCAGAACGCTCTGAAGGATGCGTGACGCGAGCGCCGTCACCACGACGAGCCCGCCGGCAACCATGCAGGCGGTGATGGTTCGGATGGATCGCTCGAGGCCGAGGGTGACGGCAAGTGATCGGACCCCAGTCCTGGCGTCGATCGCCAGGTCCGGCAGGGAATCACCGAGGTGAACCGCGACCGCGAGAAAGGCGCCGCCAACGATCACCCAGACAAACTGCGACAGCGGGCGCCCGGAGACCAGACCAACCCAGGTCGGCAGCAGTGGAAAGGCAATCGCGAATGGCACGAAGCTCAGCGGGGTCGGTTTGAGCCACAGATCATAAGCCCAGCCCGCCGCCAGGCCACCGATCAACACGACGCCGGCAGTCCACCCAAAACCGAGGGCGCCGGGCAGGACGAGAACGCCAGATAACCCCGCCAGCCCCACGGCGGCCCAGGGCGAAAGGTGGCCGATGACGAGCGGTTTGGGTCGGTTTGCCTGCGCATCGCGGTCGCGATCGGCCCAGTCATTCAGCGTGCTGATCGAGAGCTGCGTCATGAGAACGGTGACCAAGATGGCGCCGACGCGTGGGTCGCCCCAGCGAATCCCCAGTGCCAGCGCGAAGACGATCGCGGCAAGGGTCGTGGCCAGCGATGGCCACGGATGCATCAATTCCCAGATGAGCCGCAGCTCGAGCCAGATGGCTCGAGGCTTTAGTGCGGCTGCCCTTGATGGACCGGCGGTTCGGCGACCGGGATTCGAATCCGTTGCGAGCTTTCCTGGCTTCCGACCGGCAAGGAGATGGTGAGAATGCCGTGGGTCAGCGTCGCCTTGGCGCCGCCACCCCGAACCGGCCTCGGCAGATCGACCTCGCGCTGCGAGCTGCCAACGCTCCATTCGTGCTGGAGGTAATGCTGCTGTTCCTGCGCATACCGCGCTTCCGCCTTGACCCGCAGCCGGCGTCCCTCCAGCTCGATCGAGACCGTGTCGTGGTGGGCCCCGGGAACTGGAATCGCGACCGTCAGCTGGTCATTCGCTTCGTAGATGTTGACTGGCGGCGAGTCGATGGCCGTCTGTTTTGCCATACGCCACCAAGCCTACCGAACCAACTCTCGACGACGCGGGCTAGATGCGCTCGAAGTTGCGGCGCAACTCCCAGTCGGTCACGGCACTGTCGAAGCTCTTGCGCTCCAGCCGTGCCGAGTGGAGGTAATGCTCGACTACCTCGTCACCGAACGCGCGCCGCGCCACCTCACTTTTCTCCAGCGCATTGATGGCCTCGGTGAGATTGCCCGGCACCCGTGGCAGATTCGGGGCGCTATAGGCATCGCCGTGAAACTCGGGCGGCAGCTCCAGCTTGTTCTCGATGCCATGCAGCCCGGCGGCGATGGTGGCGGCGAATCCAAGGTACGGATTGGCATCAGCGCCCGGAATCCGGCACTCGACGCGCAGCCCCGAGCCGTGGCCGACGATGCGGAAGCCGCAGGTGCGGTTGTCCCAGGCCCAGACCACCGAGGTCGGCGCGAACGACGTCGATTGGTAACGCTTGTAGGAGTTCACGTAGGGCGCGAAGAAGAGCGAGAACTCGCGGGCCAGGGCGATCAGACCGGCGAGGTAATGCTGAAAGAGCGTCGACATGCCATGCGGGCCGCCATTCGCCGAATGAAACAGCGCCCGGTCGGTCTTGGCATCCCAGAGCGAGGAATGCAGGTGGAACGAACTGCCGGCCTGGGCCATCGACCACTTGGCCATGAACGTGACGGCCACCTGGTTGAGCGCGGCGATCTCCTTGACGCCGTTCTTGTAGATCGCGTGCCGGTCGGCCATCTCGACCGCCTCGGCAAAACGCAGGTTGATCTCCTGCTGGCCGAATCCCCACTCACCCTTGCTGTTCTCGACCGGGACGCCGGCGGCTTCCATGCCGTTGCGAACCAGCCGGTTGAACCACTCGGCCTTGGTCCCCTGCAGGATGTGGTAGTCCTCGATGTAGCGGCCGTAGGGTTCGAGGCCGCGGTAATCCTTCTGCGCCGCCTGCTCGAAGCTGTCGCGAAAGAGATAGAACTCCAACTCTGACGCCGTCTTGGGATTGAAGCCGAGCTTGCGGGCGCGATCCACCTGGCGTCGCAGGATCTGCCGGGGCGCGATCTCGACCGGCCGCCCGTCCATGGTCTCGACGTCGCAAAGGATGATCGCGGTCTTTTCGAGCCAGGGCAGCCGTCGGATCGTCGAGAGGTCGGGATGGCCGTGCATGTCGCCATAGCCGCTGCCCCAGTTGGTGAACTTGAAGCCGGGCAGCGGTTCGTTTTCGACGTCCATCGCCAGCAGGTAGTCACAGGCATGCAGGCCCTCGTCGACATGATCGAGGAAGTAGGCGCCGGTCAGGCGCTTGCCCATCAGCCGCCCTTGCAGGTCGGTGATGGCGATGATGATCGTGTCGACCTCGCCGTCCTTGATCTGGCGGACCAGCTGTTCGAGCGTGAGCTTGGCCGTCTTCTCCGTCGAGCGGCGCGCCGAGCCGTT